>NZ_ASZV01000031.1:0-178545 GCF_000442475.1 Ralstonia sp. AU12-08 | reverse complement strand
CTCCGGTCTCAGAATTTCTGCCCGAATACGCGGAAACGCCCAAGTCCCGGTAGCGATCACTCTCGTCTAGTGTGTAACCGTTCTCTTTGCACCATTTTTGTGCAGCTTCGAGTTGCCGCGCGTAACTGTGTCCCGCCGCCTGTTTCCGCGAGGAGAATCGTGTGTATGAGATGACGCGGCGGCCGGAATTCATGTGCTATTTCGGGACCAATATTAATTTCGCGGATAGTCTACCGTAGGGTCGGTCAGCGTGCCGCGGAACAACTCCTCCCAGGCAATCAGCCGGTGCCGCACATCCAGAAATAGACAGGCAAACACCTCGTGCGGGCGGTGGCCCAGCGTCAGGCGCAGGAAATCCTTCACGCTCTGTGGAGAATCGAAGGCCTGGCCATGGGTGATGTCTTCTTTGAGTGCACGCCGGGCCACTTCCAGCAACGCATGCAATTGCGCGTATTTGGCCGGCCCCATGCCGTTGATCGACGAGAACTCCTGTTGCGAGGCGTGGCACAGCCGCCCGAGCGAGCCGAAATGCGTCAGCAGTTCGCGCGCCAAGTCGACGGCGCTTTTGCCGGGCATGCCCACGCGCAGGAAGATGGCCAGCAGTTCCGCATCGGACAGTGCTGCGGGACCGTGGGCGAGCAGTTTTTCACGCGGCCGCTCGTGGACGGGCCAGTCGACAATTGCCATATAGATAGTGTTGGGATGGCGGGCGCTGATTGCCCGCATGCAGCCTGTGTGGAGCAGGCGCCGCGCCAGCGACCGAGAGGAGGGCTGACGTACAATAACGGGTTACTTTTTGGTCAAGCAGGTTGAGCGTGCAAGATTTGACGAATCAGGCGTCGGCAAGCGACGCGGGCAAGGTAGTTGGGGCGGATTCCTATTTGACGCTGCACTACCGCGTCGCCCTGGAGAACGATACGGACGTCGTTACCACCTTTGGTGACAAGCCCGCAACGTTGCTGCTTGGTCAGGGCCAACTGGCGCCGACGCTGGAGCAGGCATTGTTTGGCATGCGTGAGGGCGAGCGCACGACGTTCCGCCTAGCGCCCGAGCATGCATTTGGTCCGCGCAATCCGGAGCTGCTGCAGCGCGTGTCGCTGGCCACGCTGCGTGAGAACTCCTCGTTTGAAGAGGATTACCAGCCGGGCGATCTCGTCGAGTTCAACGCGCCGAGCGGTGGTAAATACGCTGGCGTACTCAAAGAGATTGGCGAGACCTCCGCGCTGTTCGATTTCAACCACCCGCTGGCTGGGCAGACCATTCTGTTTGAAGTCCAGCTGATCGGCATTCTCTAATGAGCACCGCCATGAACACCCCGGTCGACCCAGTCACCCAGATCGATGCTGAGGTTCTGCTCGCGCAGCCGCGTGGCTTCTGTGCTGGCGTGGACCGCGCCATCGAGATCGTCGAGCGTGCGTTGCAGCTGTTTGGCGCGCCCATCTACGTGCGCCACGAGATCGTGCACAACGCCTATGTGGTGAGCGATCTGCGCAACAAGGGTGCGGTGTTCGTGCAGGAGCTGGACGATGTGCCGGTGGGCGGCACGGTCATCTTCAGCGCGCATGGCGTGTCCCGCGCAGTGCGCGAGGCGGCAGAGGCGCGCGGTCTGCGTGTGTTCGATGCGACCTGCCCTCTGGTGACCAAGGTGCACGTCGAGGTTTCGAAGATGCGCTCACAGGGCTTCGAGATCATCATGATCGGCCACAAGGGGCACCCCGAAGTGGAGGGCACCATGGGCCAGGCCAACGACGGCATGCTGCTTGTTGAATCCGTCGATGACGTGGCGCATCTCGCGGTGAAGGACCCGACGCGACTGGCCTATGTCACGCAGACCACGCTGTCGGTGGATGAGACGCAGGAGATCGTGGCCGCCATCAAGTCGCGCTTTCCTGCCGTGAACGAACCCAAGAAGCAGGACATCTGCTATGCCACGCAGAACCGCCAGGACGCTGTGAAGTTCATGGCGCCGCAGGTGGAGGTGGTCATCGTGGTGGGTAGCCCGAACAGCTCTAACTCGAATCGCCTGCGCGAACTGGCCGAGAAGCTCGGCGTGCCTGCCTATATGGTGGATACGCCCGAGCAGGTGAAGCCCGAGTGGGTGGCCGGCAAGCGCCGCGTGGGCCTGACGGCGGGCGCTTCGGCACCGGAAGAGCTCGCGCAGTCGATCGTCGATCGACTCAAGGCGCTGGGTGCGCGCACCGTGCGTCCGCTCGAGGGCATTCAAGAAAACATGTCCTTCCCTCTTCCGAGGGGACTTCAAATCAATTGAAGTCGATTATGTAAATGCCCACTTAATTGTGGGGAATGCGCGCACAAAAGCGGTGCGCCCTAATGCGGTGCATAAAGCGCTTTTGACATGCGAACGGCCACTCAAACTGGAGTGGCCGTTTTGTTTTGTGCATCGCAAAAACGGCTTCAATGCCTGTAAAGCCTTGATTTACCGTGCGGATCGCCCGCCAAGCCGCACCGGTACAGGGTTTCCCCTACTCTGGCATGCTTCTTGATATATCTGCCTGCCATTCGCGAATGCCTGCGCGAAATGACGCCTGTTTGGGCATTGGGGAAAGCCCGTAAAGCGGCGTAGTTACTGTAAAAATCGTTGTTGCGACGCGTATTGCATCCGCAAAAAAAGGGGATACAATTCGCGCGTTTCAAATTGAAACAATCGGCGCAGGGGGAGCGGCCGGGAGGCAGGACGCTCTTCTTGCTCTTGCGAGATCTAGGAGATCACTCATGCAAATCAAGTTTGCCAAAGTTCTGCCGCTTGCGGCTGCCGTGGCACTCGTAGCAGCTTGCGGTAAGAACGAGGAAAAGCCCGCAGACCAAGCTGCTGCACCTGCAGCAACGTCGGCTCCGGCCGCTGCTGCTGGCGGCGGCGAGACCGTCGTCAAGATCGGTCACGCGGCTCCGCTCACGGGCGGTATTGCTCACCTTGGCAAAGACAACGAAAACGGTGCACGCCTGGCCGTTGAAGAAGCCAACAAGGAAGGCCTGACCATCGACGGCAAGAAGATCAAGCTGGAACTGGTCGGTGAAGACGATGCGGGCGACCCGAAGACCGGCACCGCCGTGGCGCAGAAGCTGGTTGACGAGCACGTTGTTGCCATCGTCGGCCACCTGAACTCGGGCGTTTCGATCCCGGCTTCCAAGATCTACAGCGATGCAGGCATCGTGCAGATCTCGCCGTCGTCGACCAACCCCGACTACACCAAGCAAGGCTTCAAGACGACCTACCGCGTGGTTGCGACCGACGCGCAGCAAGGTCCGGCACTGGCCAACTACGCCGCCAAGACCCTGGGCGCGAAGACCGTGGCCATCGTTGACGATGCCACTGCCTACGGTAAGGGCCTGGCCGACGAGTTCGAGAAGACCGCGAAGGCCGACGGCGTGAACGTGGTGGCACGTGAAGCCACCAACGACAAGGCCACCGACTTCAAGGCTATTCTGACCAAGATCAAGGGCAAGAAGCCGGACGTGATCATGTACGGCGGTATGGATGCCACCGGCGGTCCGTTCGCCAAGCAAGCCAAGGAACTGGGCATCACGGCCAAGATCGTTGGCGGCGACGGCGTGTGTACCGACAAGGTTGCTGAACTGGCGGGCGACGCCATCGACAACATCGTCTGCTCGGAAGCAGGCTTGGCGCTGTCGAAGATGGAAAAGGGCGCGGACTTCGACAAAAAGTACCAAGACCGTTTCCACACGCCGGTGCAGATCTACGCACCGTTCACGTATGACGCTGTCAACGTGATCATCGACGCGATGAAGCGTGCCAACTCGACCGATGCGGCCAAGATCCTGGCTGCCATGCCGGCAACCAACTACAACGGCGTGATCGGCAACATCTCGTTTGACGAGAAGGGTGACCTGAAGCAAGGCTCCATCACCCTGTACAACTACAAGGACAAGAAGAAGACCGTCCTTGACGTTGTGAAGATGTAATCAGTAATCGAAGGGCGATTCTCATTACGATTTGCCCTTAAAAACGGCACCGCGCATACCCTTGCGGTGCCGTTTTTTATAGCCTCGCCAGTGAAACAAGGCCCTCACCATGGGCGTGTCGGCAGGCCGCTTACCAGCAACCTCACCTTACCCATCCGATTGATCGCATACCTTGCGGGCACGCCATCCCGTCGCCTACAACAAAGCAAGGCATAGCAGGAGCTGTTCTCATGGATATCTTTATCCAGCAGATCGTGAACGGTCTGGTGCTCGGCAGCATTTACGCGCTGATCGCACTGGGCTACACCATGGTCTACGGTATTCTCGGCATCATCAACTTCGCCCACGGCGATGTCCTGATGGTCGGTGCAATGTCTGCCCTGACTGCCATCAACTTCCTCCAGAAGTACTTCCCCAATCTGCCTGACTGGCTCACGCTCGTCATTGCGCTGCTGTTTGCAATGCCGGTCTGTGCCATCGTGGCGTACACCATCGAACGGGTTGCCTACCGGCCGCTGCGCAATGCGCCGCGTCTGGCTCCGCTGATCACCGCCATCGGCGTGTCGATCGTGCTGCAGACCCTGGCGATGATGATCTGGTCGCGTAACCCGCTGACCTTCCCGCAACTGCTGCCCTCTAACCCGATCGACATCGGCTCTACGGGCGCGACCATCACCGGCAAGGAAATCGTCATCATCGTGGTGGCTATCCTGGTGATGATCGGGCTGATCCTGCTGGTCAACCGCACCAAGCTCGGCCGCGCCATGCGCGCTACCGCCGAGAACCAGCGTGTGGCAGGCCTGATGGGCGTCAATCCGAACTTCGTGATCTCCGCCACGTTCATGATCGGCGCTGCCCTTGCAGCCGTCGCAGGCGTGATGATGGCGACCAACTACGGCAACGCCCACTTCTACATGGGCTTCATCCCGGGTCTGAAGGCGTTTACCGCCGCAGTGCTGGGCGGCATCGGCAATCTGGCAGGCGCCATGGTTGGCGGCATGCTGCTGGGCCTGATCGAGGCATTGGGTGCCGGCTACATTGGGGACCTGACTGGCGGTGTGTTCGGTTCGAACTACCAAGATGTGTTCGCGTTCATCGTGCTGATTGGCGTGCTGCTGTTCCGCCCGTCCGGCATCATGGGCGAACGCGTTGCGGACCGCGCATAAGGGGAGCGCCATGACAGAAAACTTCAAAGCGCCAATGAAGACGCGCGCCGCGCTCTACGGCTTCCTGATCCTCGCGATCTTTGCGCCGTTCATCGTGGGTGCCGCAGGTGGCAACTACTGGGTGCGCGTGCTGGACTTCGCACTGCTGTACATCATGCTGGCCCTGGGCCTGAACATCGTGGTGGGCTTTGCCGGCCTGCTCGATCTGGGCTACATCGCGTTCTACGCGGTGGGTGCCTACATGATGGCGTTGCTGGGTTCGCCGCACCTGTCCAACCAGTTCGAGTGGATCCACAACCTGTTTCCCAATGGGCTGCACCTCATCGTCTGGTGGGTGATCCCGCTGGGTGCCGGGCTGGCGGCGTTGTTCGGCATCTTGCTGGGCACGCCGGTGCTGAAGCTGCGCGGTGACTATCTCGCCATCGTGACGCTGGGCTTTGGTGAAATCATCCGGATCTTCATGAACAACCTCGACCGCCCAGTGAACATCACCAACGGTCCGAAGGGCATCAACCTGATCGAGCCGGTCAAGATCTTCGGGTTCGACTTCTCGAAGCGCCATGACTTCTTCGGCATCCGCTTCGACTCGGTCTACATGTACTACTACCTGTTCGTGCTCCTGGCCGCGATCATCATCATCGTGTGCCTGCGGTTGCAGAACTCGCGTATCGGTCGTGCATGGGTGGCGCTGCGTGAAGATGAAATCGCTGCCAAGGCGATGGGCATCAACACCCGCAACATCAAGCTGCTGGCCTTTGCCATGGGCGCGTCGTTCGGTGGTGTGTCGGGGGCGATGTTCGCGTCGTTCCAGGGCTTTGTGTCACCGGAATCGTTCGTGCTGTGGGAGTCGATCTACATTCTGGCGATCGTGGTGCTTGGCGGCATGGGCCATATCCCGGGCGTGATCCTGGGCGGCATCTTGCTGGTGGGTTTCCAGGAGTTGCTGCGTGCGTTGGCCGAGCCGGTACAGAACAAGCTGTTCGGCCATGTGATCGTGGAAGCGGAAGTGCTGCGTCAGTTGCTGTTCGGCCTGGCGATGGTCGGGGTGATGCTGTATCGCCCGTCGGGCCTGTGGCCCTCGCCGCGCAAGGAAGACCGTCCGCAAAAGCAGCGGGCTGGTGGACTGTCCCGTATCTGATGGAGGCACGCACATGAGCAATAACAACGTCCTCCTCTCGATCCGAGGAGTGCAGAAGCGTTTCGGCGGCCTGCAAGCGCTGTCCGACGTGAGCCTGGAAATTCGCGAAGGCGAAATCTACGGTCTGATCGGCCCGAACGGCGCCGGCAAGACCACGTTCTTCAACGTCATCACGGGCCTGTACACGCCCGACGCAGGTGAGTTCGTGCTGGGCGGTACGCCCTACCAGCCGACCGCTGTGCACGAAGTGGCCAAGGCCGGTATTGCGCGTACGTTCCAGAACATCCGCCTGTTTGGCGACATGACTGCGGCGGAAAACGTCATGGTCGGCCGCCACGTGCGTACCAAGGCCGGCCTGATCGGCGCAGTGTTCCGCACCAAGTCCGCACGCGAGGAAGAAGCCTCCATCGAAGACTGGGCGCACGACCTGCTGGAGTATGTCGGTATTGGCAAGTACGCCAACTACACGGCGCGCAACCTGTCGTATGGTCACCAGCGTCGTCTGGAGATCGCGCGCGCCCTGGCCACGCAGCCCAAGCTGCTGGCCCTGGACGAACCGGCTGCGGGCATGAATGCCACGGAAAAGGTGGAACTCCGTGGCCTGCTCGACAAGATCCGTTCCGACGGTAAAACCATCCTGCTGATCGAACACGACGTGAAGCTGGTGATGGGCCTGTGCAACCGCCTGACCGTGCTGGACTACGGCAAGGTGATCGCGCAAGGCCTGCCGCAGGAAGTGCAGAGCAACCCGGCCGTGATCGAGGCCTACCTCGGCGCATCGGCGCACTGATGCGGAGGAGCGGAATATGAAACCAGTAATGTTGAAGATCGACGGCCTGAAGGTCGCCTACGGCGGCATCCAGGCAGTCAAGGGCGTGGATCTGGAGATTCGCGAAGGTGAGTTGGTCACGCTGATCGGTGCCAACGGCGCCGGCAAGACGACCACCATGAAGGCCATCACCGGCCTGCAGGGTTGGGCCGCCGGCGACGTGCAGTATCTGGGCAAGTCCATCAAGGGCGTGCCGAGCTACAACCTGCTCAAGCAGGGCCTGGCGATGGTGCCGGAAGGCCGCGGCGTGTTTGCGCGCATGACCATCGTCGAGAACCTGCAGATGGGTGCCTTCACGCGCAACGACGAGGCGCAGATCAAGGCCGACATCGACCGCATGTTCGGCATCTTCCCGCGCCTGAAGGAGCGTGCAAACCAGTTGGCCGGCACGATGTCGGGCGGCGAGCAGCAGATGCTGGCCATGGCGCGTGCGCTGATGAGCCAACCGAAGCTGCTGCTGCTGGACGAGCCGTCGATGGGTCTCTCGCCGATCATGGTGGAGAAGATCTTCGAGGTCGTGCGCGATATCTCGTCGCAAGGCGTGACCGTGCTGCTCGTTGAGCAGAACGCGCGCCTGGCACTGCAGGCAGCACACCGCGGCTACGTGATGGACTCCGGTCTCATCACCATGAGCGGTGATGCCAAGCAGATGCTGGATGATCCGAAGGTGCGTGCCGCCTACCTGGGCGAATAAGCATCTCGCAGTACCATGAGAAAGCCCCGCAACTGCGGGGCTTTTTCTTTGGCGTGTGCCCTACGTTTCAGGCGGCTGCCGTCTTGTAGATGTTCGGCCGATGCAGCTGCATGAAGCCGATCCCCTCGGGCACATCGGTAAATCCATGCTTGCGATAGAGCCAGTCGGCACCCGTGGTGACCAGCACCGTGCGGCGCAGGCTCTGCGGTTCGGGGTGCTCACGCAGGAAATCCATCAGCGCGTGCGAGACACCCTTGCCGCGCCACTCGGGCAGTACGAACACGTCGCACAGGTAGGCGAACGTCGCACGATCGGTGATGACGCGAGCAAAGCCCACGAGGTCACCGTGTGTGCCGTCGTCGTTCAGGCGATAGGCCGCGAAGCACAGCGAGTTGGCGATCGATCGGTCAAACACCGCACGGGGCAGGCCGCGGGCCCAATGCGTTTCCTGCGAGAGAAAACCATAGATCTGGTCCAGCGGGAGCCACGCGGAATCGTCAGACAAAACGATCCCCGTGGCCGGAACAACATGCGTTGCGGCCATGGCAAACCTCAGGGTGGGAAACAGCGGAGGAGGGTGACGCGTTGCGCGCCGCCCCGGGTGATGCGTTGAAGCTTAAGCGTGCGCCTTGAGCAAGGTACGCAGCATGCCGATCATCGTGTCGATTTCTTCGGTCGTCACGTTCAGCGCCGGCATGAAGCGCAGGATGTTCGGGCGCGGCGCGTTGAGCAGCAGGCCCGTCGGGTTCATCTCGCGTGCGGCTTCGACCAGTTGTCCGCCGATGTCTTTGCCGAGCAGCAGGGCGCGCAGCAGGCCGTTGCCGCGTTCGCCGGCCAGGCCGAATTCTTCCGACAGTTGCAGCAGTTGCTTGCGCAGGTAGGCGCCGCGCTCTTCCACGCCAGCCAGGAAGCCCGGGGCCAGCAGTTGTTCGATCACCGAGCAGCCGACGGCCGTCATCAGCGGGTTGCCGTTGTAGGTGCCGCCCTGGTCGCCGGCTTCGAAGCTGGCCACTTCATCCGTGCACAGCAGGGCCGACAGCGGCACGCCGCCGCCGATGCCCTTGCCCAGCGTCATGATGTCCGGCTCGATGTTCGAGAGCTGGTAGGCGAAGAGGGTGCCGCAACGCCCGCACCCGGCCTGCACTTCATCGACGATCAGCAGGATCTTGTGCTTCTTGGTCAGCGCGCGCAGTTGCTGCATGAACTCCGGCGTGGCCGGCAGTACGCCGCCTTCGCCCTGCACCGGCTCGAGCATCACGCCGACGGTCTCGTCGGTGATCAGCGCTTCCACCGAGGCGATGTCATTCAGGATCGCCTTCGGGAAGCCCGGCACCTGCGGCGCGAAGATGGTGTCCCAGCCGGCCTTGCCCGATGCGCTCATGGTGGCGAGCGTGCGGCCGTGGAAGCTGTGGTCAAACGTGATGATCTGGAAGGCGCCGTTCTTATGCTTCTTGCCCCACTTGCGCGCGAGCTTGATGGCGCCTTCGTTGGCTTCGGCGCCGCTGTTGGCGAAGAACACCTTGTCGAAGCAGCTGTGGGCGGTCAGCAGGCCGGCCAGCTTGGCCATCGGCTCGTTGTAGAAGGCCGGGCTCGGGTTGATCAGCTTCTTGGCCTGCGCGTTAAGCGCTTCGATCATGCCGTCGTTGGAGTGGCCGAGGCAGTTGACGGCCCAGCCCTGTACGAAGTCCAGGTATCGCTTGCCGTTGTGATCCGTCAGCCACGAGCCCTTGCCTTCGGTGAAGACGATCTCGGGCCGGTTGGTGATGTACATCAGGGACTGGACGGGGTAGTCAGCAAACGCCATGGCAGTGCTCCAGAAAAAGGCGGCAGGAAGATGAAAAACTAGAAAAGCGCTGGTTGGAAAAAGACAAAGGCCACGGGGGTTGCCCCGTGGCCTTGTGATCGTCGAATCCTGTGAACCCGATATGCAATCAGCAGACAGCCGCGCGGCTTCCCGGAGGGAGCAACGTACGGCGGCGTCGGAGGTGCAGGGCTTGGTTCATAGGGCGCAAGAATAAGACGGATGCCAAGTCAAGTCAAAACGAAATTTCGACGATCTTTGGATTTGTGCAACGTCAGCCCGCCGGGTGCAGGTCGGCTTCCGAAGTGAACGAATCGGCGAAGAACGCGTCCGGGTGCATCTTGCACCGGGCGGCAAAGTCCGTGCGGGCCGAGTTGATCACAACCGGCGCACCGCAGGCGTAGACCTCGTGGTTGGACAGATCCGGGTGGTCGGCCATCACGGCCTGGTGGACGAAGCCGGTGCGGCCGGTCCAGGCGTCTTCGGGCAGGGCGTTGGAGACCACCGGCACGTACGTGAAGCCCGGGATCGTGCGCGCCCATTCCTCAGCCTTCGCATGCATGTACAGGTCTTGCGGGCGGCGGCCGCCCCAGTACAGCGTCATCGGGCGCTGGCTGCCGATGAACTGGGCGTGCTCAACGATGGCCTTGATGGGCGCGAAACCCGTGCCCGAGGCCAGCAGGATGATCGGCTTGTCCGATTCTTCACGCAGGAAGAAGCTGCCAAGCGGGCCTTCAAAGCGCAGGATGTCGCGCTCCTTCATGGCGGGGGCGCCTTCCTTGGCGCCGAAGACGTAGTCGGTGAATGCGCCGCCCGGCATGTGGCGGATGTGCAGCTCGATCGGGCCTTCTTCGTGCGGCGGGTTGGCGATCGAATAGCTGCGGCGCTTGCCGTCGCGCAGGATGAATTCCACGTACTGCCCGGCCAGGAATTGCATACGCTCGGTGGCAGGCAGTTGCAGTTTGACGATGATGACGTCCGGCGCGGCCTTTTCCAGCGACGCGACGCGGCACGGGATCTTCTTGATGGGCACGTCGCCGGCGCCCTGTACTTCGCGCACTTCGATGGTGACGTCAGTCGCAGGCGTGGCGCAGCAGAACAGCGCGCGGCCTTCCGTGGCTTCCTGGGCGGAGAGCGCGTTGGGCGAGTGGTTGCCCTGCACGATGGAGCCTTCGCGTACGTGGCCTTTGCACGAGCCGCATGCGCCGTTCTTGCAGCCGTACGGCAGGCCGATGCCCTGGCGCAGCGCTGCTGCAAGGATGGTCTCGCCGTCTTCGGCCTGGAACTGGCGGCCGCTGGGCAGCACGTTGATCTGATAAGCCATACTACAATTCCGAATATGTTGAAAAGAGTGTCTGGCCGCCAAGGTGCGGCACCTTCAGTGGCGCATCCTGCGGCACGTCCAATCATGACCCCGGCAAGCGCCCGGCCACCTGAATTTACCCAACGCGCCATGTGCCGCCTGGGGCGTCCACGCGTGCTGATCGTAGGCTGCGGTGATGTCGGCCAGCGTTGCCTGACGCTATTGCGCACGCGTTTTCGCGTCTTTGCCGTCACCTCGCGCCCGGAAGGTCGCGCACCGCTGCGCGAAGCTGGCGCCGTGCCAGTTCTGGCCAACCTGGACGATGCCGCATCACTGCGCCGCTTGCGGGCCTTGAGCCCACGCGTGCTGCACTTGGCGCCGCCGCCATCCGCTGGCGATGACGACCCGCGTACCGCCGCACTGGTGCATGCGCTGGCCCGTCCGGGTCAACTGCCCCGAGGCACAAAACAACGCATTTTACCCGACCGGGCGCGTCGGTCTGGTGGCTTGACGGGCCGCTTGAAAACCCGCCTCCAAGCGCGTGCGTTCGTGTACGCGAGCACCAGCGGCGTTTATGGGGATGCGGCCGGTGCGTGGGTGGACGAATCCCGCCCGGTCAAGCCGACCACTGCGCGCGCCCAGCGCCGCGTGGCGGCGGAACGCAGGGTGCGCTGGTTTGGTGTGGGCGGCGGCTGGCGCACGTCGATTCTGCGCATTCCCGGCATTTATGCCGCTGACCGCCTGCCGGTGGCGCGTCTGCAGCGCGGCACGCCTGCCTTGCGCGCAGAAGACGACGTCTACACCAACCACATTCACGCAGATGACTTGGCGCGCGCGCTGATTGCTGCACTGGTGCGTGGCCGCGCACAGCGCATCGTGCACGCCAGCGATGCCTCCGAGTTGCGCATGGGCGATTACTTCGATGCCGTGGCCGACGCGCGGGGCTTGTCGCGGCCGCCGCGCATCTCCCGGGCCGAAGCCGTTGCGCAGATCGAGCCGTCGCTGCTGTCCTTCATGAGCGAATCGCGCCGACTGCGCAACGCACGGCTGATGCACGAGTTGCGTGTGACGCTGCGCTATCCGACCGTGGCCGACTTCCTGCAAGCTGAGGCCTGACATGGCTGCGCCCGCGCCTTCGCCAACCCCCGCGTCGACCTCCTCCGAGCGCCGCCGCATTGCGCGCGTTGCACTCGTGCTGGCGGGCTTGGCCGTGGGCGTGGTGCTTTGCTGGGTTGCCGCCAACATGGTGGCCGATGCGATGGGCGCGCGCGATGTGCAGCAGATGGTGGATGCGCGCCGCCAGTTGGCTGCGCAGGTGGCCGAGGGCATGTCGAACCAGATCACCGCTGATGTGGCGCTGCTGCGCGCCATTCCGCAGACGCTCGCGCAGATCGAAGCCATCCCCCGTGCCGTGGACCGTGTCGACACGCGGCGCTGGAACCTGATGGACCAGGGCTCGCGCGCGAAGGAAGCGCTGTCGCATCCGGAGGTTGTAGACACCAGTGCGTTCCTGGGCGCCGCTGCGGGCAATCTTGGGCTGGACTACGTGTGGGTTGTCAACCAGCGCGGCTACGTGGTGCTGGCCAACAACGCGAGCCATGCGGAATCGTTCCTTGGTGTGCAGTCGGCCATGCAGCCATATATGAAAGAGGCGCTGCAGGGCGGGTTGGGCGAGGAGTTCACCGTGGGCATGGTGACTGCCGTGCCGGGCTTGTTCTTCGCAGCACCGGTGTACAACGACGCGGGCTATCTGGTGGCGGCGATGGCCACCAAGGTGAGTCTCACGCGCTTGCAGCACTGGGTGTCGCACCCCACGTCGCTGCTGACCGACCCGAATGGGCTCATCATCCTGTCGACCGATGCGTCGCTGGTGGGCAAGATCCTGCCGGACTCACGCCTGCAGCACATGAGCGCAAGCGAGCGCTACAACGCGTATCAGCGTGTCGATTTTGATGCGTGGCCGTATCACCCAACCGAGCCAACGGCGCTGGCACGCCCTGACGTGCCCAACTGGGTGCCGGCGGAGGTGCGCAACGCGCTGACCTGGCGTGATGGCGTGGCGACACCCTCGCTGACCGTGTCGCGCAACGCGAGCGCTGACCTCACGATCATGGTGGCCGAGCCGCTGCCGGCGTGGTCTCAGCAGGTGGCCAACCACGACCGCAATCGTGCGATCGGCTTCTTGCTGTTCGTGAGCGTGTTGCTGAGCTTTGTGCTGGTGGTGTGGTCATTGGTGCGTGAGCGGCAGCATCACCGCCTGACGCGTCACCTGAACCAGCGGCTGCAGCGCACCAACAGCGCACTCGCCAACGAGGCACACTTTGACCACCTGACCGGTGTGCTGACGCGGCGTCGTTTCCTGGCACTGTTCGATACGGTGCTGACGCGGGCCCACAATCGTGGCGAACCGCTCGTGCTGGTGCTGGCGGATCTTGACCATTTCAAGCGCATCAACGATACGTGGGGCCACGCGGTGGGCGACATGGCGCTGCAGCGTTTTGCCTCGCTGGCGACGGGGGCCCTGCGCAGCAGCGATCTTGTCGGCCGCCTGGGCGGCGAGGAGTTTGCCGTTGTGATGGGCCGCACCACGCTGGAGGAGGCCACCGAGGTGGCCGAGCGCCTGCGCGCCGCCGTGGCCGAGCCTGACGAGAACTTCCCCACGGGCCTGACCATGACCGTCAGCATGGGCATGACAGGCTATCGTGCGGGCGACACGGCATCGGAGATGCTCAAACGTGCCGATCTGGCGCTGTACCGCGCCAAAGAGAGCGGGCGCAACCGGCACGTTGCGGGGTGACGACTTAACGCGCTGCCCGGCCAGCGCGCCGGCGCCTCAGCGCTAGCAGCGTGCGCGCGCCAGACAGCGGGCCGCGGCGGAAGCGCTCGCGGCGCTGCTCTTCCTCAAAGAACGCCAGCGACGGCTTGACCAGATCGCTGCGCGACACGATTCCCACCAGCTTGCGCGATTGCGAGTCGGCCACCACGGGCAACCGCTCCAAGCCATGCACGGCCAGGCGCGTGGCGACGATACGGCAGGTTTCATCCGGCAGCGCCATCACGGGTGCGTTGGCGCCAATCAGCTCGGCAATCATGGTGGCGCCGTGTTTCTGGCCTGCCAGCAGGGTGTCGCGGTCGAGCGAGCCGACCAGCGCGCCATCAGCCCGACGATCAGCCCGCCAATGACCGGCACCACAATCACCCACAGCCCCAGCGTGTTGGCTGCCGGCGAATGGTCCGCCAGCGACAGCGTCTGGAAGAAGAGCAGGTTGGTGAAAAAGCGGATCAGGTTGAGCAACGCCACCGCCGCCAGCGTGGCGAAGGCGGCAATGACAACCGCCAGCGCGGTGGTGCGAAAGAGCGTCGTGTCGGTGGCGAAATCACGCCGATGCGCATTCGGATGGGCGACGGTCGGCATGACGCTACTGCTCGGCAGAGGGGTCGACGGGTTGTTCAAGGTGCGGAATCTTGAAGGCGCGGCTGAGGGCGGACAGCTCGCTCTGGTGCAGTGCCGCCAGCAGCGCGACCAGGCGGTCGCCCTTCTTGCTGAGGTGGACTTCCACCTGACGCGCGTCGGCGTCGCTCGGGCGACGTTCGACTAGCCCCGCTTCTTCGCAGCGGGTGACCAGTGCCACCGTGCCGTGTGGCGAGGCCTGCAAGCGCTCAGCCAGCTCACCCACGGTCGCCCATTCGCGCCCCGCATAGCCCTTGATGTGCAACAGCAACTGGTATTGCAGCGGCGTGATCCCCTCGGACTGGATCAGGTCTTCGGACGCCCGCAGGAAGCGGCGCAGGTGATAGCGGAAATCGGACAGCGTCTCGAAATCCTGCTTGGACAGGGGGAGTGGGGTGGTGGGCGGCATGGTGTGGCATTACGTTTCGAGTGAAATATATCGCGACATGACATATGTGGGAAAAGTGACGAATAGACCAATTGCAACGTGACGATGCCCTTGGATTGTTGATTGAGATTCAAGAGTCTTTCTTGTCAGAGCGGGTTTATGCGCACAGGTAAAGCCAGCACACTGCGCACCATTCCCACTGCGCCAAGCGGTCACCCTTGGGGTCATCGCCATCCGCGTGCTGGTCTTAGGAGAGCATCAACATGAACCCAACCACCCCCTCCACCGAGCGCAGCGGTGCAACACTGCCGCTGCTTGCGCTCGCCGCCGGTGCCTTCGGCATCGGCACCACAGAGTTTTCGCCGATGGGCTTGTTGCCCGTGATTGCCGACGGCGTACATGTGTCGATTCCGCAGGCCGGCATGTTGATCAGCGCGTATGCCATCGGCGTGATGGTCGGCGCGCCGATCATGACGCTGCTGCTGGCGCGCTGGCCGCGCCGCAAGGCGCTGATCGCGCTGATGAGCATCTTCACCATCGGCAACCTGCTGTCGGCCGTCGCGCCGGACTACACGACGTTGCTGCTCGCGCGACTCGTTACCAGCCTCAACCATGGCGCGTTCTTCGGGCTGGGTTCCGTGGTGGCGGCCAGCCTCGTGCCGCGCGAGAAGCAGGCCAGTGCGGTGGCGACCATGTTCATGGGCCTGACAATCGCCAACGTGGGCGGGGTGCCGGCTGCAACGTGGCTCGGCCAGATGATCGGCTGGCGTATGTCGTTTGCTGCCACGGCCAGCTTGGGCTTGATCGCCATCGCGGGCCTGTTCGTCGCCCTGCCGAAGGGCGAGGCGGGCAAGATGCCCAACCTGCGTGCCGAACTCGCTGTGCTCACGCGCCCGGTCGTGCTCGGTGCGCTCGCCACCACGGTGCTCGGCGCCGGTGCCATGTTCACGCTCTACACGTACGTCGCCCCGACGCTTGCGCAACTGACCGGTGCCTCACCCGCGTTCGTGACGGCAATGCTGGTGCTGATCGGCATCGGCTTTTCGATCGGCAACATTGCGGGTGGCCGCCTGGCCGATCGCTCGCTTGATGGCAGCCTGATCGGCTTCCTGGTGCTGTTGATCGTGACGATGCTTGCCTTCCCCATGCTGGCCAAAACGCACCTTGGTGCGGCCGCAGCGCTGCTGGTGTGGGGTGTCGCCACCTTTGCCGTCGTGCCCCCGCTGCAGATGCGCGTGATGCGCGCAGCGGCCGAAGCGCCAGGCTTGGCATCGTCGGTCAACGTGGGCGCATTCAACCTTGGTAATGCACTGGGTGCGGCAGCGGGCGGTGCAGTCATCTCGGCAGGTTTCGGCTACGCAGCGGTGCCGGTTGTTGGTGCGGTGATTGCGGCGGCGGGTCTGGCATTGGTTGGCCTGCAGGTCACGCAGCGTCGGACGCGCGTGGCCATGAACCCTTAATTTGATTTGCGGAGCATAGGATGAACAAGATTCCCGCTTTCGGTCTCGGCACGTTCCGCCTGAAGGACCAGGTTGTCATCGACTCGGTCCGCAATGGCCTTGAACTCGGCTATCGCGCGATCGACACCGCGCAGATCTACGGCAATGAAGCCGACGTGGGCAAAGCGATTGCCGGCTCAGGCGTCCGCCGTAAAGACCTGTTCCTGACCACCAAGATCTGGGTCGCCAATTACGCGAAGGACAAGCTCGTGCCGAGCCTGGAAGACAGCCTCGCGAAGCTGCGCACGGACTATGTCGATCTCACGCTGATCCACTGGCCCGCACCCAACAACGGCGTGCCGCTCGATGTGTTCATGACCGCGCTGGCGGATGCCAAGGCCAGGGGCCTGACCCGGCAGATCGGTATCTCGAACTTCAACATCGCGCTGACGCAGCAGGCGATTGCCGCCGTTGGCAAAGACGCCATCGCCACGAACCAGATCGAACTGAGCCCGTATCTGCAGAATCGCAAGCTGGTGGCGTTCCTGCAGCGCGAGGGCATTCACGTCACGTCGTACATGACGCTGGCCTACGGTAAGGTGCTGGGCGATCCGGTGATCGGCGCGATCGCGCAGCGGCGTCATGCGACGCCGGCCTAGGTCGTGCTCGCCTGGGCGATGCAGCTTGGCTACTCGGTGATCCCGTCGTCGACCAAGCGCGAGAACCTCGCCAGCAACCTGCTTGCGCAGACGCTGCGTCTTACCGACGACGACATGGCACAGATTGCCGCGCTTGAGCGCAACGGACGTGAGGTCTCGCCCGAGGGTCTTGCGGCGCAGTGGGACTGAGCCACGTATCACTGATGCAACAGAAAAGGCCAAGCAACTGCTTGGCCTTTTTCCATTGAGGGGTACTGCGGCGTTAGATCAGTTTTGCCTGGACCTTTTCGATGGCCTTCAATGCGCAGGCTTCATCCAGATGACCGCCGGGCGCCCCACCCACACCAACGGCACCGATCACTTCGTCGCCAGCCTTGATGGGAACACCGCCACCCAGCACGAGAAAACCGTCGATCGCCGTCAGTTGTGCCAGCGCCGGATTCTTCTGGATGTTCTCCGCCATCTTGGCGGTGGGCGTGCGTGTCGACAGTGCCGTGAAGGCTTTGCGACGCGACGCATCGACCGTATGCAGCCCGGCATTGTCGGCACGCAGGACTGCGCGCGGCACACCCGTACGGTCCAACACCGTTACGGCCACGTTGTAGTGGTCTGCCGCACACGCTTGAACGGCCTGCTGGGCGATCTCGGCGGCCAGGCTCATCGGCAGGTTCTTCTCCTGCAGCGCTTGCGCGGATGCCGTGCCGGCCAACGCTGCCAGAGTGATTGCCGCCAGGGCGGAAGCAGAACGAATGATCATGAAAGCTCCTGAAGTGATTCACTGAAGTGCAGACCCAAGCCGCTGCCCGGCCTGGGAAGGAACCGCCTGTGGTTTCTCAAAGCACGCCCATCGGGGGCAGATGCGATCAACCGTGGCGGGGCCGATTGATGACGCCAGTGTGTGACAGGCTGTGACGCAGGAAAATGAGAATCGTCCTATCTTGCGGATCGACTCAGGTGCATTCCTAGTCGAGATTGCGCGGCGCGGCGGCATCCTGTGCCGTGCAAGTGGTGGTCGATTCGGGCGCAGATACGGCACCACCGCAATAGGGGCATCGCGGCGGATCGACTTCGGTTGCCGGCTTCTGTGATCGATTGCGCTCCAGCGCTGTCGCTACGAGTTCGGCACCCATGATGCCGGTGGGAAACGCGATGATGCCGTAGCCGAGCAGGATCGCGCATGACGTGATCAGCCTGCCCAGCGGTGTCTGCGGCGTGAGGTCGCCGTAGCCGGTGGTGCTCATCGTCACCGCCGCCCAGTACACGCCCACCGGGATGCTCGTGATGCCGTTCTCCGGCCCTTCCACCAGATAGATCACCGTGCCCAGGATGACCGTGAGCACGAACATGCCGCCGATGAAGACGAAGATCTTGCGGCGTGCACGGGTGAGGGCGCGCATCAGCGCTTGCCCTTCTTCTTGATAGATCGACAGCCCGAGAATGCGGAACACGCGCAGCAACCGCAGCAGGCGCACGTCAATCAGTGCGTGCAAGCTGGGGAAGAAGAATGCGAGATAGGTTGGCAGCACCGACACCAGATCCACGATGCCGAAGAAGCTGCGCGCATAGGCGACGGGCTTGGGCGCGGTGAGCAAGCGGAACAGATATTCCGCCGTGAACAGCAGCGTGAATGCCCACTCGGCCACGTATAGCGCGCGGCCGTACGGGACATGCAACTCCTGCACGCTGTCGGCCATGACGACGAGCACGCTGGCTACGATCAGCCCCAGCACCACGATATCGAGATTGCGTTGAAACCGTGCCGGGCTGACGGCATCGCTTGCGGCGTGGCGCACGATGCTCACGAGTTTTCGGATCGATGTCTTCATGCGCCCGACTGTAGAAGGCACAAGTCGTAACGCATATCAGAATTGACTGATTTGACGGTGCCCCGCCGCGTCAACGGGCCCTAAGGCTGGAGACGATGCTCCACCACGTCTTTGAGGCGCGCGGCAGTGATCTCACCCATGTGCGAATCGACCAGCTTGCCCTGGGCATCGAAGAACAGCGTGGTCGGCAGCCCGCGTGAGCCGAAGGTCTGCATCGCTTCTGATAGCGGGTCGAGCAGCACGTGGTTGAATGACAGCCCTTGCTGTGCGAGGAACTGCTGCACGGTGGGTGCCTGCTCTCCTTGATTGACCATCAGGAAGACGACTCCGGGGTGGTCGGACTGTGCCTGGGCGAGGATCGGCATCTCGCGTCGGCAGGGCGGGCACCAACTGGCCCACAGGTTCAGCACGACGGGTTTGCCGATGGGCTTGTCGAACGACACGGCAGATCCGTCCATGCCTTCCAGCTGCAACGCAGACAGGGATGGCGTGGCACGCTGCAGCGTCGCCAAGGTGCCTTGTGCCGTGGCCCACGCCAGCATGCCGGCGGCAATGCCGATCAAGGCTGGCCGGCGCGGTGCGCGCGCATGACGCGATTTCCAGAGCACGAGCACAACGGCGGCCGGCAGCCCGATCCACCAGTCGAATCCGCCGTCACCGATCGCGAGGATGGACCTGGGCGTGGCGAGGTACTCTGGCCACCAGCGTGCGACATAGCCAAGGCGTGCGGCAATCAGGCCAACAAGCAAGGCGTCGAGCAACAGATTGGCTGCTGTCTTGCGCGGGCCGTTCGGCTCAGCACGCTGCATCGATCGCGCAACGAGCCAAGCGATCAACGCTGCCAGCACCACGACAATCACGTGCACGGAGAACGGGCCAACACTCATCATGGGGAAACCTGCAGTCAGGGTGGGGTAGGCATCAACAAAGAAAAAAGCCGCTCCGGAGAGCGGCTTCGACAACTGGGCACATAGCCCGTCGCCACATCAGTCGTCCAGCAGCGACAGGTCGCGCACGGCGCCCTTGTCAGCCGACATGACCAGCTTGGCGTAGGCCTTGAGGGCAGCCGATACCTTGCGCGGACGCGCCTTGGCGGGCTTCCAGCCCTTGGCGTTCTGTTCCTCACGGCGGCGCGCCAGCTCTTCATCGCTCACCAGCACGTTGATCGTGCGGTTGGGGATGTCGATGCGGATCTTGTCGCCATCACGTACCAGGCCGATGGCGCCACCTGCTGCCGCTTCCGGCGAGCAGTGGCCGATCGACAGGCCCGACGTACCGCCCGAGAAGCGGCCATCTGTCAGCAGCGCGCAGGCTTTGCCCAGGCCCTTGGACTTGATATAGCTCGTCGGGTAGAGCATTTCCTGCATGCCGGGGCCGCCCTTCGGACCTTCGTAGCGCACGATCACCACGTCGCCGGCCTTGACCTTATCGGCGAGGATGTTCTCGACCGCTTCGTCCTGCGATTCGGTCACGTGGGCGGTGCCTTCGAACACGAGAATGCTGTCGTCCACGCCAGCGGTCTTCACCACGCAACCATCCAGCGCGATGTTGCCCGTCAGCACGGCCAAGCCACCTTCCTTCGAGAACGCGTGTTCGTTCGAGCGGATGCAGCCTTCTGCACGGTCCAGATCCAGGCTCGGCCAGCGCGTGCTCTGGCTGAACGCCACCTGCGTCGGAATGCCGGCCGGGCCTGCGCGGTAGAACGTCTGCACGGCTTCGTCCGAGGTGCGGACGATGTCCCACTGGTCCAACGCGTCTTTCAGCGTGGGCGCGTGCACGGTCGGTGCATCGGTGTGCAGCTTGCCGGCGCGGTCCAGCTCGCCCAGGATGGCCATGATGCCGCCCGCGCGGTGCACGTCTTCGATGTGGTACTTGTTCGTGTTCGGTGCGACCTTGCACAGCTGCGGCACGACGCGTGACAGGCGATCAATGTCGGCCATCGTAAAGTCGATCTCGGCTTCCTGCGCAATCGCCAGCAGGTGCAGGATCGTGTTGGTCGAGCCGCCCATGGCGATGTCCAGCGTCATCGCGTTCTCGAACGCCTTGAAGCCGACCGAGCGCGGCAGCACGCGCTCGTCTTCCTGTTCGTAGTATTGGCGAGCCAGCTCAACGATGCGGTGGCCGGCGCGCTTGAAGAGCTGTTCACGGTCTGCATGCGTGGCGACCACGGTGCCGTTGCCCGGCAGCGAGAGCCCCAGCGCCTCGGTCAGGCAGTTCATCGAGTTGGCCGTGAACATGCCCGAGCACGAACCGCACGTCGGGCAAGCCGAGCGCTCGACTTCCGCCACTTCCTCATCGGTGTACTTGGTGTCGGCGGCGATCACCATCGCGTCGATCAGATCGAGCTTCTTGATCTCGATCGCCTTGGTGACTGGGTTGGCCAGGCGGGTCTTGCCCGCTTCCATCGGGCCACCCGACACGAAGATCACCGGAATGTTGAGGCGCATGGCGGCCATCAGCATGCCCGGGGTGATCTTGTCGCAGTTCGAGATGCAGACCATCGCATCGGCGCAGTGCGCGTTGACCATGTACTCGACCGAGTCGGCAATGATCTCGCGGCTCGGCAGCGAATACAGCATGCCGTCGTGGCCCATCGCGATACCGTCATCCACGGCAATCGTGTTGAATTCCTTGGCGACGCCGCCCGCGGCTTCGATCTCGCGCGCGACGAGCTGGCCGAGATCCTTCAGGTGTACGTGGCCGGGCACGAACTGGGTGAACGAGTTGACGACCGCGATGATCGGTTTCTGGAAGTCTTCGTCTTTCATGCCGGTGGCGCGCCACAGCGAGCGCGCACCTGCCATGTTGCGGCCGGCGGTGGATGTTTTGGAACGGTATGCGGGCATTGTGGGTACTGAAGAAGGTCGATTGTGGGAGCGGGCCACGCGGATAAAGGCCCTCGCGCGCCCGTGCGATCAACCTCTTGAGCCGCGCCCGGGGCAAAGACTTCCATTATCCCACGTCTATCCGGAGCGCTGTCTTCCGCCAACGTTCTTGCGCCTCCGTACAAAGCGCTTCGGGAGGCCTACCGGCGTAGAAGGACAATCATGACGCCCAGCGCGAGCAGGATCAGAACAACGCCCGAAATGCGCTCCAGCCAAGGTAGCGTCCGCGTGAAGCGTCGCAACACGGTCTGGTTACCGATCAGGATGGCGATCAGCAGGTCCCACAGCAGCACTGCGCCGAACATCCATGTCCCGTAGATCAGCTTCCAGCCAACGCTGGCGTGCGGCCCGGTCAGCATTGCGGCCAGGCTCGCGTAGAACAACGCGTTTTTCGGATTGAAAATGCCCGAGAGAAAACCCACGCCGGCCGCGCGTAACCACGCCACAAGCGGTTGCGTGAAGGCTGCGCGACGGCCCGAGACCGACACCTCCAACGTGCTGCTGCCGGCATGGCGCACGAACAGCACACCGAGATAGAGCAGGTAGGCGCATCCGGCCACTTGCAGCACAAGGAACAGCATCGAGTCAGGCCGAAACGCGGCCGTGCCCGTGAACGCGGCAACGATGAACACGCCGTTGGCCAGCGCAATACCCATGCATGCGCCACTGGCCACGCACCAGCCGGCCGATAGTGACGTTCGGGCGATCAGGAAGAAGTCAGGGCCGGGGGAGAGCAGCGCTAGGAAATGCGCTGCGGCGATGATCAGGAACTGCTCCATCTGGGGCACACGTGCGAGTTGTTTTCCGCAGTGTGCTGACGACGGCGTTTTCTGTATTGAAGGAAATTGCAATCGCAGTGTTATGGGCGAAAGCTGCCTGGCGTGGTGCCCGCATGCGCCTTGAAGACCCGTTGGAAGTGCGCTTGATCGGCAAAGCCCAGGTATTGCGCCACGTCAGAGAGGCTGGTCCCAGCGCGTATCGACTCCCTGGCCAGGTTAATTCTGTGATTGAGTTGCCAGGCATGCGGCGTCATGCCCGTGACGGCGCGGAAGGCGCGAATTGTCTGATAGCGGCTTAAATCCGCCAGGCGCGCCAGCGTCTCCAGGGGCACGTTGGACGCAGGCGCTGCCCGCAGGCAGTCCAGTACGGGTTCGATCTGCTTGGCCAAGTGCGCGGGAACGCCGGGGGTCTCGATGCGCAAGCCTTGTTCGGTGTCGCAGTCGCCAATGAACTCGATTAGCGCGGCTTCTTTGGCGCATGGGCTGGCTTCGGAGAACAGCAACGCGTTGAGCTGACAAAAGCGCGCATAGACGGTCGGCGCGGTAACGATGTGCACGGACTCGGCGTCGACGGGGTTGGCCTGGACATACTCCTGCCTGAGCGCTCGCAGCCAGTCGGCATCCAGGTGCAGCATCTGGTAGCTCCACGCTGTGTTGGGGGCTGGGTTGCAGGCATGTACGCGCGCGGCGGGCACGAACACCAGCGTGCCGGGATGCAGCGCGACTGGGCCATCGGCCGCGCCGGTGAATAGGCTGCTGCCGTCATCGACCGCCCCGATGGAGTAGGTCGGGTGGCAGTGCGGCTTGTAGCAGGCACGGCTATGGCAGGCGCGGCGGCTCTCGACGAAGGGCATCGCAGGGTCGTGCCAGAATGCCTGGGTCGAATCGCGACTCGACTTCGTGCGGAATGGAGTGGCCGGCATAGTGGGAGCCTCGGCGAGGTGGGTCGTGTTTCGTGACAACGGCTTTATGGCCCCGCGACGCCCTGCACAGAATGAAAAAGCCGCTTCTGAATGAACAGAAGCGGCTTGGAATCTGGTGCCCGAGGCCGGAATCGAACCGGCACGCCTTGCGGCGGGGGATTTTGAGTCCCCTGCGTCTACCAATTTCACCACTCGGGCAGGTACAGCTTAGCCAGTCATTATGCCAGAAGTCCGGCCAGCCAAACAAGGCAGGGCGGAAGGAGCGCGGTCAACCCGCTTTTTGCGCATTCTGCAGCTCAAGCACACGCAGCAGCGACGCCGTATCGTCATACCCCCAGCCGTTGGCGACCAGCGTGTTGAGTTGCGAGGCCACCAGCTCCATTGCCGGCATTTGCAGGCCCAGTTCCTGAGCAATTTCACGCACGAGGCCGAAATCCTTGTCGTGCAGGCGCGCTTCGATGCCGGCGGCAAAGTTGCGCTCCGCCATCTTCGGCCCTTCCATGTCGAGCATGCGGCTGCCCGCAAAGCCCGGGCCGATGGCGGCCAGCACGCGCGACGGATCAGTGCCCTGGGCGCGCGCAAACAGCATGGCCTCGGCAATGCCCTGGATGTTGATGACCTGCACGATCTGGTTGCATGCCTTGGCAACCTGGCCCGAGCCATGGCCGCCGATGTAGGTGATGGTGGTGCCCAGCAGTTGCAGCAACGGGCGCACGCGTTCGAGCACCTCCGGCTTGCCGCCCACCATGATCGACAGCGTGGCCTTCTGCGCGCCGCCCGTGCCACCGGAAACCGGCGCATCGAGAAACTCCAGCCCTGCGGCTTCCAGCTCGGCTGCAATCCGGCGCGTGGCCACGGCGGAGATCGTGCTGTGGTCGATACACACCGCGCCGCGCGGTGCACCGGTGACAACGCCATCCGGCCCGAGCAACACGCCTTCCACATCGGCGGTGGAGGTGACGTTGGTAAAGATGACCTCGGCGTCGCGCGCCGCTTCAGCAGGCGTGCTGCACGGTTCGGCACCGATGGCGCGGGCGTTGTCGGCAGCTTCCGGGCGGCGCACATAAGCGCGCACGGTGTGGCCGGCGGCAATCAGGTGCTGGACCATCGGCGTGCCCATGTTGCCGAGGCCAATGAAGGCGATGCGTGTCATGGCGAATCTCTACGTGTTGATTTAGCGCGGGCCTGCGTAAGCAAAGCGGCCGTTCTTGATGATGCCCATCACGCGCGAGCGTTGGTCGAACCCCTGGTGATCCTGGGCATTCAGGTTCAGCACGCCGTTGGGCACGGTCAGGTCACGCGTGGTTTCGAGCGCATCGCGCAGGGCGGCGCGGAAGGCCGGGGTGCCAGGTTGTGCGCCGGTCTTGAGCGCGCGGGCGGTTGCGTTATCGAGTAACTGCCAGGCGCCCCAGGCATCGCCCGCAAATTGCGTGACGCTGTTGGGGCCGTACTTGGCTTCGTAGCGATCGGCAAATTCCACGGCCACCTTGCGTACCGGATGGCTGGCCGGCAGCTCGCGTGCCACCACTACCGGGCCGGTCGGGAAGAGGGTGCCCTCCACGTCCTTGCCACCGACCTTCAGGAACTCCGTGCTGGCGATGCCGTGCGTCTGATAGATGCGGCCCTTGTAGCCGCGCTCGACCAGGGTGCGCTCGGGCAGGGCAGCCGGCGTGCCGGCGCCGGCAATCAGGATGGCGTCCGGTTTGGCGGCCATCAGCTTGAGCGCCTGGCCGGTGACGCTGGCGTCTGTGCGGGCAAAGCGCTCGTTGGCGACGACCTTCAGCTTGCGCACGTCGGCCAGCTTCGAGAACTCGCGCCACCAGCTCTCGCCATACGCATCGGTAAAGCCGATAAAGCCGACCGTGTGCACGCCGCTATCTGCCATGTGCTGCGTGACGAGCGTCGCCATCTGCGAGTCGTTCTGCGGCATCTTGAAGGCCCAGCGGCGCTTGGCGTCCTGCGGCTCGACGATGGAAGCCGATGCCGCCAGCGTGACCATCGGCGTTTGCCCCTCGGCTACGGCGTCAAGCGAAGCCAACGCCGTCGGCACGATTGTCGGGCCGACGATCACGTCCACCTTGTCTTCGGCGATCAGCTTGCGCACGTTGCGCACCGCCATCGACGGGTCGGACGCATCGTCCAGCACGATCACCTGCGCGCGCTGCCCACCAATGGTGGCAGGCCACATCTGCACGGTGTTCTTGCTGGGGATGCCGATGGCCGCAGCCGGGCCGGTGGTCGAGAGCACTACACCCACACGGATGTCAGCTTGGGCAGGAAGGGCAAGGGCGGCAGCGCTCGCAAAGAGCGCCACGCCACACAACAGGCGACGTCGGGTCGTCATGCAATCTCCGGAAAATTCAGGTTTCAGGCGAATCAGAGCTCGTAGGCTTCGTGCTCGCCGGACATCAGTTGTTCGACCAGCTTGCGCGTGAGCGCCGGCGCAAACAGTTCGATGAAGGTGTAGACGAAACCGCGCAGATACGCGCCCTGCTTGACGCCCAGGTGTGTGACATTGGTGCCGAACAGGTGCCCGGCCGGAATGGCGCGCAGGTTGCGGTCGCGCTCCGGGTCAAAGGCGACGCCGGCCACGATGCCCACGCCCAGGCCCACTTCCACGTAGGTCTTGATGACGTCGGCGTCGATGGCCTCCAGCACGATATCCGGCTTGATCTGGCGTAGCTCGAAGGCATGGTCGATCTTGGGCCGGCCGGCAAAGTGCTGGTCGTAGGTGATGAGCGGATATGCCTTCAGGTCTTCCAGCGTCAGGTGCTGGCGCGAGAGCAGTGGATGGTCGGGTGGCGTGACCACCACGTGCTGCCACTGGTAGCCCGGGATCGAGATCAGGTCCTTCACATGCGACATGCCCTCGGTGGCGATGGCGATGTCGGCTTGGTCGTGCAGCACCATCTCGGCGATCTGCGCGGGCGTGCCCTGCTGAATAGAAAGGCGCACCTTGGGGTACTTGCGGGTGAATTCAGCAATCGCCTTGGGCAGGGCATAGCGCGCCTGGGTGTGGGTGGTGGCGATCGTGAAGTTGCCCTGATCCTGGGCCGCGTAGTCTTTGCCCACGCGTTTGAGGGTTTCAACCTCTTCCAGCACGCGCTCGACCGAGGCCAGGATGCGGCGGCCTGGCTCCGTGAGACCCCGGATGCGCTTGCCGTGCCGCGTGAAGATGTCGACACCCAGCTCTTCCTCCAGCTCGATAATGGCCTTGGAGACGCCTGGTTGTGATGTATAGAGCGCTTTTGCCGCTTCGGTCAGGTTGAATTTCTGCCGCACGGCCTCGCGAACGAAGCGAAATTGGTGAAGGTTCATGGCTGGCGATCGAATGCAAGAAAAGCGAGCGATCAGATCGTTACTTATAACCGAGCCCATATAAACAAACAATTTTTTATTGGTTTGGGATATGAGGCCACTTCATTACGATGCTCGAACTTCGTGATAACACGCCCTCACTGTCCCTTTTCCCCCGCGCTATGACGCTCGCCTATACGGTTTCCGGTTTGCTGGTCGGCCTGTTGGTCGGCCTGACGGGCGTTGGCGGCGGTTCGCTGATGACGCCGCTGCTGACGCTGATGTTCGGCTTCTCGCCGGCCACCGCCGTGGGCACGGATTTGGCGTTTGCGTCGCTGACCAAGGGTGTGGGCACGATTGCGCACCGCAGCCACGGGCATATCCGCTGGGACATCGTCAAGCGCCTCTGCCTGGGCAGCCTGCCTGCTGCGCTAGTGACGGTGATCGTCTTGAAGAGCGCCGGCAACCTGGATGCCGAGTGGATGCGCCTCATTCGCCTGACGATCGGCGTGTCGGTCATCCTGACGGTGATCTCGCTGCTGTTCCGCCAGCGCGTGCTGGGCTGGCTGGCCGCCAACCCGCGCTACCGCCTGCAGGGCACAGCGCTGGCCGTGGCGACCATCGTCGTTGGCGTGGTGCTGGGCGTGCTGGTGACGGTATCGTCCATCGGCGCCGGTGCCGTGGGCGCAACGCTCATCCTGATCCTGTACCCCGAATTGAAGAGCGCCGAAGTGGCCGGCACCGACATCGCCTATGCCGTGCCGCTGACCGCCGTGGCGGGCCTCGGCCATATGTACCTGGGCACGATCGACTGGAACCTGCTGGCCTCGCTGCTGGTGGGCTCGATCCCGGGTATCTGGCTGGGGGCGCGCCTGTCGAAGAATCTGCCGGAACGTCTGGTGCGCGGCGCGCTTGCCGCCACGCTGACGGTCACGGCCATCAAGCTGGTGTCGTGATGCGGGACGCTATGCCGATCCGGTCCATGCCGACCCTGCTTGGTTGTTGCTGCTGTCGTTGAACCGACGGCAGCAGCCACCCAAAGAATCGTTTCCCCCAATTGAATCGCACGCCGGCATAGACCGGATTGGACTGAACAGTCATGTACCAATACGACGCTTACGATCACCGCCTTGTCGCCGACCGCGTTGCGCAGTTCCGCGACCAGGTGCGCCGCCGTATCTCGGGCGAACTGACGGAAGAAGAATTCCTGCCGCTGCGCCTGCAGAACGGCCTGTACTACCAGCGCCACGCCTACATGCTGCGCGTGGCAATTCCCTATGGCCACCTGCGTGCCAACCAGATGCGCATGCTCAGCCATATCGCCGCCGAGCACGACCGCGGCTATGGCCACTTCAGCACGCGCCAGAACATCCAGTACAACTGGATCAAGCTGGAAGAGGTGCCGGACATCCTGAGCAAGCTGGCCTCGGTGGAAATGCACGCCATCCAGACCTCGGGCAACTGCATCCGCAACATCACGACCGACCAGTTTGCTGGTGTGGCGCCGGATGAGGTGATCGACGCGCGCCCGCTGGGCGAAATCCTGCGCCAATGGTCGACGTTCATCCCCGAATTCGCGTTCCTGCCGCGCAAGTTCAAGATTGCCGTGTCGGCCTCGCGCGAAGACCGCGCTGTGACGCAGCTGCACGACATCGGCGTCTACGCCTATGAGAAGGACGGCCAGACGCTGCTGCGCATCCTGGCCGGCGGCGGCATGGGCCGTACGCCAATCCTTGGCGCGATCATCAAGGAAGACCTGCCGTGGCAGCACCTGCTGTCGTACATTGAAGCTGCTGTGCGCGTGTACAACCGCCATGGCCGCCGCGACAACAAGTACAAGGCGCGCATCAAGATTCTCGTGAAGGCCATTGGCGCGGAAGAATTTGCCCGCCAGGTGGAAGAAGAGTGGCAGCACATCAAGGACGGCCCGTCGACCATCACGCAGGCCGAGTTCGACCGTGTGGCGCAATGCTTCGCGCCGCCCGCATATGAAAAGCTGGCCGACACCGACGCTGGCTACGAGAAGGCCCTGCTGGAGAACAAGGCGTTCGCGCGCTGGGTGAGCCGCAACGTGCATCCGCACCGCGTGCCGGGCTATGCCGCCGTCACGCTGTCGCTCAAGCCAGGCGCGGCACTGCCCCCGGGCGATGCCACGGCTGAGCAGATGGCACTGGTGGCCGACTGGTCCGAGCGCTTCGGCTACGGCGAACTGCGCGTGGCGCACGAGCAGAACCTGATCCTGCCGGACGTGAAGAAGCACGACCTGTTCGACCTGTGGCAACTCGCCAAGGAACACGGCATGGCCACCGCCAACATCGGCCTGCTGACCGACATCATCGCGTGCCCGGGCGGCGATTTCTGCTCGCTGGCCAACGCCAAGTCGATTCCCATCGCACAGGCGATTCAAGCGCGCTTCGATGACCTCGATTACGTGCACGACCTGGGCGATCTGTCGCTCAACATCTCGGGTTGCATCAACTCGTGCGGCCATCACCACGTCGGCAACATCGGCATCCTGGGTGTCGATAAGCACGAAGAAGAGTGGTACCAGGTGTCGCTGGGCGGCGCACAGGGCAACGACTCGGCGATCGGCAAGATCATTGGCCCGTCGTTCAAGGCCGAAGAAATGCCCGACGTGATCGAACGCATCATCGACACCTTCGTCGCCAACCGCACGGAAGACGAACGCTTCATCGACACCTACAACCGCATCGGCATGGCCCCGTTCAAGGAACGTGTCTACGCCCGTGAAGAAGCCTAATTGCCGAGGGAAACGAACATGAGCAAGATCATCAAGTTGCAAAACGGTGCCCCGCAAATCGTGGCCGACGAGTGGACCGTGCTCCGCGCCCCCGAGGGTGGTGAACTGACGCAAGCCGATGTGGATGCCGCCACGCACGCCATCGTGCCGCTGGCCTTCTGGCAAGCCAATCGCGACGCGCTGCTGACGCGTGCGCGCGCCGGCACGCTGGCCGTGTGGCTGGCTCCGGACGACGAGCCGTTTGCATTGGAGGCCGATCTGCCGAACCTGTCGCTTGTAGCGGTGGATTTCCCCGTCTTCCGCGATGGTCGCGGCTACAGCACGGCGTTCCTGCTGCGCCAGCGCCTGGGCTTCACGCGTGAGCTGCGCGCCATCGGCGACGTGCTGCGCGATCAGCTCGACTTCATGCGCCGTTGCGGTTTCGACGCCTACGCTGTGCGCGCCGACAAGAGCATCGACGATGCGCTGCACGGCTTCGGCGAGATCAGCGTGCGCTACCAGGGCGCCATTGACGAGCCGCGCCCGCTGTTCCGCCGCGAGCGTGCACCCGAAGCGAGCGCGGCATGAGCGATCTGCAAGAAGCTGCCGTGTCCGAAGTGCCGGTGTCCGCAATCGGGCGCCCGGTGCTGTGGACGCGCCCCGTCTACACCGGCACGGCTGAAGCCCTGGCTGCGAAGGAAGCCGCGCTGTTCGAGCGCCTGGCCGAGATTGCCGCCAAGCACGGCGTGGCGAAGTTCGCCACCAGCCTGGCCGCCGAAGACATGGTCGTCACGGATGCCATCCTGCGCAGCCCTGAGACTGTGCGCGCGCACCTGCCGATCTTCACGCTGCAGACTGGCCGCCTGCATGCCGAAACGCTGGCGATGCTGGATCGCATCCGTGAACACTACGACTATGCGGTCGAGCAATACGCACCGGACGCCCGCGCAGTGGAGGCCTACGTGCGCGACCACGGCCTGAATGCGTTCTACGACAGCATTGAACTGCGCAAGGCCTGCTGCAACATCCGCAAGGTGGTGCCGCTGAACCGCGCACTGAAAGACGCCGATGCATGGCTGACCGGCCAGCGCCGCGAGCAGGCCGTCACCCGTGCCGACCTGCCGTTTGCCGAAGATGACGACGCCCGCGGCATCGCCAAATACAACCCGCTGTTCGACTGGTCCGAGCCCGAAGTCTGGGCTTACCTCGAACAACATGACGTGCCCACCAACGCACTGCATGACAAGGGCTATCCCAGCATCGGCTGCGAGCCCTGCACGCGCGCGGTGCGTGCTGGTGAAGATGTCCGCGCCGGCCGCTGGTGGTGGGAATCGCGCGACAGCAAGGAATGCGGTTTGCATGCGGCCAACGTGTCGCACAAAGCTTGAGGAAATGAAGATGGGTGTGATGAGCGAAATCCCCGGCACGGCACTGACGTCCGTGCAGAACGAGCACCTCGACTGGCTGGAAGCCGAGTCGATCTACATCATCCGCGAGGTGGTGGCCGAGTGCCGCAACCCGGCACTGCTGTTCTCGGGCGGCAAGGATTCGATCGTCATGCTGCACCTGGCGCTCAAGGGCTTCCGACTGGGCGACCGCAAGATCGATCTGCCGTTCCCGCTGGTGCACATCGACACGGGTCACAACTACCCGGAGGTGATCCAGTTCCGCGATGAGCAAGTCGCCAAGCTGGGCGCGCGCCTCGTGGTCGGCCATGTGGAAGACTCCATCAAGCGCGGCACCGTGCGCCTGCGCAAGGAAACCGATTCGCGCAACGCCGCACAGGCCGTCACGCTGCTGGAAACGATCGAATCGCACGGCTTTGACGCCCTGATGGGTGGCGCCCGCCGCGACGAAGAGAAGGCCCGCGCCAAGGAGCGCATCTTCTCGTTCCGCGACGAGTTCGGTCAGTGGGATCCGAAGGCCCAGCGCCCGGAACTCTGGAGCCTGTACAACGCCCGCATGGCGCAAGGCGAACAGATGCGCGTGTTCCCGATCTCCAACTGGACCGAGCTCGACGTGTGGCAGTACATCGCCCGCGAGAACCTCGCGCTGCCGCCGATCTATTACGCGCATCAACGTGAAGTCGTGCGCAAGAACGGCCTGCTGGTGCCCGTCACGCCGATCACGCCCAAGGCCGACGGCGACGAAAGCGAAGTCCTGTCGGTGCGCTTCCGCACGGTGGGCGACATCAGCTGCACGTGCCCGGTGGCCAGCACCGCTGCCACGCCGGCCGAGATCATCGCCGAGACGGCCATCACCGAGATCACCGAACGCGGTGCCACGCGCATGGACGACCAGACGAGCGAAGCCTCGATGGAAAAGCGCAAGAAGGAAGGGTATTTCTGATCATGAGCAACCAAACATCGCACCAAGGGCTGCTGCGCTTCATCACCGCTGGTTCGGTCGACGACGGCAAGAGCACGCTGATCGGCCGTCTGCTGTACGACAGCAAGGCCGTGCTGACCGACCAGCTGCAAGCGCTCACGCGCGCCAAGAACAAGCGCACCGCCGGCGAAGACATCGACTTTTCGCTGCTGACCGACGGCCTGGAAGCCGAGCGCGAACAGGGCATCACGATTGACGTGGCGTACCGCTATTTCTCGACCGCGCGCCGCAAGTTCATCATCGCCGACACGCCGGGTCACGAGCAGTACACGCGCAACATGGTGACGGGCGCCTCGACCGCGCACGCCGCCATCATCCTGATCGACGTCACGCGCGTGACGACCGTCGACGGCAAGGCTGAGCTGCTGGCCCAGACCAAGCGCCATTCGGCCATCGTCAAGCTGCTGGAGCTGCAGCATGTGATCGTGGCCGTCAACAAAATGGACCTGATCGACTACAGCGAAGCACGCTTCAACGAAATCCGCACCGCGTACGACGCACTGGCCACGCAACTGGGCCTGCGCGACGTGCGCTACGTGCCGGTGTCGGCCCTGCGCGGTGACAACATCGTGCACGCGTCCGAAGCCATGCCGTGGTACCAGGGTGAGCCGTTGCTGGCGCTGCTCGAAGACCTGAAGGTGGAAGATACCGCCCCGGCGGGCGACGACGCACTGCGCTTCCCGGTGCAGTTCGTGGCGCGCCAGGATGGCTCGCAGGCCGATGATTTCCGTGGCTACATGGGCCGCGTCGAGGCCGGCACCGTGCGCGTCGGCCAGGCCGTGCGCGTGCTGCCCGCCAACCGCGAGACGACCGTCGCTGAAGTGCTGACGCCGAACGGCGCGGCGGATTCTGCCGGCCCCGGCGAGACCATCACCGTGCGCCTGGCGGACGACGTGGACATCTCGCGCGGCGACACCATCGTCGCGGCACCGACGACGGCTGCCAATGCCGCCAAGAAGCTGCACGCGGATCTCTGCTGGTTCGACGAACACGAACTGAACCCGGCCCGCAAATATGTGCTCAAGCACACGACCACCACCGTGTTTGCGCGCGTGTCGGAAGTCGAGCGTGTGCTGGACGTTCACACGCTGTCGCACGAAACTGGCCGCAAGCAGATCGCGCTGAATGACATTGGCACCGTCAATATCAGTCTGCAGAAGCCGATCGTCTGCGACGCGTATGGCGATAATCCGGCCACCGGCGCGTTCATCCTGGTGGACGAAGCCACGCACCATACGGTGGCGGCAGGCATGATCCGTGCGTTTTCCTGAAGTGAAGGGGCGCCGCATGTCGCAAACTCGCCTGCGCCCCGCAGGAAAAAGCAAAGGAAGCTAGGCAAATGGAAGCGAAGACCCACAAGACACTTGGCCACGTGAGCCTGATTGGTGCGGGCCCCGGCGCCGCGGACCTCATCACGGTGCGCGGTGCACGGCTGTTGGGCGAAGCCGAGGTCGTGTTGCACGACGCACTGGTCTCGCCCGAGGTCTTCCAGTATTGCCCGCAGGCGGTGCTGATTGCCGTCGGCAAGCGCTGCGGCAAGCGCTCGACCGCGCAGCGCTTCATCAATCGCCAGCTCGTCGATCTGGCGACCAAGTACCAGCGCGTGGTGCGCCTCAAGGGCGGTGACCCGATGTTGTTTGGTCGTGCGGATGAGGAACTGCAGGCGCTGGAGCAAGCCGGTATCGACTACGAAGTCGTGCCGGGCATCACCGCAGCGCTGGCCGCCGCATCCGCCATTCGCCAGCCGCTGACGAAGCGCGGCGTGGCGCGCAGTGTGGCCTTCGTCACGCAAGCCAAGGCCGCCGACCCCGATACGCCGCTACCCGAGGGTGTGACGCCCGAACCGGTTGCGCAGGCCGATTCGCTCGTCTACTACATGGGCCGCGATCAAGCCGCGTCGATCGCAGCAGACCTGATCGCCCGTGGCCGCGCGCCGTCGACGCCCGCTTGGGTGGTCGAAGCCGCCACCACGCCCGAGCAACGCTCGGCGTGCTTTACGCTGCAGCAGATGGCCGAGGGTGCTGCGGCCGCGTGGATCAACCCGGAACACCCAAGCCTGCTGATGATTGGCGACGCGTTTGCCGCGCGTGCAACTAACGTTGCGCCGGAAGTGTTCTCCAGCGGACCCCACGTTCTGGCCGCCTGAGCATCGCTTAGAACGCCAGCGCGATTTTCCCAAAGACTTTCCCGGCTTCCATCACCCGGAACGCCTCCGACGCGTCTTGCCACGGCAGCACCTGATCGACGATCGGGTGCAGGCCGTGCAGCGCCAGCGCCCGGTTCATCGCCTCAAACGACGCCCGCGAGCCGACCGACGCCGGCCGGATCACCGCCTTGCGCGCAAAGATTTCCAGCGGGCTCACGCCGCCTTCACGCCCGGCCAGGTAGCCGACAAGGTGGATCTGTCCACCCACCCGCAGCGCCTTCAGCGAGCGCTGAAACGTACCCCCGCCACCCACTTCGATGACGTGATCGACACCGCGGCCGTCCGTGCGCGCGAGCACCGCTTCGTGCCAGTCCGGCGTGGTGCTGTAGTTGATCGTGTCGGATTCGGGCACGCCAAGCGTCTGCACGCGTTCCAGCTTTGCGTCGCTGCTCGACAGCACGATGGGCCGCGCCCCGGCCATCAGCGCGAATTGCACCGCGAACATCGACACACCGCCCGTGCCTTGCACGAGCACGGTCTCGCCCGGCTGCAGGTTGCCCGCTTCGATTAGGCAGTGCCATGCGGTGAGCCCGGCGCAGGGCAGGGTGGCGGCTTCGGTATCGCTCAGGTGCGGTGGCACCACCACTGCGCCGCCCGCATCCAGGCGGATGGTGTCGGCCAGCCAGCCGTCGATGGGGCCGCCGAGCATGCGGCGTGTGTCGGCGTTGCGAAAGTCGCCGCCGTCCCAGCGCTGCCAGAACGTACCGGCGACCCGATCGCCGGGGCGCACACGTGTCACGTTGTCGCCAACGGCCACCACCTCGCCCACACCGTCCGACAGCGGAATCAGCGGTAACGGAAAGCGCGTGAAGAACTTGCCGGAAACGATCTCCAGGTCGCGGAAGTTGAGAGAGGCAGCGCGCGTGCGCACGATGATTTCGTCGCGGGCGGGCGTGGGGTCATCGCGCTCGATGGTGCGCAAGGCGTCGATGCCGTAACCGTCGGTCAGTGCCAGAGCTTTCATGGTGTCCTCGTGGTGGGTGGGGGAGGAAAGCAACGCAAAAGCGCGTCTGGCGATACTGTGGCCTGTCGCTTAAGATGAATCCAATTCAATTTGTTCAGAGAAAACATAACAATTGGGAATGTCGTCATGCTTGAAGAGATGCGTACCTTCGTGCTGCTGGCACAGACCGGGTCGATCGCCCGCGTGGCCGAGCACCTGCCGCTCACGCAGCCGGCCGTCACCAAGCAGATCCAGCGGCTGGAGCGCGCGCTCGATACCGTGCTGTTCGACCGGCGCGTCAAACCGTTCCGGCTCACCGCTGAGGGCGAGGCGGTGCTGGCGCGCTGCCGCACCATCGTTGGTGAATTCGAGGCGCTACGCAGTGCCGTGCGTGCCACCGGCGAGCCCGAGGGCGCGCTGCGTGTGGGTGTCAGCCATGCGGTGAGCGATGCGTGGTTTGCGCGCCTGTTGTCGAGGCTGCGATTGCGCTATCCGGGCGTGTCATTCCGCCTGAGCTGCGAGTGGGGTGGCGTATTGCGCGAGCGCCTGAAGCGTGCCGAGCTGGACGTCGCGTTGTGGCTGGCACCGTCCAACGCGCGTGGCCATCACGCCGATGCGGATATCCGCGTGATCGGCACGGAGCCCGTCAGCCTGATTGCCGCACCCTCGCGCAAGCTGCCGCCGACCTTGTCGATGGCACAAGTCACGGAGGAAGCCTGGGTGCTGAACCCGGCCGGCTGCGAGATGCGGGCCTGGCTGCTGGGCCGCTACGAGGCCGATCGCTTGACCCCCAACGTGGCCGCCGAAGTGCAATCCGTGCCGCTGCAGCATGCGCTGGTGGCGGAGGGCTTCGGGCTCGGTTTCGCACCCGTGCGGCTGATCGGGCCGCAGCTTGCCGAGGGCGTGCTGTCGGCGCACAAGCTCACCTCGGCCCCATCGGAATGGGATGTCTGCGTGCAGCGTGCGCCGTCACTCGGGCGGCTGGCGCAGGTAGTGGATGCGCTCGAATCGGCGATGTCCACCGAGGCTGCGGCGGCGCGTTAATCACCTAACCCCTTCTTCGGACGCCTGCGATGCCGCACGTCATCATCGAGTACACCGCCAACGTTGAAGTTGATGCGCGCATTCCCGAGCTGATGCGCCTGCTCAATGGCGTGCTGATCGGCCATGCCGATGTGTTTCCGACCGGCGGCATCCGCACACGCGCGCTACGCCTGGACCAGTACCGCATGGCAGACGGCGCCGCGGACGATGCCTTCATTCACGTGGTATTCCGCATCAAGGCCGGTCGGCCCAAGGCTGTGACGGGGCTGATCTGCGCGGAATTGTTCGCTGCCCTGCGCGCGCATCTGGCCGACGTGTTTGCGCGCCGCTATCTCGGGTTGACGCTGGAGTTGGAGGAGTTTGACACCCACGGTTTCCACGTTGAAAACAACGTGCACGCGCGCTTTGCGCAGCTCGAGCCCGAGGGCGGCTAAACCGGTTGTGTGAGACGTGGCGAAAGCTTGGTGAGACACCCGCACCAATCGCACGCACCGCGCGCCTGCGCGCTTGAGCCAGCAGGGTTGCCATGGGAGTATCCACGCCGCCTCCGCCCGAGTGCGGGATCTCCAGCCCCATGCCATGCCTGCTACCCGTTCGTCGAATCAACCATCCGCCGTGCGTCTCGGGGCGTGGATGCCCGTCGTCGCAGTGCTTGCCACGCTGGCCGCGTGCGGGGGTGGCGAGGACAGTGCGAGCGCCGCATCGGCCCCACGCATCATGAGCGGCACCGTGGCGATGGGCGATCTTCTGTCGGGTGCCCAAGTCAAGGTGACCGATGCCCAGGGCAGGACGCTGAGCACGGTCACCGACAGCACGGGTCACTACGAGATTCCGCTGACCGGGTTGACGGCCCCGTTGCTGGTCAGCGCAGACGACGCCAGCGGCGACGATCCGACGCTCTATTCGGTGCTGCCTGAATTGCCGGCCAATGAGGATGAGGCGATCGTGAATGTATCGATCCTGACGTCGGCCCTGGTGGCGGAACTGAGCGAACACGATGATCCTGCCGAGCTGGCGTCGCCGCAGATGCTGACCCGGCGTGTGACCCCGATCAGCGTCAACGCTGGTGTTGCCAGGCTGAACCATCAACTTTCACCGATCCTGGCTGCCGCGGGCGAGAACGCCGCGTCATACAGCCCCATTCATCAGCGGTATCTGACCGCGCCGACGCCCGCGGGCGTCTTCGGGGATCTCTTGAAGCAGGTGACGCCGACGATCGGCTCGGCCGTCGGGCAACTGCTCCCATACATGCGCTGTCAGGGAGGCGTGATGCCAAGGTATGCAACGCGTGTGGATTTCGGTCGCGCTGTGGTGGATCTGACCTCGCTGATGCCGATCATTGGGAGTATCAACCCCCAAGGGGCTTGCGGCAACGACGGGGGCGCTCTTCTGCCGCCCTGAAGGGAGGCGTGCCGGCGGACGGCAGATCAGGTGGGCGAGGTGAGTTGCCGTACACAATAGCCGGCAATCGCATCGAGCACGGCGTCGTCTTCACCGACGGCATCGGCGCAACGGATGGAGAGGGCGGGGTGGGCCTGTGCGCAGCGCTCGACCAGCGCCGGCAGATCCCGCCGCAAGTGGCCGCCCTGGCCAAAGAACACCGGCACGATGGTGATGTGCTGCACACCGGCGGCAGCGAGTTCGTCGATCGTGCCCGGCAGATCGGGCGTCATCAATTCAAGAAAGGCGAGGCGGACGTCGACATCGGGTTGCTGAGCAGCCAGGCGCTCGCGCAGCCGGTCGAACGGCTCGCGCCAGCGGGCATCGCGCGCGCCATGCGCAAACAGCACGAGTGCGCGCGCGGTCATCAGTGACGCTCCACCCAGCGTAGCGCCACCAGCGCGAATGCCAGATACAGGGCGCCTGGCACGATGGCCGTGAAAATGGCTGGCCACGTATTGAGCAGCCCTACGTGTGAGAACAGGTTGTTCACCAACTGGAACGACAGCCCCAGCATGATCCCGCCGAACACCTTCAGGCCGACGGCGCCGGCGCGTGCGTGCAGGTAGGCGAAGGGCAGGGCCAGCGCCATCATCACCAGCACGGTGAACGGGTAGACCACCTTCTTCCACAGCGCGATCTCGTAGCGCTGTGAATCCTGTTTGTTGTCACGCAGATGGCGGATGTACTGGAACAGATCCAGCGTGGCCATGCGGTCAGGCGTGACCATCAGCACCGACAGCAACTGCGGCGTGAGCTCCGAGCGCATCTCCTGTTGCGGTACCGTGGTCTGCTCGCCACGGAATTCCGGCGCCAGTGCATCGGGTGCGCCGGGTGCGGCCTGCACGTTGTCCTGCGGTGTGGCGGCAACTGCCTTGCGCGGGAATTCAATGAAGCGTGTCTCGGTCACGTTGCTCAACTGCCAGTTCTGGTGACCTTCATACCGTGCCTGCTGCGCCACGCGAATCGTGCTCAGACGGTAGTCCGAGTCGAATTCATAGATGCGCAGGCCCTGGATGGACTGGTCTGCCTGCAACGCACCCACGTTGATGAAGCGTGTCACCTCGCCGCCGCTGCCATCCGGCTTGGCTGGGCCGCGGTCCTTGACCCACACGCCCGAGCGGAAGCCCGCCGACACCGTGGCACCCAGCGCTTCAAGCCGCACCTTCTGCGCGTACTGCTCCGCCTTCGGGCCGATGAACTCGCCGAAGATGTACGTCACCAGCGCCAGCGGCAGCGCAATCTTGAACAGCGACATCAGCGCGCGCCGCGTATCCAGCCCAGCCACGCGGAAGATCGTGAACTCCGACTGGCTCGCCATCTGCGAGAACACGTAGATGGCACTGATGAGTGCCGCCACCGGAATCACTTCATACACACGCGTCGGCGCCTGCAGCATCACATGGAAGAACGCGATGAGCGTGGTGTAGCGGCCCATCACCGAACCCAGCTCGCCCAGCATGTCGAAGAAGATGAACAGCGCCAGCACCGCAAACAGGATGAAGACGAACACGCCGTAGATCTGGCGTGCGAAGTATTTTTCGTAGACCGGCATCTTCATCATGCGCCCGCCTTGCTGGAGGCCGATTTCGGTGCAAAGCCGAGCAGGGCGGAAATGCCCTTTAGGCCGGCCGCGCTGTAGTGGCGGAAGCGGAACAACAACACTGCGCAGATGAAGGCTGCCAGGTGGATCGGCCACCAGGCCATGAACACGTTCATCTTGCCCTGCGAGACCCAGGCTTGCGACAGGTTCAGCAGGTTGGAATACGTCAGATAGATCAGCACCGCGAAGATCATCGGCGTGTAGCGGCCCAGGCGCGGGTTGACGTAGGCCAGCGGGATGGCGATCAGCACGAAGTTCAGCGCCAGCAGCGGCAGGCCGATGCGCCAGACCAGTTCGCCCAGGTTCTCGGGCGTTGGGTTGGCAAGCAGGTCCTGGGTGGGGCGGCTCTTGGTGGGCTGGTTGGCATCTGCCTGAGGCGGCTTGTTGGCCACCTTCACACCGTACTTGTCGAACTCGACGATGCGGTAGTCGAGCTGGCCGGGCGTGCCTTCGTAGCGGCGGCCCGTGTCGAGCACGACGTAGCGGTCGCCGTTGGGCATGGTTTTGAACTCGCCGGTCTTGGCCAGCGCCACGCCGATCTTGTCCTGCGCGGCATTCGCCACGAACAGGTTGCGGGCGTGTTTCATGCCCGAGTCCACGCCTTCGATAAAGAGCACGTAGTTGCCGTGCGCGGGCTCGATGAAGCGGCCGGCAGAGATCATCGACAGCACGTCGCGCTGCTCGAAGCGATCACGGAACAGCGCGCTCTGCTGGTTGGCCCACGGCCAGCCGAACAGCGCCAGCAGCGCCACCAGCACGATGAACGGCAGCGAGAAGCGCAGCACCGGGCGGATGAAATCCGTCAGGCTGATGCCCGAGGTGAACCACACCACCATCTCGGAATCCTTGTACCAGCGCGTGAGCACCAGCAGCACCGAGATGAAGAGGGTGGCGCACAGGAGAATGGCAAGGTAGCCCAGCGTAGCCAGGCCGATGAGCAGCAGGACGTCGTTCGGGTTGGCTTCACCATTGGCGGCCATGCCGAGAATGCGGATCACCAGGGTGGTCAGCATGAACGTCAGCAGCACGAGGAAGACGGCGCCGGCGGTAAAGGACAGCTCGCGTCGCAGGGCTTGTTCGAAAATCATGCGGATGCTGGAAGGGTGGGCGAGGTCTAGACCCAGGTTGGGACCGCAACTGGGACGATCGGTGCCCCATCTGGGTTCCATCGGAGCCCCCGCGCAAAATCGCGGATAATGTGGGCTTTCGTTGACTCGCCTCATAGAGAGAAGCGCGATGGAATTTAGCACAAAAGCCCTGGACTGGGCCAAAGCGGGCGCCCTGGCGGCCAAGAGCGATTGCCTCGTGATCGGTCTGTTCGAGTCGCAGACCCTGGCTGGCGCCGCCAAGGCGCTGGACGTGGCGACCAAGGGCCTGGTCGGCCGCTTGATCAAGCTGGGCGACTTTGAAGGCAAGCGCGGCACCTCGCTGCTGCTGCACGAGGTGGCCGGTGTTGGCGCTGCCCGCGTGTTGCTGGTCGGCCTGGGCAAGGAAGCCGACTTCACCGACCGCGCCTACGCTGAAGCCGTGCGCACCGCACTGCGCGCACTGGCCGGTACCAAGGCCGCCAACGTGACGTGGACGCTGACCGAGCACACCGCGCGTGACAAGGACTCCGCCTGGGCCGTGCTGACCGCTGTTTCGCTCATCCGAGAAACCAGCTACCGCTTCATCGAGCGCCATCCGTCGCTCAAGAGCAAGGGCGACAAGAGCGGCACCAGCCTGCGCAAGGTCGTGCTGGCTGTGCCGGCCGCCGATGCCAAGGCCGCCAGCGTGGCCGCCGCCCGCGGCACTGCCATCGCCAACGGCATGGACCTGACGCGTGACCTGGGCAACCTGCCGTCCAACATCTGCACGCCGACGTACCTGGCCAACACCGCGCGCCAGATCGCCAAGGAATTCAAGCTCAAGGTCGAGGTGCTCGGCCGCAAGCAGATCGAAGCCCTGAAGATGGGCGCCTTCCTGGCCGTGACCAAGGGCAGCGAAGAGCCGCCGCAGTTCATCGTGCTGCGCTACGAAGGTGGCCCCGCCAAGCAGGCGCCCGTGGTGCTGGTGGGCAAGGGCATCACGTTTGACACGGGTGGCATCTCGCTCAAGCCGGGCGAGGGCATGGACGAGATGAAGTACGACATGTGCGGCGCGGCCTCGGTGCTGGGCACGCTGCGTGCCGTGGCCGAAATGGGCCTCAAGCAGAACGTCATCGCCGTGGTGCCGACCTGCGAGAACATGCCCAGCGGCATCGCCACCAAGCCGGGCGACGTCGTCACCAGCATGTCGGGCCAAACCATCGAAATCCTGAACACCGACGCCGAAGGCCGCCTGATCCTGTGCGATGCGCTGACCTACGTGGAGCGCTTCAAGCCGGCCGTGGTGATCGACGTGGCAACGCTCACGGGCGCCTGCATCATCGCGCTTGGTCACATCAATACCGGCATGTACGCCCGCAGCGATGCGCTGGCGGATTTGCTGATCGCGGCCGGCAAGCAATCGCTCGACACCGCTTGGCGCATGCCGCTGGACGAGGAATACCAGGAACAGCTCAAGTCCAATTTTGCCGACATGGGCAACATCGGCGGCCGCCCGGCTGGCAGCGTGACGGCGGCCTGCTTCCTGGCGCGCTTCACCGAGAAGTACGACTGGGCGCACCTGGACATCGCCGGTACGGCCTGGAAGAGCGGTGCGGCCAAGGGCGCCACGGGCCGCCCGGTGCCGCTGCTGACGCGCTTCCTGATGGACCGCGGTTGATTCATCAGAGGCGAAGCACCGTATGACCCGCGTCGATTTTCACAGCAACGTGCCCGGCAAGCTGGCCTATGCCTGCCGGCTCGTGCGCAAGGCTTACGGCGCGGGCCAGAAGGTGATCGTGGTTGGAGATCCGGCTGCGCTGCAAGCGTTCGACACGCAGTTGTGGACGTTCAGCGCGCTCGATTTCCTGCCGCACTGTGGCCTGCGACACCCGCTGGCCGACCAGACCCCCATCTTGTTGGCCGACATCTCCGAGCCGCTGGACGACGCCCCGCATCACGACATCCTCGTCAATCTGTCGAGCGAGCCGCCGCCGCTGTTTGCGCGCTTTGAGCGGCTGATCGAAATCGTCGGTGACGACGACGCCGACCGCGCCGCCGCGCGCGACCGCTTCCGCTTCTACCGCGACCGCGGTTATCCGATCCAACACCACGACGTGGGGCGCGCATGACCGACGGCCGCAACTCTGGGTCCCCCGCGGACAACAATATCCCGGTTCTGACGGAGATCGTCGAGCTGGAAGATGCTGAACCGGTGGCCGCTCCGGCCGCCGCGCCTTCTCCAACTGCTGCCGTTGTTGCAACTGCCGTGCCGCCTGTCTTGCGTGAGCAGGGCTTGGCGCCCACCTCCGTCCTGCCGCCGGCCGGTACCGATGCCGCGCGCGTAATGGGGCACGTGATGTGGCGCTTCCAGACCGAATGGCCGACGCTGATTGAGGCGCAGTGCCGTGCGGCATTGGAATCGCGCCTGTCGTTGCTGACAGAGCAACTGGCAGCCGACCTGACCCGCACGCTGGAAGCCCGTCTGATGGATTGGCTTGGCGCGGCGCTGGACGATGCGTTGGCCGACCAGCGCAAGCCGCCGTCACGCTAAGCAACGTCTAACGGCACGCGGACCTACTGAGCAAGTCGCGCCACGCCATACAAGCCGACCGCGAAGACGCTGTGGCTCAGGAGGCTCAAGCAGCGGATCTGCGTGGCGTTGGCGCGTTTGGATACCGCCCAGCCCGCTCCCATGCCCGGATGCAGCAGAAACCAGCCGGGCAGGATCGTCACCATGCCGAATATCCAGGCCGGCAGCAAAGCCGGTGCGACCAGCCAACCGGGCGCGATCAAGACCAGGATGACGGCGTAGGCGATGCCAATGGCGTAGTGACAAAACCAGCCGAACGCCAGTTCATGCGCGTAAGGCTTGGCGAGGGCAATGTCGTCGTGGAAGACCTTACCGGTGCGCAGGTGCCAGAACCAGCGCCCCACGAGCGCCCAGTTCGTCATCGGCTGCCCGAATACGCGGTGCAGCGTGTAGATCCAGAGATCCATGAGGGCGGTTGCCCCAATGCCGATCAGCACGGCGGCGCTCGTCGTGTTCCACATGATGTCGGGAGGGAGGCGCCGTCCCCGTTTGCAGCCTGGGGACGGCGGTTACCGGATCAGTCCGTCACGGCACCCTTGCTGGCCGGCGCGGCCAGCTTCGCAAACTTCGCCAGCACACCACGCGTATAGCGCGGCGCGGGTTGCTTCCACGCGGCACGGCGGCGGGCGAGTTCATCGTCGGGCACGTTCAGTTGCAGCAGGCGCTGGTGCGCGTCGATGGTGATCGAATCACCCTCGTGCACCAGGCCAATGGTGCCGCCCACATACGCTTCCGGTGCGACGTGGCCGACCACCATGCCCCACGTGCCACCCGAGAAACGCCCATCGGTGATAAAGCCCACCGACTCGCCCAGGCCCTTGCCGATGATGGCCGACGTTGGAGCCAGCATCTCCGGCATACCCGGGCCGCCTTTGGGCCCCAGATAGCGCAGCACGAGGATGTCGCCGGCCTTGATCTGGTCCCCCAGGATGGCGCTCATCGCGCTCTGCTCATCGTCGAACACGCGGGCCGGACCGGTGATGACCGGGTTTTTCAGGCCGGTGATCTTTGCGACGGCACCTTCCTCGGCCAGGTTGCCCTTCAGGATGGCGAGATGGCCTTCCTTATAGAGCGCCTTCTCAATCGGCAGGATCACGTTCTGGTCCGCACGCGGTTGGTCGGGCACGTTGGCGAGTTCTTCGGCGAGCGTCTTGCCGGTGATGGTGATGCAATCCCCGTGCAGCAGGCCGGCGTTCAACAGAAGCTTCATCACCTGCGGGATGCCACCAGCGGCGTGCAGATCGGTCGCCACATACTGGCCCGACGGCTTGAGGTTGCAGATGACGGGCACGCGCTGGCGCACGCGCTCGAAGTCGTCGATGGTCCATTCCACTTCCGCCGCGTGGGCAATGGCCAAGTAGTGCAGCACGGCGTTGGTCGAGCCCCCGGTGGCCATGATGACGGCCACGGCGTTCTCGATCGACTTGCGCGTGATGATGTCGCGCGGCTTCAGGTCGCGGCGCACGGCTTCGACCAGTACACGTGCAGATTCGGCGGCGCTGTCGACCTTCTCCTGGTCCGGGTTCGCCATCGTCGACGAATACAGCAGTGACATGCCGAGCGCTTCGAACGACGAGCTCATCGTGTTGGCCGTGTACATGCCGCCGCATGAGCCAGAGCTCGGACAGGCGTTCTTTTCGATGCCCTCGAAGTCTTCATCGCTCATGCGGCCGGCAGTGAATTCGCCCACGGCCTCGAATGACGAGACAATGGTCAGGTCCTTGCCCTTCCAGTGGCCGGGCTTGATGGTGCCGCCGTACACGTAGATGCCCGGCACGTTGGTGCGGGCCAGGGCGATCATGCCGCCTGGCATGTTCTTGTCGCAGCCGCCGATGACGACCACGCCGTCCATCCACTGGCCGTTGACGCAGGTCTCGATGCAGTCGGCAATCACTTCGCGCGAGATCAGCGAGAACTTCATGCCCTCGGTGCCCATCGACATGCCATCCGAGATGGTGGGGGTGCCGAAGATCTGCGGGTTGGCCTTGGCTTCCTTCACGGCAGCGACTGCCGCATCGGCCAGCTTCTGCAGGCCCGAGTTGCACGGCGTGATGGTCGAATGGCCGTTCGCCACGCCGATCATCGGGTTATTGAAGTCGTCTTTCGTGTAGCCCAGCGCGTAGTACATCGAGCGATTGGGCGAGCGCGCCACGCCCTGGGTGATGTGCTGGGAACGCTTGTTGTTTGGCATGGGAGTCTCCGTGGGGGCGGGAATGTCGTTATAGGAAACAGCGTGGCGCCCAGCATGCGCTTGGACAAAAGGCGCGTCAAATATATTATTGAGCGATTATTGAGTCGTAAAAACTATCAATCGATGAGATGGACTTGCGCCAACTTCGCTATTTCGTGACCGTTGCCGAGGAGCTGCATTTCGGCCGCGCTGCCGAGCGTCTGTCGATGACGCAGCCGCCGCTGTCGCAGCAGATCCGTGCGCTGGAGGAGGAGCTGGGCGTCACGCTGTTCCACCGCACGCAGCGCTCGGTGGCGCTCACGCCGGTAGGCGCGCGCTGGCTGGTCGAGGTGCGACGCGTGCTGGCCGAGGCGGGCGCACTCCCCGCGCTGGCGCAGCGGCTTGCGCGCGGGGAGGTGGGTTCGCTGTCGCTGTCTTTCGTCAGTACGGCCGACTACGGCATCTTGCCTGCCGTGCTGCGGCACTTCCGCGACGCACGTCCAGATGTGCAGTTTCAGTTGCGTGAAGCCACCAGCGATGTGCAGATCGAAGCGCTTCTGGCCGACGAGGTGGATGCGGGCATAGTGATTGCGCATCACGCAGGCTCGGTCCCCGGCGAGCTGGAGTATCGGCCGCTGGTGCGGGAGCGCTTGGTGCTGGCGGTGCCCACATCGCGTGCAGAAAAGTGGGGTGTCGCGCCCGGCCAGCCCTTTGCGCTGGCCGATGCGGCGGCCGAGCCGCTCATCATCTTCCCGCGGCGGTCTGCGCCTGCGCTGTATGACATCATTACCGGCTATCATGCCGCGCACGGTGGCCGGCCTGGAGAAACTGGGGCCGCCACGCGCATCGGCCAGGAAGCCATCCAGATGCAGACCATCGTCAGCCTCGTCTCTGCCGAGATGGGCGTCGCGCTGGTGCCCGCATCGCTATGCAACCTGCAGCGGACTGGCGTGGTCTATCTCGAACTCGCCGCGCCCAGCCCGTTTATCGAAACCGGGTTGGTATGGCGGCGCGATGCAGCCTCGCCGGTGCTGCCGTGGTTCGTGGCCAGCGCCGAGGCCGTCGCCAAGCTGCACAAAGACAACTCAACCTGAACCCCAGGATTCATGCTCATCCATCCGCAATTCGATCCCGTCGCCCTGCATCTGGGGCCGCTCGCCATCCGCTGGTACGGCCTGATGTATCTGGCGGCGTTCATCATGTTCCTGTGGTTCGGCCGGCTGCGTACGCGCCAGCCACACATCGCCGCCGAGGGCTGGAGCGGCCGCGACCTCGACGACATGCTGTTCTACGGCGTGCTGGGCGTGATCCTGGGCGGGCGTCTGGGCTACGTGCTGTTCTACAAGGCCGACTGGTACTTCGCCCACCCGCTCGACATCTTCAAGGTGTGGGAGGGCGGTATGGCCTTCCACGGCGGCTTCCTCGGCGTGGTCGTGGCGATGATGGTGTATGCCCGCATGCGCGGCCGCTCGTGGATGCAGGTGACCGACTTCATCGCGCCGATGGTGCCGTGCGGGCTGGCCGCGGGGCGCTTGGGCAACTTCATCAACGGTGAACTGTGGGGCCGTGTGTCGTCGCCCAATCTGCCGTGGGCAATGATGTTCCCGCAGGCGCAGGGTGAAGACCGCGAGTGGTTGCTCTCGCACGCGCAGCAGGCGGTCACCAGCGGTGTGCAGGCCGTGTTCGACCAGTACCACATGCTGCCGCGCCACCCGTCGCAGCTCTACCAGTTCGCGGGCGAGGGCGTGCTGTTCTTCATTCTGCTGTGGCTGTATGCGCGCAAGCCGCGGCCGATGGGCGCGGTGTCGGGCGCCTTCCTGCTCGGGTATGGTGTATTCCGCTTCCTCGCCGAGTTTGCGCGTGAGCCGGACAACTTCCTCGGCCTGCTGGCGGCGAACCTGTCGATGGGGCAGTGGCTGTCGCTGCCGATGATCCTGGCGGGGATTGCGATGCTGGCGTGGGCGTATCGACGTAATGACCGCGCCGGCAGCAACGGCAACGGTGCGAAAACCCAGGCACACGCCTGAGGCCGCATCGGCGCAAAGACAAAGCCACCGCAAGCGGTGGCTTTTTTCATGGCTGGCGGGTGCGTTACTTCAGCATCTGCACGGCGCCGGAGACGGTCACCGTCACTTGCGCCTTGCCGCCCTCGATGGGCACCGGTGCCGAATCGAACGAAGCCGGTGCGGCCGCCATGCGCATCATCGGACGCGGGCCCGGGTTGTTGCTGCCTTCGCTCACGTGCACGTCGCGGATCGTGTAGCTCGTGTAGCCAAACAGCTTGGTGGTTGCCAATGCCTTGTCGCGGAACGTGTTCACAGCTTGGTCGATCAGCTTGGCTTCCGCCGCCGTGCGCGCCTCGCGCGAGAGCGTGAAGTTCACGTTCTGCACCTGCATCTGGTTGGCCAGTTGACCGGCCAGCTTGGAAGCCGCTGCAAAGTCCTTCGACGTGATGCGCACTTCAGCATGGCCGCGCCAGGTGCTGATCTTGCCGTCACGATTGGTATTCGGGTAGATGTTGAAGCCGCCGGTTTCTGCCTGCACGCCGGACGTCCGCTTGGCCTGGGCGATCACCTCGTCGGCCTTGCGCGAAAGTGCCGTGGAGATTGCACCCGGGTCTGCACCTTCCTGTTCTGCGCCCAGCGTGAGGGTGACGGTGTCGGTCGGCACTTCGGTCACGGCCTGTGCATCCAGCGACAGTACGCCTGAATGCGCGCCCGAATAATTCGTCTCAGGTGCGGCTTGTGCGAAAGCAGTCGTCATCATTGCGGTCCCCAGAATGGTTGCGGCCAGGACAGATTTCATTGTGTTCTCCCAAAAAAGCAATGTGATGCGTCTGACCGGCAGCAACGCGCATCGTTCATCACGTTTGTAACAATTCCCAACCGTTGCGTGCCATTTACTCAGGATCACGCATCAATTTGGTGGTGATGTAGCGCCATTGTGCGGGCGTGACCGGCGTGATCGATAGGCGATTGCCGCGCTGGAGTATGGTCATGTCGGCGAGTTGCTCCTGCGCGCGCAGCGTGGGTAGATCAATGAGCACGCATTTGCGCACGAACTTCACGTCAACCAGCATCCAGCGAGGTGCCTCGGGTTTGGAGGCGGGATCGTGGTAGTGGCTTTTTGCGTCGAACTGCGTGGGATCGGGGTAGCTGGTCGAACAGACCTCCGCCAGCCCAGCGATACCCGGCTGCGGGCAGGACGAATGGTAGAACAGCACGCCATCGCCGATGCGCATGCGGTCGCGCATGAAGTTGCGCGCCTGATAATTGCGTACGCCAGTCCAGGGCAGGGTGCCCTCGGTGTGCAGCGTGTCGATGCTGGCCTCGTCGGGCTCGGACTTCATCAACCAGTATTGGGCGGCCATCGGGTTGGGCGTACGGGCGGTGTACGGAAGTGACGGTGTGCGCAGCATAGCAACAGCGCCATGGCCTTGCTATTGGCGATGCATCATGGAGTGCACAAAGGAAACGCGCAAAGAAAAAGGCGGTAGCGCACATGTGCACTACCGCCTTTTGTTGGGTCCCCACCTTGGCCGCTAGACCCGCATCCTGAACCCAAGTGAGGTTCAGAGTGGCAGCGGAAGCCGCATTTTGGGTACATCACCGGCGCAGGGAGCATACGACTTGCGTCGCACGCTGTGCACTGGAAGACGCGCTCGCCCACACGGCATATCCCGCACCAAGCAATGCTTATCGGTTCAAGGAATTATGGCCATGGCGAACCAGGCAGGGAAACTGTCAGACGTATCACCACGTTGTGGTGCATGTTTTTGACGACATGGCGATGCGTCTGAGAGATTCATCGCGAGCAACCGGCTTGTGAGTCTGTAGTCGCTAAAGCCTTATGGTGTAAGGGTTTGCGGGAGGCTGCCGGCAACCATTGGGTGACACTATACACCCGTTCGCATCCGAACCCAAGCCCGGATGCGATCCGGTTACAAACACGTTTTGTATTGAGTCAAATGACCTCGCCATACTGGCGCAGGGCCTCGTCTGCGCGGGCATTCAGGTCAGCCAGCTTGGCGCGAATGGTGTCGATCGGCAGGGCGGAATCGGAGGCGGCCTGGCGCTGCATCGACAGCAAATCCGACGCGATGCTGATGGCGGCCATCACAGCAACGCGCTCGATGCCCTTGGTGCTCGAGCCGTTCTTGATGCGCGTCATCTGGTTGTCGACCATGGCGGCGGCTTCACGCAGTGCGGCTTCGTTGTCGGGAGAAACGGCAAACTTGTAGGCTTGGCCCGCAATGTTCACTTCAATTTGCTTGCTGCTCATGCTTAGGTCTCCGAGTGCGGGGCAGTGGCGGCATCCTCGCCGGCGGCCTGGCCAAGGAGGTCAAGCTGGCGGGCGTCGGTGGCCGTCGGCAGCTTGTCGAGAATCGACTGGATGCGCAGTTGCGCTTCTTCGATCTTGGCATTGAGCACGCTGCGGTCGGCCACCATGGCGTCGCGCTCGGTCTTGGAGACCTCGGCTTCCGCGGTAAGCCGTTCGACTTCAGCGCGCAGGCGCTGGTTCTCGGCGGCAAGCGCATCGGCGTGACGCAGCACGCGCGCAATCTTGTCGGCAAGGCGTTCGAGTTCGTTCAGCATCGGTTGTCAATCAGAATCGAGTGGGGGGATTTTAGCCCATCATGTCAATTGCGCCTGTCCTCCATACGGATGCGCAATCGCGCTGAAGTCCACAGGCGGCGGCCAGGGCACAACAGCTTTGCCCGTCTTTTCCCGTCTTTTGGCGCGATGGTGGGTATTTGACGGTAAACTCGCTGCCGTCCTGGTGCCCGCAGCACCATCTGCAGTTAAACGGGAAGCAGGGAGCGCCGCCCCACAAGCGATGCGCCAACCTGCGCTGCCCCCGCAACGGTAAGCGAACGTCGCGTGTGCCCGCCATCTCTCGCAAGAAGAGGAGGGCTCCGCGCGGTCTGTCCAACCAGCCACTGTTTCTTCGGGAATGGGAAGGCGGACAGGCCGCTTCGCCAGCCCGGATACCGGCCAGGACGGTGGATCTCCGCGAACCGGTCCACGATCCTACTGCGCGGCCCGATCTTGGCCCTGTGATACTCGCCGTACCCACGTACGGCTGCGTTTCGCGGGCCAACCTCGGACCGCTCGCTACGGATCGTGAACCGGTTCTGAGCCGATGTGAGGGAACCGCATCGAGATCCTGCTGCCAGCGACCCGCGGGGGAACGGGTCCGGCTGACGCTTCTTGTCTTTTCAACATGAGCTTGACTACAAAGCGGCCACTCCGGATGCCCCGGACGGCCATGCGCACGCTTGCCAGCGTGCTGACGGGGGTCATGGCGGGTGCAGTTGCACCGGCCTGGGCACAAAGCAATACACAGATGGCGAGCACGCCAGTGGGTGAACTGAACCCGACGGTGGTAACGGCTTCGCGTAGCGAGCAGCCCTTGTCGGATGCGTTGCCGCACACCACGGTCATCACGCGCGCTGACATCGAGCGCTCGCAAGCGCCGGATGCGGTGAGCCTGCTGCGCCGCGAGGCCGGCATCGAAATCGCGCAGAACGGCGGCCCTGGCACCAATGCCAGCCTGTTCATGCGCGGCGCTGGCTCCAATCAGACGCTGATCCTGATTGACGGTGTGCGTGTGAGTTCCGGCACATCGGGCAGTGCGCAGATCTCGCAGTTGATGGCCGACCAGATCGACCACATTGAAGTCGTGCGCGGCAACGTGTCTGCGCTGTATGGCTCGGATGCGATTGGTGGCGTGGTGCAGATTTTCACGCGTAACGGCCGCGGCCATGGCCTGCTGGGCAATGCCGAGATCGAGTACGGCGCGCGCAACACCAAGCGTGCGCAGGCGGGCATCAGCGGGTCGCTGGGCGAGAACGGCGATACGTCGTTTGCGGTGTCGGTGTCGGAGTTCAAGACCAACGGCTTCTCGACCATCAACCCGCTGCAGGCACCGAAGGCCAACCCAAACGACAACTACTACACGAACAAGAGCGTGTCGGCGCAGTTGTCGCATCGGTTCTCCGCGGACTGGCAGGCGGGGCTGACGTACTTCCAGACCTGGGGCGATGTCAGCTACGACAACGCCTTTGGCAAGCCAACCGACATCAACATCGCACACAACGTGGTGCGCTCGATGTCTGCCTTTGTGGATGGCAAGGTGACGCAGGACTGGAAGACGCGCTTCACGCTCTCGCAGGGCGATGACCGCAGCCTGAACTTCACCAACGGCGTGCTGCAAGTGCCTGCGCGTTTCAATACGCGTAACCAGACCGCAAGCTGGCAGAACGATTGGACCTTCATGCCCGATCAACTGCTCAAGGTGGGCCTGGAGCATCTGCAGACGAGCATCGACAGCGATGCCTACAACGTGCCCACGCGCAATGTCGATTCCGGCTACATCGGCTACGAGGGCAAGTTCGGTCCGCACCAGTTGCAGCTGAACCTGCGTCGTGACCGCTACTCGGACTTCGGCGGTGCCAACAGCTACTACGCCGGTTACGGTTTTGCTTTCAACCCGCAGTGGAAGGCCGTGGCGAGCGTGAGCAACGCTTTCCGTGCACCGACATTCAACGAGCTGTACTACCCGTTCTATGGCACCCCCAACCTGCAGCCTGAGAAGGCCCGCTCGGTGGAAGGCGGCGTGGAGTACAGCAGCGCGATCGGCTTGGTGCGCGTGACGGTGTTCGAGACCGACTACAGCAACCTGATCACGTCGGTGTGCGATGCGTCGTTCAACTGCACGGCGGCCAACGTCAACCGTGCGCGCGTGAACGGGCTGGAGACCTCGTATCGGGGTTCGATCTATGGCGTGGATCTGCGTGCCAGCTTTACCATGCAGAACCCGCAGGACTTGTCGGCCAACCAGTTGCTATCGCGCCGCGCGCGGCACTTCGGCAGCGTGTCGGCCTACAAGACCTTCGGGCCGTTCTCGGCGGGTGTTGAGTGGAATGCGGCGGGCGACCGTCAGGATTCGACCAAGACGCTCGGCGGCTATGGCCTGCTGAACCTGGTCGGCCGCTACCAGATCACGCCGGATTGGGCACTGTCGGCACGCCTTGAGAACGTGACGAACAAGAACTACCAGTTGATCTATCCGTACAACACGGCATCGCGTGGGGTGTTCTTCACGCTGTCGTGGCAACAGCACGAGCCAAAGAAGTAAGGAAACGCGGATGACACCGGCGCTGCCTGCACGCGGTTTTGCCTGGCGACTGTGGTCGCTGCTGGCGCTCGCGTGCGTGGTGGTGCTGATGGCGTCCTTGATGCTCGGCAGCGTGAAGCTGTCGCCCGCCGAAGTCTGGCGGGCTCTGATTGGCGGTGGCGATAGCTTGGCAGCAGGCATCGTCACCGAATTACGCCTGCCGCGTGCGGGCGCTGCGTTTGCTGCCGGTGGGCTGTTGGCTTTTGCCGGAGCGTTGATGCAGATGTTGCTGCGCAATCCGCTGGCCGATCCGTATGTGCTGGGAGTGTCCGGCGGCGGAGCGGTGGCGGCGTTGACGGCCATGTTGTTCTCGATGCCGTGGTGGGGGGTGCAGGTAAGCGCCTGCGGTGGCGCGCTGCTCTCGATGGCATTGGTGGCTGCGCTTGCACGCCAGCACCTGTGGCGTGGTGAACCTGGCGAGGCCAATGCACGCTTGCTGCTTGGCGGCGTGGTGATGGCCTCCGGCTGGGTCGGGCTGATCACCCTCATTCTGACGGTCGCGCCCGAGAACAAGCTGCGCGGCATGATCTTCTGGATGGTCGGCGACCTGGGTGGTGCCGATCGTTATTTTGGCGCGCTGACCGCTCTCGCGGTGGCGGTGGTCGTGGTGCTGCCACATGCGCGTGACCTCAACGTATTACTGACAGGCGAGACGCGGGCCCGCGCGCTGGGCGTGCCGGTTGCGCGCGTACGGACGCTGATCTACGTGGTGGCCTCGTTGTGCACGGCGGTGGCCGTGACGATTGCCGGCTCCGTCGCGTTTGTTGGCCTGCTGGTGCCGCACATGGTGCGCCTGGCCTGGACGCGCGACGTGCGCATCCATTTGCCTGCCACGGTACTGGCCGGTGGGGGCATGCTGATGCTGGCCGACCTGATCGCCCGCACGCTGATCGCACCGACGCAACTGCCGGTGGGCGTGATCACCACGCTGCTGGGCGTGCCGACGTTTCTCTACCTGTTGATGCGGAGCACGCGATGAGCTGGCTGCGCCGTGCCCCCGCTCCGGCTGCGTTTGTAGAGGTCGATGCTGTGCCCGAACTCGCGCTGCGCGATCTGCGTGTGGCCATGGATGGGCGTGTGCTGATCGAGTGCCTGTCGATGACAGCCACCGGCGGGCAGCTCTGGTGCGTGGTCGGCCCGAATGGCGCAGGCAAATCGACATGGCTATCGGTGCTGGCGGGTCTGCGCGATGCGGATGGCGGCAGTGTCGCGCTCGATGGTCAAGCGCTCTCGGATTGGCCCGCCGACGCGATGGCCCGCCGACGCGCGTTCCTGCCGCAAGCGCTGCATGACACGTTCCCGATGACGGTGTATGAGGCGGTCATGACCGGCCGCCATCCGCACCTCGCGCGTTGGGAGTGGGAGAGTGATGCCGATGCGCGCGCCGTGGACACCGCCATCGTTGCGCTTGCGTTGGAGTCGCTTGTACAGCGCGATGTCCGCACGCTCTCTGGCGGCGAGCGCCAGCGTGTGGCCATGGCGGCCGTGTTTGCGCAAGACGCGCGCGTCCTCATGCTCGACGAACCCGTTGCGCATCTGGACCTGCACCAGCAGATCGCCATGCTTCGCCTGCTGCGCGAAGGTTGTCGCAACCACGGTTGGCTGGTCGTGCTGACGGTGCACGATCTGAACCTCGCGCGCCGCTTCGCCACGCACGCACTTCTGATGGATGGCGAAGGCCACACCAAAGCAGGCCTTGCTGCCGACGTGCTCACCCCCGAACACTGCGCCCGCGTGTTGCGCACCCCGATTGCCGAGGTGGCAGACGGCCGCCGCACGGCGCTGATTCCTGACGACCCCGATGACAACTGAAGACAACCGTAGTGACAACGACAGCGGCCTGAACGAGCGCCACCGCACACGCATGCAACGCAAGAAGGCCGTGGTGGACGCCAAGATTGCCGCGGCCACCGACGTGCGCGGTGTGTTGCTGGTCAACACCGGCAACGGCAAGGGCAAGTCCAGTTCCGGCTTTGGCATGGTGATTCGCGCCATGGGCCACGACATGCAGGTTGGCGTCGTGCAATTCATCAAGGGCGCAATCCCGACCGGCGAGGAGCGCTTCCTGCGCCGTTTTCCCGAGCAATGCGAGTTCTACGTGATGGGCGAGGGCTACACGTGGGAGACGCAAGATCGCACGCGTGACATTGAAAAGGCAGAAGCTGCCTGGGCCTGCGCACGTGAACTGTTGAGCGACCCGTCCATCGGCCTGGTGCTGTTGGATGAACTGAACATCGCGCTCAAATACCACTATCTTGATGTGCAGATGGTGCTGGCCGACTTGCGTGCGCGGCCGGCTGCGCAGCACGTCGTCATTACCGGACGCGGGGCGCCGCCCGAGTTGATCGAAGCCGCCGATACCGTGACCGACATGACACTCGTCAAGCACGCATTTTCCCAAGGCATCCAGGCGCAGCCGGGTGTCGAACTGTAGGCCTTGTGGGCTTCAACCATGCAGATTCCTTCTTTTGATCCGGCGCTGCGCACCCGCCTGCAGACCGCTGTTGATAGCAAGACCAAGCCGCTGGGTGCGCTGGGTCGACTGGAGCCGCTGGCCGTGCAGATCGGCCTGATCCAGAACACCCAGGCACCGGTGCTCACGCGCCCTGCCATGGTGGTGTTCGCTGCGGACCACGGTGTTGCCCATGCGGGCGTGAGCGCCTATCCGCAAGCGGTGACAGCGCAGATGGTGCTGAACTTCATCGCAGGCGGTGCGGCGATCAACGTGTTCAGCCGACAGCATGGGTTTGCACTGGAAGTGGTCAACGCCGGCGTGGCCGCGCCGCTGTGGACGGCGGACACGCCGGGTCTGGTCGACGCACCTGTCGGCCCCGGCACGCGCAACTTTGCGGAGCAATCGGCCATGACTGCCGACGAGCGTGACCGCGCAATGGCACTCGGCGCGCAGCGCGTGGCACACCATGCATCGCTCGGCACCAACGTGATCGCGCTGGGCGAAATGGGCATTGCCAACACGGCGTCTGCTGCGTGCCTGATGGCGCGGTTGTGCGATATACCGGTGGCGCAATGCGTGGGCCGCGGTACGGGGCTTGATGACGACGGCCTCGCCCACAAGCGGGCCGTGCTGGAAGCCGCGCTCGCCAAACATACCGATGTGCGGGATCCGTTGGACGTGCTGGCCTGCTTTGGCGGCTTCGAAGTTGCGGCGATTGTCGGGGCGGTGATCGAGGCAGCCAAGCGGCGCATGGTCATTCTCGTCGACGGGTTCATCGCCACTGCAGCCGTGCTGGCGGCGGCGCGCGTGGCGCCTGACGTGCTGCACTACTGCGTGTTCGGCCACGTGTCGGATGAGCGCGGTCATCGCGCGCTGCTCGAGGTGCTGGATGCGCGGCCGCTGCTGTCGCTGTCGTTGCGCCTGGGTGAGGGCAGCGGGGCGGTGCTGGCGTATCCGCTGGTTGTTTCCGCCGTGGCCTTCCTGCGTGAGATGGCGACCTTCGCCAGCGCAGGTGTGAGCGAGCGCTCGGGCTCATGAACGCATTGCGCGAGCACTGGCAGGCGCTGTGGACGGCGGTCGGGTATTTCACCCGCATCCCCGTGCCGGCGTCGGTTGGGTTCTCGCAAGCGGGGTTGAATCGCGCGGCGCGCTACTTTCCGCTGGTCGGCTGGCTGGTGGGCGCAGTGGCAGCGGCGGTGTATTGGCTGGTGTCGCGCACGGTGCCAGCGCCTGGCGTGGCGGTCGCCGTGTCGATGGTGGCCACGCTATTGCTGACCGGCGCCTTCCATGAAGATGGCCTAGCCGATTGCGCTGATGGTTTTGGCGGCGGCTACACGCCGGAAGACCGGCTGCGCATCATGCACGACTCTCGCATCGGCGCGTTTGGGGCCATTGCGGTGTGCATGGCGCTGCTGTTGAAGTGGCAGTTGCTGACAGCTTTGGCGGCGCGTCCGGTGGCGATTCTGGCGGCGATGGTGGCCGCACACGCTGCCAGCCGCGCCACTGCGGTCAGCTATCTGCTCACGCATGACTATGTACGTGCTGAAGGCAAGGCCAAGCCCGTTGCACAGCGCATGCGCTGGAGCGACGCGTTGTGGGCGGGCATTTTCGGTATCGCGCCGCTGCTGTGGTTCGGGCCGGTGTGTGCGGCGCTCGTGGTCGTGGGGGTGTCTGTTGCGCGCTGGCTGCTGGGCCGCTACTTCGTGCGCCGCATCGGCGGCATCACGGGCGATTGCCTGGGGATGGCACAACAGGTGTTCGAACTGCTGATCCTGTGGGAGTTGCTGGCGTGGATTTCATCCTGATCCGCCACGCGCGGCCCGCCATGACGGCCGGCCTGTGCTATGGGCGCACGGATCTGCCGCTCGATGCGCCGATGGACCCTGATCCGTCGGCCATTGCCGAGAAACTCAGTGCGCATCCACCGCAGCGTCTGCAGGCCAGCCCGCTGCAACGCAGCCGACTCACCGCACACGCAATCCAGCAGGTGGCTGGGCTGCCCCCGCTGGAGATTGACGCGCAACTGATGGAACTCGACTTTGGCGCCTGGGAGGGCCGCCAGTGGGATGACATCCCGCGCACGCAGGTCGATCGCTGGGCGCGCGATCTGGTGCACGGCAAACCGCACGGGGGAGAGTCTGCTGCCGACCTGCTGGCGCGCGTGACCACGTGGGCTGAATCGATGGCAGCGTCTCCCGTCCCATGTCTATGGGCTGTGACGCACGCGGGTTGCATGCGCGCGCTGGCGGCGCACTGGTTGCAGCGTCCGCTGGCCGAAACGCTGCAGTGGCCGCTGCAATGGGGTGGCGCGTGTGGTTTTCGCGTGCACCCCGGGCAACCCGACGCGTTGCCCATCCTGCTGTTCTGGAACCGCTGATAGTCAGCGTCCGCTGGCTGCCTGTGTGTTGCGGCGCTTCATCCGCGCCTGCTCCAGGTCATCGCATAACTGCGCCGCGGCTTCCACCAGGCGCGGGCCGAAGCGGTTGATCAGATCGCCATTGATGCTGAAGAGGTTGCCGCGCTGCACGGCCAACAATTGCGGCCAGCGTTTCCAGCCGTCGAGCGTGTCGATGGGGCGGCTGCCTTGCGTGGCGCCCATGCTCGCCGTCAGCAAGACTTCGGGGTTGGCCGCGATGACGGCCTCAGGCGATACCGTCGGCACCAGAAGCGGCTCGCCTGCAAAGATATTGCGGCCACCGCACAGTGCCAGCATGTCGGTGAAGATGTGCTGGCCGTTGAGCGTCATCAACGGCTGCTCCCACACCTGATAGAACACCTGCACCGGTGGCTTGCTTGCATAGCGGTTACGCAGCGTATCGACCTGCTGGCGGAACTGCTGTGCGGCATCGTGAGCGCTGGCGCGCGTGTCGAGCAGCGTGCCGAGTGCTTCGATGGAGCGCGGAATGTCGCCCATGTGGTGCGGTTCGGAGAAGAACAGCGGAATGCCCAGTGCACGTAGGCGGTCGATCTGCTTTTGCGCGTTGCCGTGCCGCCAGACCACCACCAGATCGGGTTTGAGCGCAGCGATGCGCTCCAGGTCGAGCGCACGGTTGTCGCCCACGTGCGGAATGTCGCGTGCGGCTGGCGGATAGTCGCTGTAGGCCACCGTGCCGACGATGCGTGCGCCGCCGCCCGCAGCAAACAGCAGCTCAGTCGCATGCGGTGCCAGGCTGACGATGCGCTGTGCAGGGTGTTGCAAGGTGACCGTGGCGCCGGTGTCATCGGTAACGGAAATGGCGGCAAGCGCGGGTGCAGCAGCAACGGCCAGTGCAGCAAGGCCAAGCACACACAAACGACGGACAAAGTAGGGGAAGCGAGCGGGCATCGGGGTGGGTCAAACGGAGAGCGACAGCGATGCTAGCGCATCGCCAAGACGTTGCCATCCGGTCTCATCCGGAGGCAGGCCAAAGCGTATGCCGAGCACGTCATGTGTGGGGTGCATGCCGTCACCCCGGCCCGGCACATCAAACAGGCGCGTCCAGATGCCGAGCCGCGCCAGTTGTGCGTGAAGCGACGGCGCACGTAATGTCGGCGCCCAGGCAAAGAGTGGCGTGGCGGTGTTGGGCAGTCCGTGGCAATTGAGCAACGTGTGCAGGCGCGTGCCCTCGCATTGCAGGCGGGTGCGGTTGGTGGTTTGCCAGGTGCTATCCGTCAGCGCGGCGCGCACGACGGTGCGAGCGGGGCCGTTGACGGTCCAGTGTCCCAACGCATCTCGCAGCGCAGCCAGCAGATCCGGCGCGCCCAGCACAAAGCCGATGCGCGCCCCGGCCAACCCGTAGAACTTGCCAATGGAACGCAGGATCACCAGCCCCGGCGCGCCTGCCAACGGCGCGAGCGTCGGGCCATCATCCAGTGCTTCAATAAAGGCCTCATCGACGATCAACGTGCCGCCGCGCGCGTGCAGGCGGGTGTGCCAATCACGCAGGGTATCGGCCGATAGAGCACGCGCGGTCGGATTGTTCGGGTTGACGACGACGAGGTGTCGAACGTCGTCGGGCAGATCGCCCTGGAAGGCCGTTTCGGGCAGCGCGGTGACGTCATGTCCAGCGCGTGCAAAGGACGGTGCGTATTCGCTGTAGCCGACCTGCGCCACGCCGACCCGGCCGCGGGGCAGCAGGGCGGGCAGCGTGCGGATGGCGGCCTGTGAGCCTGCGACTGCCAGCACCGCGTTGGCGTCGTTCACGCCGTAGTGCGCGGCGGCCAGCGCTTCGAGTCCATCGTCTTCCGGCAGGCGCAGCCAGGCATCGGGTGGAATGGGCGGGATCGGATAGCCGTGCGGGTTGATGCCCGTGGAGAGATCGAGCCAGCCACTCGCCGGCTCACCATACAGTGCACGTGCCGCGGCCAGGTTGCCGCCGTGGGTGATGGCATTCATGCCAGGTTCCGCGAGATGACGGCAGCGGCGCCCAGCACACCGATCCACAGCCACAACGTGCGTGAGACAAGTGCGAGTGCGCGGTTGATGTCGGTAGCGCTCGCAGGCTTGCCGGTGCCGAGCAGTGGGCGGGCTTCGTCCACGCCTTCGTAGCGTGCCGTGCCGCCAAGCTGCACGCGCAGGCTGCCAGCGCCGGCTGCCATCACCGGGCCCGCGTTGGGGCTCGACCATTGCGGTGCCTGTTTGCGCCAGCAGCGCAGCGCATCGGCGGTGTGGCCAAGCAGCGCATAGCTCATCGCCGTCAGCCGGGCTGGAATCCAGTTGAGCACGTCATCGATGCGCGCGGCCGCCCAGCCAAAGCCTGTGAAGCGCGCATTGCGGTAGCCCCACATGGCGTCGAGCGTGTTGGCCAGTCGGTAGAGCACCACGCCCGGCGCACCAGCCACGACCAGCCAGAACAAGGGGGCGAATACGGCGTCGCTGCCATTCTCCAGCGCCGATTCCACAGCAGCGCGGGCGATCGGTTCGTCGGCCGCTGCGGAGAGATCCCGCGAGACGATGCGCGAGGCCAGTGCGCGTGCGCGGGGCAGGTCGGCAGCGCGCAGGGCAGACGCAATCGGCGCGATGTGGTCATGCAGGCTGCGCGCGCCGATCGCAACGTAGAGCGCCACCGCATCGAGTGCCACCACCGCCCACGCTGACGCCGCATACGCCGTTGCGACGAGCCACGCCGCCACCAGCACGAACGGCAGTACGGCAATCGCCCAGGCGAGCAGGCCGGCGATGCGCGACCAACCCAGCGCTGCCGGCTTGCGGTTCATGGTGTGCTCGATGGTGTTGGCAATGCGCCCGAAGCCCACCAGCGGATGCCAGCGCGGCACTTCGCCCAGCAGCCGGTCGAGCAGCACACCGGCCAGTGCGGCCAGCGCCACGAGCGACCAGCCGAGGTTGGTCACACCGCCAGTCGGCACGCTTAGGGTCACGAGCTGGTGCCGAGCGCCGGCCCCTTGACCACCATCGGAATACCGGCCACCAGCAGATGCACGTTGTCGGCCAGCGCAGCCAGGCGCTGGTTCAGGCGGCCCAGTTCATCCACATAGAAACGCGTGACGGCACCCATCGGGACCACGCCCAGACCGATCTCGTTGCTCACGAGAATCACCTCGCCGGGCAGCAGCGGCAGGGCGGTGAGCAGGGCGTCAATCTCGGTCGTCCAGGCTTCGGGGGGCGTGATGAGGCCGGTGTCGGGATATTCGTGGTGTTCAGAGAAAAGGAGGTTGTTGAGCCATAGCGTGAGGCAATCGACCAGCACGCAACCGCCGTGCTGCGCATGCGTGTAGAGCGCTTCGGCCAGGCGCACAGGCTCTTCGACCAGGCCCCAATGCTCGGGCCGACGTGCGCGGTGCAGGGCCACGCGCAATTGCATCTCTTCATCGCCTTCACCCGCCGTGGCGACATACGTGACGGGCCCCGCGCATTGCAGCGCGAGTTGTTCAGCGTGGTGGCTCTTGCCTGAGCGAGCGCCACCGAGGACGAGTGTGAGACGGCGGGACATCCGTGCATTCTAGCCGTGGGGGCCCCTTGATGCAGAGCGGGCGCAGAGATGTGAATGCGATAATCCGCGCATGCCAAAGCCACCTTTTCCTGTGCCCCCGTCCTTGCTTCGCGGCACGCTGATGATTCAAGGCACCACGTCCGATGCCGGCAAGAGCACGCTGGTGGCCGGGCTGTGCCGCGTTGCCCATCGGGCCGGTGTGCGCGTGGCGCCGTTCAAGCCGCAGAACATGGCGCTCAACAGCGCCGTCACCGCAGACGGCGGCGAGATCGGCCGCGCCCAGGCACTACAGGCGCAGGCCGCCGGCGTTGCGCCCACGGTGGACATGAACCCCGTGCTGCTTAAGCCCAACAGCGACACCGGCGCGCAGATCATCATCCACGGCCAGCCGCGCTGTGACCTCGACGCCCGCGCCTATCACGACTACAAGCCCACCGCGATGGCCGCGGTGCTGGAGTCGCACACGCGCCTGCGCACGCAATACGACCTCGTCTTGGTGGAAGGCGCCGGCAGCCCCGCAGAGATCAACCTGCGCGACCGCGACATCGCCAACATGGGCTTTGCTGAAGCCGTGGATTGTCCAGTCGTGTTGGTCGCAGACATCGACCGTGGTGGCGTGTTCGCACATCTGGTCGGCACGCTCGCCTGCCTGTCCGAGAGCGAGCGCGCACGCGTGGCCGGCTTCGTCATCAACCGGTTTCGCGGCGACATCTCGCTGCTTACGCCGGGACTGGACTGGTTGACGGCGCAGACGGGCAAGCCGGTGTTTGGCGTGCTGCCGTATCTGCACGGCCTGCATCTGGATGCCGAAGATGCCGTGCAGACCGCGCAGCGCACCGCCTCAGTTGATGCGTTGCGCGTGGTGATTCCGGTGCTCCCGCGCGTGTCCAACCATACGGATTTCGATGCGCTGCGCGCGCACCCGCAGGTGGATGTACGCCTGGTCGGCCCGGGGCAGCCGATTCCACCAGCCGATCTCATCATCCTGCCCGGCAGCAAGAGCGTGCAGGCAGACCTCGCGTGGCTGCGCGCCAACAGATGGGAAGCTGCCATCGCGCGGCACCTGCGCTACGGCGGCAAGCTGATCGGCATCTGCGGCGGCATGCAGATGCTGGGGCGGCGCCTGCATGACCCGCGAGGGCTGGAAGGCACGCCTGGCAGCGTCGACGGTCTCGGCTATCTCGATTTCGAGACCACGCTGGAGGCCGCCAAGCGATTGCGCCAGGTGCGCGGTGCGCTCGCCGAGGGGGGAGCAATCATTGCCGGCTACGAAATCCACATGGGCGTGACCGAGGGGGCGGCCCTCGCGCGGCCCGCCGTGCAGCTCGACGACGGGCGCGCAGACGGGGCTATCTCGCCCGACGGGCAGATTCTCGCCACGTATCTACACGGACTGTTCGATGCGCCTGAAGCCTGCCGAGCACTGCTCGCCTGGGCCGGCGTGCGCGATGCGCAGGCGCAGGACTACGCGGCACTGCGTGAGGCGTCGCTCGAACGCCTGGCCGACACGTGCGAGGCGCACCTCGACCTCGCCACGCTGTTCGGGGCGCTGTCACGTGCGGGCTGAGCCATAATTACCGGATAGGTAGATCCGTCGAGTGATCGACTCGGCACACGATTCAGCGATCGCAAGGAGGCAGGCATGCCGGTGGCCGTTGTAGCGAATCCGAAGGGCGGGGTAGGCAAGACCACGCTGGCAACCAATCTGGCGGGCTACTTTGCCAGTCAGGACCACGCCGTGATGCTGGGCGACACCGACCGCCAGCAATCATCGCGCGAGTGGCTGGCGCTGCGCCCCGAGACGGCCAAGCCCATCCACACGTGGGAGATCAGCGCCGACCACATCGCCAAGCCGCCCAAGGGCACCACACATGTGGTGCTCGATACCCCGGCCGGGTTGCACGGCTGGCGGCTGACCGATCTGGTCAAACTGTCAGACCACGTGATCGTGCCGCTGCAGCCCTCGATGTTCGACATCCTTGCCACGCAGACTTTCCTGCGCAAACTGGCCGATGAAAAGGCGGTTCGCCACGGCGAGGTCAAGCTGGGCGTGGTCGGCATGCGCGTGGACATGCGCACGCGCGCCGCTGAGCAACTCCAGCGTTTCGTACAGGGGCTGGAAGTGCCCATCCTCGGTTATCTGCGCGACACCCAGAACTATGTGCAACTGGCCGCGCACGGCTTGACGCTGTGGGATGTGGCGCCCTCGCGCGTGGCGAAGGATGTGGAGCAGTGGAGCGGCATCCTCGGTTGGCTGGGGGAAACGCCGCCGCAGGCCACCGTGGCTGATACGTCAGCGGCGGCATAAAAAAGCCCGGCAACTGCCGGGCTTGTCTCTTGGGCGATACGTCGCTCAGATCTCGAGGTTGTCGATCAGGCGCGTCTTGCCGAGCTTGGCGGCGGTCAGCACCACCAGCGGTTCGCCGGCGGCGATGTTCTCGGGCGTCGGCTGCTGCAGGTCGGTGCGGCGGCGAACGGCCACGTAGTCGGGCTGCCAGCCGCGGCCACGCAGGTACTCCATCGCCTTATTGGTCACCGCTTCGTGCGAGGCCTGGCCTTGCAGCACGGTCTCCAGCACATCCTGGCGCACCTGGTGCAGCGTGCGGTACAGCTCGGGCGCCTCGGCGCGTTCATCGCTGGACAGATACATGTTGCGCGAAGACAGTGCCAGCCCGTCCTCCGCACGCACCGTCTCAGCGGGGATGATGTCCACCGGCAGCGCGAACTGGTGCGCCATGCGGCGCACGATCATCAACTGCTGGTAGTCCTTCTTGCCGAACACCGCCACGCGTGGTTGCACGGCGCAGAACAGCTTCATCACCACCGTGCACACGCCCTTGAAGAAGCCGGGGCGGAACTCGCCTTCCAGCGTGTCGCCCAGGTCATGCGGCGGGTCGACGCGGTATTCCTGCGGCTCGGGGTACATGTCGCGCTCAGTGGGCGCGAACAGCACGTACACGCCTTCCTTCTGCAGCTTTTCGATGTCGTCCTGCAGCGTGCGCGGGTACTTGTCGAAGTCTTCATTCGGGCCGAACTGCAGGCGGTTCACGAAAATGGACGCCACCACCGGATCGCCGTGCTGGCGCGCCAGGCGCATCAGGCTCAGGTGGCCCTCATGCAGGTTACCCATGGTCGGCACGAAGGCGACGCGGTTCTGGCCGCGCAGCTGGTCGCGCAGTTCCTGGATGGACGAGATGACTTTCATGCGTTTGTGGTGTGAGTCAGCGGCTGACTTTGGCCGGATGTGGTGGCCGAATTACGTCGGGGAATAGGCGAGGCGCACGTAAATGGGCGCGTACGGTTCCGCCTGGGTGATCTCCAGCAGCGATTCGCGCGAGAGCTCCAGCATGGCGACAAAGTTGACCACCACGATGGGTGCGCCCTTGCCGGACTGGATCGCTTCTTCAAACAGCTCGGTGAACTCCATGAACCGCGCATGCTGCAGCTTACGCAGGATCTGGCTCATGTGCTCCCGCACGGACAGCTCTTCGCGCGAGATCTTGTGATGCTGCGTGAGCTTGGCCCGGCGCAGCACGTCGGCCCACGCGACGCGCAGGTCGTCGGCGTTGACGTCGGGGTAGCGCGGCGCAAGGCTCTGCTCGATGTAGACCTGGGCACGCAGGAAGTCGCGGCCGAGCTGCGGCAGCGTATCGAGCTTTTGCGCGGCGAGCTTCATTTGCTCGTATTCGAGCAGGCGGCGCACCAGTTCGGCACGCGGGTCTTCGGGTTCTTCGCCGGAGTCGGTCTTCTTGACCGGCAGCAGCATGCGCGACTTGATCTCGATCAGCATGGCCGCCATCAGCAGGTATTCGGCGGCCAGCTCCAGATTGGTCGCGCGGATCTGCTCGATGTACGCCAGGTACTGCCGCGTGACCTGCGCCAGCGGAATGTCCAGCACGTTGAAGTTCTGGCGCCGGATCAGGTACAGCAGCAAGTCCAGTGGCCCTTCAAACGCTTCGAGAAACACCTCGAGCGCATCGGGCGGGATGTAGAGGTCTTGCGGGAGCTTGAACAGCGGCTCGCCGTATAGCCGCGCGAAGGCAAGACCGTCGACCTGTACTGGCGTGGAGTCCTGCTCGGGCGCCACGCTGGGCAACTCGACGGGCAGCGGCAGCTTGTCCTGCGCAGAAGTGGTCATGCGGCGGCGGGCCTGGGGATCGGCTTGCCGATCAGTCCAGCGAGTAGACGTACGGTTTTTGCGCCACGCGTGCTGCCTGGGCGCGGGTGCGTTCGTCCAGGTCGATCGGGTCCTTGTCCCACAGCAGCGAGCGGCCTTGGCGCTGTTGCGCTTCCAGGTCGGGCTTCTGGGTCTTGAGTTCTTCCAGGAACTGGGTGATCTCGGACTTATACAGGGCCATGGCAGTCAGTGATATTGGGTGATCCGGCCCGCACGGGAGGTTCCCGGGCGGAAAACGGCGCATTTTACCGTATTGGCCGACGGGCACGGCGCACACGAAGCCCTTCGGATTGATCCGAAAGCTAGGTTTCGTTGCATTTGCCTGGGCACCTGCCGGGGTCCGTATGGTCAAATACGCCTTTCCTTTGACTGAGCCGGCCCGTGGGGGCGGCGCCACGCTAGCCACGATGACCGGCCCTCGTCGACCGTCACGACCGTCTCACTTTCGTTTTCCTGCTGCCAATGCCGCTATGCTCGCGGCGGGCATCGCCCTGTCGCTCGCGTGCGCGCCAGCCTGTGCCGAGTACGACGTCAAGATCGAAGCGCCCAAGGCCATCCGCGATCTGCTGGAGCGTCATCTTGATCTGTCGCGCTATCAGGATCGCAAGGACATCACCGACGACCAGCTTCAGTACATGGTCGAGACCATTGGCGACCAAGTCACCAAGCTGACGGCCACCGAGGGGTATTTCGTGCCCAAGGCCACGGCCAACATGGATGGCCCGCCCGATCACCGTGTCGTGCACGTGAAGGTCGAGCCCGGCCCGCGCACCACCATCGACAGCGTGGCGTTGGATTTCAACGGCGCAATCACGCAGGACCCAAAGCGCATTGAAGAACTGAAGAAGGCCTGGGGCCTGCAGAAGGACACGGCGTTTCGCCAGTCCGGCTGGGACAAGGCCAAGGACGACAGCCTGGCTGCGCTGCAGAGCAAGCGATATTACTCGGCCAAGCAGACGGCGTCGCAGGCGCGTGTGGATCCGGACGAGAACAAGGCGGATCTGTCCGTTTCCTATGACAGCGGTCCGGCTTACACGCTGGGGCCGCTGGACGTGCAGGGTCTGACGCGTTATCCACTGAGCATCATCACCAACGTCAATCCGCTGCGCGTGGGCGAGGATTACTCGGCAGACCGCCTGCAAGCATTGCAGGCGGCCATCCAGGGCCAGCCGTACTTCGCCAACGCCATTGTTGATCTGGGCGACGATCCGAAAGACCCGGTCAACGCGCCGGTGCGTGTGCGGGTGCGCGAGTATCCGCCCAATCGTCTCACCAGCGGTGTCGGTTACGGCACGGACACAGGTGCTTCGGTGGAAGGGCGCTATCAGTATCTGAACCTGTTCAACAAGGCGTGGGTGCTCGACACGCAGGCGCGCATTGAACAGCGCCGGCAGTATCTGTTTGCCGGCGTGACCCTGCCGCCCGACGAGAAGCAGTACGTCAACAGCCTCTACAGCAGCATGGACCGGACCGACACTTCGGGCACCGAGACGCGCAGCTATCGCTCGGGTTTCAAGCAGACGCGCGTACGCGGCATCTACGAAACCTCGTTCACCATCGACTTCTACTACGACGACCTGCGCCCCGAAGGCGCCGAGCGCCAGTTGAGCAAGGCGCTGGTACCCGGCTTCGCGTGGACGCGCCGTGACGTGGACGACCCGCTGTTCCCGCGCCGGGGCAACATCATCACCACGCAGATCGGCGCGGCGGTGAAGGGCTTCCTGACGGACCAAACGTTTGTGCGCTCGTATAGCCGCATTCGCCAGTTCGTGCCGGTCGGGCAGCGCGATATTTTTGTCGCGCGGGCGGAATTAGGCGCTGTCATCACCGGCGGCACGGGTGATGGCGTGCCGGCCACGCTGCGTTTCCGTACGGGCGGCACGCAGTCGGTGCGCGGCTATGACTTCCAGAGCATCGGCAACGAGGTCAACGGCAGTACGCTGCCGACGAAATTCCTTGCGACGGGCGGGCTGGAGTACCAGCGCTGGTTCCTGCCGCAGTGGGGCGGTGCGGTGTTCTGGGATACCGGTACCGCCACTGACAACTGGTCGGAGCGCCGCTGGTTCAACGGCGTGGGCGTGGGCGTGCGCTGGAAGAGCCCGGTCGGGCCAATCCAGCTCGACTTGGCCTACGGTATCCAGCAGAAGCAATTCCGGCCGAGCGTGTCGCTGGGCATCGCGTTCTGAGCATGACCATGACTGACTCTCAGACGCCAGCATCCACCCAACCTGAAGCGCCGAAGCCCAAGCGCGGCTGGGGCCGTCGTCTAGCACGCTGGCTGGGCGGCCTCGTCGCTCTTGTGCTGGTAATCGTGCTTGGCATTGCCGGCTGGCTGGCCTGGGCTATCCACTCGCCGACGGGCACCGCACAGTTGTGGTCGCTCGCCACGCGTTTGGGCCACGACTACGTATCGGGCACGCTGGCCGGCGGTACGTTGCGCGAAGGGCTGTCGCTGCGGGACGTGCATGTGCGTGCGGGCAGCACCGAAGTGCGCATCGACCACGTGGAAGGCCGCTGGACCATCACGCGTGGGCCGTGGCATGCCCACTTTGCGTATCTCACAGCGGGCAGTGTCGAGGTGATCCTGCATCCGACGCCGCCATCGCCGCCGAGTGGTCCGCCCGCTTCGCTGGTGTTGCCGCTGGCGTTGGATGTGGATCGGCTGGCCGTAGACCGCCTCGCCATCCGCGAGGGCACGTCGACTACCGAACTCAAGTCGATTGCCGGCAGCGTGCATACCGATGGCACGCACCACAATGTGCTGCTCGACGGGGTGGAAACGCCCGCCGGCAAGCTGGCGGCCACGCTGCGCATGACGGGCACACGGCCGTATCCGCTCACGGGGGCGGCCACGCTGGCCACGCAGTTCGAAGCGAACGGGCAGAAGCAGGATGCGTCGGTGTCGGCGCAGCTTTCGGGCTCGTTGGAAGCGCTGCATATCGACGCGACCGGCACCGGTGCCAAGCTGACTGCGCAGGCGCAGATCGACGCCACGCCGTTTGGGGCATTGCCCTTGTCGCGCGCCGTGGTGTCGGCCGATCACGTCAACCCGCGTGCGTTTGCGCCGGGCGCACCGGAGGCATCGCTCACCATCCACGCGGATCTGCGCCCCGACGAGAAAGCCAAGACGCTGACCGTCGCGGGCCCCATCCAGATCGACAACGCGCAGGCAGGTACGCTCGACAAGCAGAAACTGCCGCTGCAATCCCTGCGTGCGCAAGTGCGGCTGAACGAAGACGATCAACAGCTCGCGGGCCTCGACGTGCGCCTGCTGGGCGGTGCGCAACTGACCGGCAGCGCGGATGTGAAGAAGGGCCACGGCACGTTGCGCGTCGATGTGCGCCAGCTGGATCTGCAGGCGCTGCACGCGTCGCTGGAGAAAACGCAGCTCGCCGGCCCCATCACCGTGGACTTTGCAGGCGGTACGCAGCATGTGGCGCTGGATCTGGCGGGTGGCGACATGCGTGCACAGGCCAAGGCGGTGCTAGATGCCGCGCAGGTGGCTGTGGAGAGCGCACAGGTGTCGCTGGGCCGCTCGCGGCTGACGCTGGCGGGCACGCTCAAGCATGACGACGCGCAGTCGTTCGCCTTCAAGGGTGATCTGGCGGAGTTCGATCCGTCACGGCTGGCCAAGGTGGCCAAGGGCCGTATCAACGCGTCTTTTGACGCGCGTGGCACGCTAGGTGAGCCGATTGATGCGGCGATCAAGTTTGCGGTGCGTGACAGCGACTACGCGGGCTTGCCGATGACGGGCGACGGCAACGTCCATCTGCGCAAGGTTGACGAATTGATGCGCCTGCTACCGAGCGACGCCAAGCTGGATGTGGCCGGCAACAAAGCCAGCCTGCGCGGCAGCTTTGGCGCGGCGGGCGACCGCCTGCACGTAGAAGTCGACGCACCACAGCTCGCGCGCCTGCAGCTTGGCGTGAGTGGGGCGCTCACCCTGTCTGGCGACGTGTCCGGCACGATCAAGCGCCCGCAGGTGGATGCCACGTTCCGCGCGCAGCAGCTTGCGTATCAGGGCAACAAAGTCGAATTGGCGAATGGCCGTGCGCAGATGCGCGATGGGATCGATGGTCCGCTGCAGTTCGAGCTGACCGCGCAGCGTGTGACGGCCCCGAGTGTGTCATTGCGCGAAGTGCACGCCACGTTGGACGGTACGCGTCGCGCTCACCGCTTCCGCGCCGATGCCGACGGCAACGTGCGAAGCCAGCCGTTCAAGTTCGCGCTGGCTGGTGATGGCGCACTGACGCCCGGTAAAGAGGGTGATGCGTGGGACGGCACGATCTCCACGCTGTCGGCGCAGGGCGCGCCCAACCTCCAATTGACGGCGCCGGTACGTGTGTCGGTGGCGCCAAATCGCTTGATGATCGGCCGCGCAGATCTGACGCTGGAGCAGACGCCCATCCACATCGAGCGCGTGGAATCCAACCAGGGCCACCTGCGCAGCGCCGGCCGTGTCGACGGATTGCAGATCGCTCGCGTGCTGGAGCTGGTGCACACCTGGACTGGCCAGGCACCGCCAGTGCGCACGGATCTCGTCATCGACGGCCAATGGGATCTGGACCTCGGCGGTACAGCCACCGGCACGGCGCGCTTTGCCCGTCGCAGTGGTGATCTGTCGATCAACGCTGGCCGTGGTTTCACACCGCTTGGGCTGACCGCGTTGGTGGTCGAGGCACGCGGTGAGGGCATGCGGTTGGCACTGCGCGGCGATGCGCAATCGACGCGCGTTGGCAATCTCTACCTCGATGCCAGTATCGGACTGACGCGCGATGCTGTGCCAGGTGCGCTGGCGCTGATGTCGCCCGCATCACCGCTGACGGGCGGGCTGACCATCAGCCTGCCGCATCTCAAGGGCATCGGCGATCTGCTTGGTCCTGACGTGGCAACCGACGGCCAGCTGGCGGCCAGTTTGCAGTTTGCCGGCACGGTTGGCGCGCCCAAGATCAGCGGCTTCCTGACCGGGCAGGACATCGAGGTGGCGCTGTACGACCAGGGCATTCGTCTGACCAAGGGCGTGGTGCGCGTGGCGCTGGACCAGAACGTGGTCGACCTGCAGGACGTGGTGTTCTACGGCGGCGACGGCACCGTGCGTGCGAAAGGCCGCGTGCAACTCGGCGAGGCCAACCCCAACCTGAGCGGTTCCATCGTTGCCGACAAGCTGCAGCTCTTTGCCGATCCGGATCGCACGCTGGTGCTGTCGGGCCAGGCGCGCATTGCGAACGACAACGACCGCGTGGGCATTACCGGCAAGTTCAAGGTCGACCGCGGCCTGTTCGATCTGCCCAAGGACGGCGCACCGTCGCTGGGTGACGACGTGGTCATCGTGCGTCGTGCCGATGCTGCCCGCAATCAGGCCGAGCGCGGCGTCAAGCGCGAAGAAAAGCCTGCCGGCCGCTTCAGCCCGGTCATCAACGTCGATGTCGACTTTGGCGACAACTTCCGCTTCAAGGGCGCGGGTGCCGACCTTTCGCTGGGCGGCCAGATGACGGTGCATAGTGAACCGCTGGTGCCGTTGCGCGGCACCGGCACGATCTACGTACGCCAGGGCAGCACCTATGAAGCGTTCGGCCGCAAGCTGGCCATCGATCAGGGCGTGCTGAACTTCACCGGGCCGATCAACAACCCGTCGTTCAACATCACCGCCATGCGCCGTAATCAGGAGGTTGAGGCCGGCGTGCAGGTGACGGGCACGGTGCGTCAGCCGCGCGTGAAGCTGGTCTCCGAACCGAACGTGCCGGATGAAGACAAGCTCTCGTGGCTGATGTTTGGCTACAGCGCATCCAACGCGGGTCTGGGCCAGCAGCAGGCGATGTCCGGCGCAGCGCTGGGGTTGCTGGGCAATGTGGCGGGCAAGAATGTGGCGCGGCGCTTCGGGCTGGATGAATTTTCGATCGGCGCATCCACTTCGGGTCTGACCGACCCGCAGGTGGTGAGCCTGGGCAAGGCCATCTCCGAGAGCATCACCGTGGGTTACGAACAGAGCCTGTCGACCGCGGATTCCATCGTCAAGATGACGTGGCAGTTCTCACGGCGATGGTCGGTCGTGGCACGTGGCGGCACGATCAACGGTGCTTCGGTGCTGTTCAACAAGCGTTGGTAATCGGGTGATCCGGCTGCCAAAATGGCGACGGATCTACGTTTTGAACGAGGGGGTTCCATGCCGCATCGTCGTCAACTCGCACAAGTGGGGGTCACCATGGGCATTCTGGCGTCATTGCTCGGGTTGTTTGGTTGCGATCAGCAGAAGGTCGACCAGGCTGTCGATCGCGCGGGGGACGCTGCCAAGCGCGTGTGGCAATCGGCCAAGCCAGACAACCTGTTGTTCAAGGACATCGTTGCCGGCCAATCGACCGAGGCGGATGTGAAGGCCACCGCAGGTGAGCCCGAGATGATCTGGGAGAACGAAGGCGGCACGCGGCAGCTGGAGTATCCGCGGGGGCCAGAGGGGACTTCAACCTGGATGGTGACGATTTCCCCGGATGGTCATGTGAGCAAGATCGAGCAGGTGCTCACCGCCGAGAACTTTGGGCGTGTGCGGGTTGGGCAGAGCAAGGATGACATCCGCCGGATGCTTGGCAAGCCGGGCAAGGTGGAGGCGTTCAAGCTCAAGCAGGAAGAAGTGTGGGGCTACAAGTGGATGGAGAGCCCGACAGAGAAGGCGTTCTTCAATGTGCACTTTGGGCCGGATGGGCGCGTTACGACAACATCGCGCAGTGACAACCGGTTGAATGGCGGTTGACCGCGTGCCAGCCTAGTGGCACGTCAAAAGACAAAGGCCAACCCCGTGGGGTTGGCCTTGCTGTTTCTGGCGTGGGCTTAGGTGATCAACGCACCCGCATCCCAGGCTCTGCACCCGAATGCGGTTCGAGGATGTAGAGGCCCGGCTGCGCCTTCTCATCAGCAGCCGAAGCCGCCAGCACCATCCCCTCCGACATCCCGAACTTCATCTTGCGCGGTGCGAGGTTGGCCACCATCACGGTCAGCTTACCCACGAGGTCTTCCGGCGCATAGGCCGACTGGATGCCCGAGAACACATTCCGCGTCTGACCTTCACCCACATCCAGCGTGAGCTGCAGCAGCTTGTTCGAGCCTTCCACACGCTGGCAAGCGACGATCTTGGCGACGCGCAAGTCGATCTTGGCGAAGTCGTCAATGGTGATCGTCTCAGCCATCGGCTCGATCGTGGCAGCACCATTTGCGGCGGCAACCGGCGCATTCGCAGTGGCCTGCAGCGACTGACGATTCGCCTCCACCAGTGCATCCACCTGCTTCTTGTCCACACGCGTCATCAGGTGCGAGTACGGCTGGATCGGCTTGGCCGACGACAGTGCCGAGTCAATCGAGCGCCAGGTCAGCGGCTCAACGTTGAGGAAGCCTTCGATGCGCTCAACCGTGGTCGGCAGGATCGGCTTGAGGTACACGGCCAGCAGGCGGAACGCTTCGAGCGCCACGGAGCACGCGGCGTGCAGCTTTTCGCGGTTGGCTTCGTCCTTGGCCAGGTCCCACGGCTTTTCGGTGTCGACGAAGGCGTTGACGGCGTCGGCCAGTTCCATCACGGCACGCAGGGCCTTGCTGTACTCGCGTTTCTCGTACAGGTCAGCCACTTGCGGGGCGGCTTCGCGCAGTTGCACCATCAGCGGATGGCCCAGGGCGGCATCGCTCACGCGGCCTTCAAAGCGCTTGACCAGGAAGCCCGCCGAGCGGCTCGCGATGTTGACGAACTTGCCGACCAGGTCGCTGTTCACGCGGGCGATGAAGTCATCCAGGTTCAGGTCCAGGTCTTCCATCGTCGCGTTCAGCTTGGCGGCGAAGTAGTAGCGCAGCCATTCCGGATTCAGGCCCGTGTCGATGTAGCTCTGCGCGGTGATGAAGGTGCCGCGCGACTTGCTCATCTTGGCGCCGTCCACGGTCAGGAAGCCGTGGGCGAACACGTTGGTCGGCGTGCGGTGGCCCGAGAACTTGAGCATCGCCGGCCAGAACAGCGTGTGGAAGTACAGGATGTCCTTGCCGATGAAGTGGTACTGCTCGGTGGTCGAGTGCGCGCTGATCCACGATTCGAAGTCGAGGCCGAGCTTCGCGCTCAGGTTCTTGAAGCTGGCGTAGTAGCCGACCGGTGCGTCCAGCCACACGTAGAAGTACTTGCCCGGCGCACCCGGAATTTCGAAGCCGAAGTACGGTGCGTCACGCGAGATGTCCCAGTCCGACAGCTTGGCCTCGCCATCATCGCCGAGCCACTCGCGCATCTTGTTGGTGGCTTCCGGCTGGGCCAGGTCGGCCACCCATTCGCGCAGGAAGTTTTCGCAGCGCGGGTCGGACAGCTTGAAGAAGTAGTGTTCCGACGACTTGCGCACCGGCGTTGCGCCCGACACCACGGAGTACGGGTTCTTCAGGTCGGTCGGCTGATAGGTCGCGCCGCACACCTCGCACGAATCGCCGTACTGGTCTTTCGCGCCGCACTTCGGACACTCACCCTTGATGAAGCGGTCCGGCAGGAACATTTCCTTGACCGGGTCGTAGAACTGCTCGACCTCGCGCACGTCGATCAGGCCGTTTTCCTTGAGCTGCAGGTAGATGCGCTCAGACAGCTCCTTGTTCTCGTCAGAGTCAGTGCTGTAGTAGTTGTCGAACGAGATCAGGAAGTTATCGAAGTCGCGCTTGTGCTCGGTCCAGACACGTTCGATCAACTGGCGCGGGGTCAGGCCTTCCTTCTCGGCGCGCAGCATGACGGGCGTGCCGTGCGTATCGTCGGCGCCCACGTAGTAGGTTTCGTGTCCGCGCATGCGCTGGAAGCGCACCCAGATATCGGTCTGGATGTACTCGACCAGGTGACCGATGTGGATCGGCCCGTTGGCATAGGGCAGGGCGGAAGTGACGAGGATGCGACGTTCGGACATGGGCAGGCCAGAAAGGTGCGGGCGGGCCGCAGAAAGGGGGCGGCGCGCGAGGAAACGCGTATTTTAGCGCGCTCGGCGGCCTGGGGCCGGTGTGCGACGAATGGCGGGAATCCGAAGCTCGGAAGCTGCGGCAGGACGTCGCAGGTTGTGTGATCCAAAAAAAAGCGCCGGTCAGAGCCGGCGCAGCTTTCCACAACGGAAAAGGAGGAGAAATCAGGTACCGCCCGGGAGGTCAGCCACGCATCGCGAGCCAGCAATGCGTAGCAAGCGGTACCTGTTCTCTATGACTGGGTCATCCCTGAATTGGTTTCAAATAAATTTCGACGCGGCGATTTTGTGCCCGGCCGGCCTCGGTGGCGTTGTCGGCAACCGGCTGCGTCTGGCCACGGCCCTCGGCGGTCAGGCGGTTGCGTGCGACGCCGCGGTCGGTCAGATAGCTCGCCACGCTCTGGGCGCGCTTCTGCGACAGCGTCATGTTGTAGTTGGCGTTGCCGGTACTATCCGTGTGGCCGACTACATTGGCGGCGAGCTCCGGGTTTGCGGTGAGCGTCTGCGCAACGCTATCCAGCGCGCCGCGGAACGTCGGCTTGATCACGGCGCTGTCGGTATCAAACGAGACTTGGCTCGGAATGTTCAGCTTAAGCGAGCCGTCAGGTTGTTCCGAAATTTGCGTGCCCGTGCCAGCCGTGTCGCCGGCCAGCTTGGACTTGATGGCGCTCCAGTTGTAACCGGCGGCTGCGCCGGCAGCTGCACCAAGCGCGCCGCCGATGGCTGCACCCTTGCCGTTGCCCACCAGCGCGCCGATGCCCGCGCCCACAGCGGCACCAACGCCCGTGCCAACGGCGGTGTTGTTCTGCTGCTCGGTGGCACAGCCGGCCGCCAGCAGGGCGACAAGCGAGACGGAAATAAGCTTGGCTTTCATGGTTTCTCCTACAAATAACGGGATCGGTTCTTGTTTGGTTTGCCGATGGCCGGCGTGGCCTAGGGATATGTGGGGGGAATCGGACGAATGTCGCGCCGGCAAAATACAATAGCAAAACAGTACATAGAGTGGCCAGGACCCGACAAAGTTCATGTCGGGCAATCGTTGGCCCGTCCCCCATTTGCATTAGATTTGTGGAGTCAATGTTGAGCGTAACCGTCGAACAGATCACCGAAGCCCTGCGCGGCGTGGTGGATCCCAATACCGAGCGTGACCTTGTGTCGTCCAAATCGGTGCGCAACGTCCGGGTTGACGGCGGCGAGGTATCGCTCGACGTCGAACTCGGCTACCCGGCCAAAAGCCAGTTCGATACGATCCGCAAGCTGGTGATTGGGGCGCTGCGCCAGGTGCAAGGTGTCGACAATGTGAGCGTGCAGGTGTCGATGAAGATCGTCGCGCACGCGGTGCAACGCGGCGTGCACCTGATGCCGAATGTGAAGAACATCATTGCCGTGGCGTCGGGCAAGGGCGGGGTGGGCAAGTCGACCACCGCCGTGAACCTGGCGCTGGCGCTGGCTGCGGAAGGCGCCAACGTCGGCATTCTGGACGCCGACATCTACGGCCCGAGCCAGCCGATGATGCTGGGCATCCAGGGCCAGCCGGAGTCTGCCGACGGCAAGACCATGGAGCCGATGGAAGGCCACGGCCTGCAGGCCAACTCGATCGGCTTCCTGATCGAGCAGGACAACCCGATGGTCTGGCGCGGTCCGATGGTCACGTCCGCCCTGGAGCAACTGCTCAAGCAGACCAACTGGCGCGATCTGGATTACCTCATCGTCGACATGCCGCCGGGCACGGGCGATATCCAGCTCACGCTGTCGCAGAAGGTGCCTGTGACGGGCGCGGTGATCGTCACCACGCCGCAAGATATCGCGCTGCTCGACGCCAAGAAGGGCCTGAAGATGTTCGAGAAGGTGGGCATTCCCATCATTGGCGTGGTCGAGAACATGGCGGTGTACTGCTGCCCGAATTGCGGCCATACCGAGCACATCTTCGGCGCCGGCGGCGGCGAAAAGATGTGCGCGCAGTACGGCGTGCCGTTCCTGGGCAGCCTGCCGCTGAACCTGTCGATCCGCGAGCAGGCCGATTCGGGCCGCCCGACCGTGGTGGCCGATCCCGACGGCGCGATTGCCAGTGTCTACAAGCAGATCGCGCGCCGTGTCGCCATTGCCGTGGCCGAGAAGGCGAAGGACATGACGAGCAAGTTTCCGTCGATCGTCGTGCAGAACACGTAAGCCATGGACACCACCGAGCCGCTGCCCAATGATCGTCAGGTGGAGCGTCCGTCCGTGAGGATGGCGGTGGTGTTGTGCCGCCGTCCGACCGCCAACCGCTGGCAGCCGTTCCAGTGGCGGCTGGAGGCCGTCGTGCCGGACTTGGGCGAATACGGCACCGAGCCGCGCTGTCTCGATCGCTCAGACAGTGAAGAGCGCTGGCTCACGCCCGGCTTCAACGTCACGCTGTTCCGCGACGAGGCCGAAGGCTACTACTTGAACGTGACCTCGGCCGCGCCTTGCTGGTTCGTGCTGTGGCGCCTGGGCGAAGCGGGCACGCCCGACGAGGGCCGGGCGATTCCGCATACGGTATCGGTGAGCTACAACGAGGCGGGTCGCTGGCTCGACGGCGGCGAGACGGTTGAAAACGTGCCGCTGGACGCCGCTGCGCTGGAGTGGCTGCAGGCCTACGTGGCCGAGAACTACCGGCCCGAGCCGAAGAAGCGGCGCCGGCCCGAGTCGTTTCTGCCGCCGGAAGACCGCGCGAAGTTCTGAGCGAGGCTGCCGTGAACGACGAGTCCTTCCTGTCACGCTGGTCGCGCCGCAAAACGGCGGAACGGCGCGGCGAGCCCGAGCCGGAGGTCGCGCCGCCTGCCGAGGTGGTGTCTGCGCCGGCTGTAGCGCCCGAACCGGTGCCGGTCGAGCCTGCGCCTGACGCGCCGCCGCCACTGACGCTCGAAGACGCCGCGAAGCTCACGCCGGCTGACGATTTCGCCCCCTTCGTCGCGCGCGGCGTGGACGAGGTCGTCAAGCGCGCTGCGCTCAAGAAGCTGTTCGCCGATCCGCACTTCAACGTGATGGACGGGCTCGACACTTACATCGACGATTACTCGCAGCCCGATCCAATTCCGCCCGAGATGCTGCGCGAACTGCGTCACACGGCGGAGTTGAGGCTGTTCGAGCCCCTGGATGAGGAGGTGAGCCCGCCGACAGGAATCGAACCTGTATCGGATGCTGCACCCACCGTGTCAGGCGAAACGCCGCCTGAGCCGGCAGAGTCGCCTGTCATTGACGATCCCGCCCAGGCAAGCCCGCATGGCGGCGCTAAGCCACCGTCCGTAGAATAAAAAAAGAGGACCGTACGGCAGAAGACCGTACGGCCATGTCCCCATAGCCTGCGCATCAGACGCGGGCGCATACGCACAAATTCATGCCCACGCTGGTCTGCAGTTGCAATCACACCATGCCGCTCGACGCCGATACGGTGAGCGACGCCCTGCGCGCATCCGACGCCGCCATTGATCCGCCTGCCAAGACGCACCACCTGCTGTGCCGCCGCGAGATCGGCGCCTTCACGCAGGCGCTGGACGGCACGGAAGACGTGATCGTCGCCTGCACGCAGGAGAAGGCGCTGTTTGCCGAGGTTGCGGCTCAGCACGAAGGTGTGACCGCGCCGATCCACTTCGTCAACGTGCGCGAGACGGGCGGGTGGTCAGCGGGTGCCAAACGCGATGCGCGTGGTTTCCATGCCAAGACTGCGGCGCTGCTGGCGGTGGCTGGGTTGCCTGCGCCAGATCCGGTGCCGGTGGTCGATTACCGCTCCGAGGGCAACCTGCTGATCGTCGGCCCCGCCGAGCGGGTCATGCCGTGGGCCGAGCGTTTGGCCGATCAACTGAGCGTAACGGTACTGGCCACCGGGCGCGATCGGTCCGCCGGTCTACTCTCGCCGCCGATGGAGCGGCGCTGGCCCGTCCATGCAGGCGAACTGGCGGAGATCAAGGGCTGGCTTGGCGCCTTCGACGTGCAGTGGCGCAACCGCAATCCGATCGATCTGGACCGTTGCACACGCTGCAATGCCTGTATCGATGTGTGTCCGGAAAACGCGATCGACGCGCTCTACCAGATTGATCTCGATCTCTGCCGCGACCACCGCGATTGCAAGGAAGTCTGCATACGGGCCTGTGGTGAGGCCATGGCGATCGACTTTGGCCGCGTGAACGCACCGCAAACACTGTCCGGCCAGTTCGACCTGATCTTTGACCTGAACGACGCACCAGCCTTTTCGCAGCATCAGCCACCGCAAGGCTACTTCCACGCAGGTGCTGATGCGGGCCGTCAATTGACGGCATCGCTCGCACTGCTGCAGATGGTGGGCGAGTTCGAGAAGCCGAAGTTCTTCCAGTACAAGGAATCGATCTGCGCGCACGGGCGTAACGGCCAAGTGGGTTGCGATGCATGCGTGCAGGTGTGCTCCGCAGCGGCGATCTCGTCGCAATGGAAGGACGGACGCGGCAGCGTGCACGTCACGCCCAACCTGTGCGTTGGCTGCGGTGCCTGCACGACGGCGTGCCCGACCGGCGCGATCACCTATGCGTACCCGAGCGCACCGTACCAGGGTCGCAAACTCAAGACGCTGCTGAACACCTACGCATCGGCAGGTGGGCGCGATGCGGTGGTTCTGCTGCACAACGGTGAGCGTGGCCGCGCACTGATCGAGCAACTGGGCCGTGCCGCACGTACCGGCAAGGCGCAGGGCGTGCCCGTGAATGTGCTGCCCGTCGAGGTGTTCCATGCGGCGTCGACGGGGCTGGAGGTGTGGCTCTCGGCGCTTGCCTATGGCGCCGCGCGTATCGCCATTCTGCTGACGGAAGACGACGCGCCGCAGTACCGGGCGATGCTCGCCGAGCAGGTCGCAGTGGCGCAGGCTGTACTGCAAGGCTTGGGCGAGCCAGCCGATGCATCGAGCGTTGTGCCGATCGATGTTGCCGACCCGGCCGCGCTCGATGCGCGCTTGAATGCGCCCGACGTATCCGGCCCGCTGCGCGGATTCCGCCGTGACATGCCCGCCGCGACATTCGCCGTGGCTGCCGCCAAGCGCGAGACGCTCGATTTTGCGCTTGAGCATCTTGCTCGCCACGCCAAGGCGACCGAGGCTGTGATTCCGCTGCCGGCTGGCGCACCGTTTGGCGCCATCACCGTGGACCGCGAGCGTTGCACGCTGTGTATGGCCTGCGTCGGGGCATGCCCCTCGCAAGCGTTGCGCGACCAGGCCGAGCGGCCAGTGCTGGCCATGATCGAACGCAACTGCGTGCAATGCGGCCTGTGCGAAACCACGTGCCCCGAAGATGCCATCGCGCTCGTACCGCGCCTGAACCTGTCGGCCGAGGCGCGCCAGCCTGTCACGCTGAACGAGACGCAGCCGTTTCACTGCATCCGCTGCGGCAAGCCGTTCGGCACTGCACAGATGGTGACCACGATGCTGGCCAAGCTTGGTGCGCATCCCGCATTCTCCGGTGCCGCCGCCGAGCGCCTGAAGATGTGCGGCGACTGCCGCGTGATCGACATGATGGAGCGCGGCGAACGTCCGGGCACCACCCACTGAAGAACGAACTCCCGATCCCGTTTCTGTTTCCCATGACCGACGCCAAGCCTCTGCAATTCCAACGCACCGCCACGCCCACCGACAGTGCGGAGGATCTCGCTCGCGCAGACCTCTATGGTTTGCTGGCGACGCTGTTCTTCCACGCGCCGGACGCAGACTTGCTGCAACGGATTGCGGCAGCGCCACTGGAGCCCGCCAGCGAGAACGACGCCGACCCGGCTGATGCGCAAGCCGCCGCCAGCAGCGCGCTCACGCAGGCCTGGCGCCGCTTGGTTGCGCGTGCCGGCCAGACCACCGCGGCGCAGGCCGATGACGAATACACCGAGCTGTTCATCGGTGTCGGCAAGCCGGAAGTGTTCCTGTACGGCTCGTACTACCAAGCCGGTTTCCTCAACGAGAAGCCGCTGGTGGTGTTGCGCGACGACCTGCGCCGCTACGGCCTGGAGCGCGCCGAAGGCATCACCGAAACCGAAGACCACCTCGCGACCCTGTGCGAGGTCATGCGTTATCTGATTGCCGGCGACGATGCGGCCATTGCCCATGTGGAGGAGCAGCGCGCCTTCTTCCAGCGTCATCTGGCGTCATGGGTCGACACCGCTTGCGATGCTGTGTTGCAGCATCCACGTGCCCGCTTTTATGCCGATGCGGCGGGTTTGGCCAAAGCGTTTTTTGAAGTCGAGCGGCTCGCGCTCGAATTGGCGTGACTGCACGCCGGATACTTGCCTAAGAAATAAGCATGCCGCCAAGAGCAAGGCCCCGCCCACGTCATGGCGGGGCGGTTTAATTTGTGCTGATTGAAAGAAATCGTCGCCAAATCCTAAGAAAACTCAGTCGGTGAGGGTGTCAGGCATGGTTTTCCCCGACAGTTGCTTCTAAAATATGTCGGATAATTCCTATTAGATTCGATCATCGGTTTCCCGAAACCGGGGAGCATCGACATGCCAGGTCCGAACACTGTCCCTCACGCCCGTCCGCAAGCAGATTCCGTGGAGTCCGCTGACAACGCGCCGACACGCCGCCGTTTTCTAATGGGCGCTGCCGTCGCCGCTGCTGCTGCCGGCACCGCCGCCACGGCAAACCACCTGGCGCACGCGCCAATCGCTTCCGCTACGCCGCAGGCCGAACCCGCTGATGATGGCGCGACGGGCTACCGTCTGAGCGAGCACATCCGCAAGTACTACAAGACAACGTGGATCTGACACGGGCGCGTTCGCTCCCGTTTGCCCCGCTGTTGTCATTGCACGCACCCCACATCTTCAGGTGACCCCTATGCTTCTGACCCGCAAACCGGCGGTACAGGACACCAAGACTGCTTCCCAATCTGGCCCTACTCGCCGCCAGGGCGCAGCGTCGCTCGCCGGTAGCCTGGCGCGCAGCCTGGCCGGCGCGTTGCCGACCATGGACCGCCGCACCTTCCTCAAACGCTCCGGCATTGGCGTGGGTGCGGGGCTGGCATCCACGCAACTCTCACTGGTGAAGAAATCGGTGGTGGGCGAGGCCCAGGCCGCGGAAGGGAAGGGCGACATCGTCGTGCGCCGTACCGTGTGCTCACACTGCTCGGTTGGCTGCTCGGTGGATGCCGTGGTGCAGAACGGCGTGTGGGTACGCCAGGAGCCGGTGTTCGATTCGCCGATCAACCTGGGGGCGCACTGCGCCAAGGGCGCTGCCCTGCGGGAACATGGCCACGGCGAATACCGCCTCAAGACGCCGATGAAGCTCGTCGACGGTCGCTACCAGCGCATCAGTTGGGAGCAGGCGTTGAATGAGATCGTCGCCAAGATGCAGACGATCCGCCAGGAGACGGGGCCGGATTCGTTCTTCTTCGTCGGTTCATCCAAACACAGCAACGAGCAGGCGTATCTGCTGCGCAAGTGGGTGTCGTTCTTCGGCACCAACAACTGCGACCACCAGGCGCGTATCTGCCACAGCACCACCGTGGCCGGCGTGGCCAATACGTGGGGCTACGGCGCGATGACGAATTCGTACAACGACATGCAGAACGCCAAGTGCGCGTTGTACATCGGCTCGAACGCGGCGGAGGCGCACCCGGTGTCGATGCTGCATTTGCTGCATGCCAAGGAAACCGGCTGCAAGGTCATTGTGGTCGACCCGCGCTACACGCGCACGGCGGCCAAGTCGGATGAGTACGTGCGCATCCGCTCGGGTACGGACATCGCCTTCCTGTTCGGCGTGCTGTACCACATCTTCAAGAACGGCTGGGAAGACAAGCAGTACATCCACGACCGCGTCTACGGCATGGACAAGGTGCGCGAAGAAGTGCTCGCCAAATGGACGCCGGACAAGGTCGAAGAGGTGTGCGGTGTGCCCGAGGCGCAGGTGTTCAAAGTCGCGCAGATGATGGCGATGAACCGCCCGAGCACGCTGGTGTGGTGCATGGGCCAGACGCAGCACACCATCGGTAACGCCATCGTGCGTGCGTCGTGCATCGTGCAACTGGCGCTGGGCAATATCGGCAAGTCGGGCGGCGGTGCCAACATCTTCCGCGGCCACGACAACGTGCAGGGCGCGACGGACGTCGGCCCGAACCCCGATTCGCTGCCGGGCTACTACGGCTTGGCCACAGGCGCGTGGAAGCACTTCGCCAAGGTGTGGGATGTCGACTACGACTGGATCAAGGGCCGCTTCGCCTCGCAGGAGATGATGGAAAAATCCGGCACCACCGTCTCGCGCTGGGCGGACGCTGTGCTGGAGAAGAATGACCTGATCGACCAGGACAACAACGTCCGCGCCGTCTTCTACTGGGGCCACGCACCGAATTCGCAGACGCGCGGGCTGGACATCAAGCGCGCGCTCGACAAGATCGATCTGCTGGTGGTGATTGACCCGTATCCGTCGGCCACGGCGGCGATGGCCAATATGCCGTCCGCTGATGGCTCACCGCCGAATCCGAACCGCGCCGTCTACCTGCTGCCGGCCGCCACACAATTCGAAACGTCGGGCTCGTGCACGGCGTCCAACCGCTCGTTGCAATGGCGCGAGAAGGTGATCGAGCCGCTGTTCGAATCGCAACCCGATCACGTCATCATGCAGGCCTTTGCCGATCGTCTTGGCTTTGGCAAGGAGCTGAGCAAGGGTTGCAAGATCACCGAGTACAAGCGCGCCGGCATGACGTGGCGCGAGCCGGAGATCGAGTCGCTGCTGCGCGAGATCAACCGCGGCAACTGGACGATTGGCTACACCGGTCAATCGCCGGAACGCCTGAAGGCCCACATGCGCAACATGCATCTGTTTGATGTGCGAACGCTGCGCTGCAAGGGCGGCAAGGACCCGGAAACGGGCTACGACCTCACCGGCGACTACTTCGGCCTGCCGTGGCCGTGCTACGGCACCCCGGAGCTCAAGCACCCCGGCTCGCCCAACTTGTACGACACCAGCAAGCACGTGATGGAAGGCGGCGGGAACTTCCGCGCCAACTTTGGCGTGGAGCGGGATGGCGTCAACCTGCTGGCGGAAGACGGCTCGTTCTCGCTCGGTTCGGACCTGACCACCGGCTACCCTGAGTTCGACCACGTCTTCCTCAAGAAACTCGGTTGGTGGGATGACCTGACCGACGCTGAAAAGAAGGCTGCCGAAGGCAAGAACTGGAAGACCGATCTCTCGGGCGGCATCCAGCGCGTGGCGATGAAGCACGGCTGCCATCCGTTCGGTAACGCCAAGGCGCGCGCCATCGTGTGGAACTTCCCTGATGCGATTCCGCAGCACCGTGAGCCGCTGTATTCCACGCGGCCCGACATGGTTGCCAAGTACCCGACGCACGACGACAAGAAGGCCTTCTGGCGCCTGCCCACGCTGTACAAGACGGTGCAGCAGCGCAATATCGAGAACAAGGTCTACGAGAAATTCCCGATCATCCTCACCTCCGGCCGCCTGGTGGAGTACGAGGGTGGCGGTGAGGAAACGCGTTCCAACCCGTGGCTGGCCGAGCTGCAGCAAGAGAACTTTGTCGAGATCAACCCGAAGGCCGCGGCCGACCGGGGCATCCGCCACAACGATTTCGTCTGGGTCAAGACGCCGACCGGCGCTCAGATCAAGGTGCGCGCGCTGGTGACGGAGCGCGTGGGTGTCGACCACGCCTTTATCCCGTTCCACTTCTCGGGCTGGTGGCAGGGCAAGGACTTGCTCGACTACTACCCGGAAGGTGCCCACCCGATCGTGCGTGGCGAGGCCATCAACACGGCCACCACCTACGGCTATGACGCGGTGACGATGATGCAGGAAACGAAAACGACGGTCTGCCAGATCGAGCGGTTCGCATAAGGACGGGGAGATCAACATGGCACGCATGAAATTCATCTGTGACAGCGAGCGCTGCATCGAATGCAACGCTTGCGCCACGGCCTGCAAGAACGAGAACGAGGTGCCCTGGGGCGTGAACCGGCGCCGCGTGGTCACCATCAACGACGGCATGATCGGCGCGGAGAAATCCATCTCCGTGGCGTGCATGCACTGCTCCGACGCGCCGTGCATGGCGGTCTGCCCGGTCGACTGTTTCTATCGCACCGAAGACGGCGTGGTGCTGCACGACAAGGACGTCTGCATCGGATGCGGTTACTGCTCGTATGCGTGCCCGTTCGGCGCGCCGCAGTTCCCGAGCCAGGGCACCTTCGGCGTGCGCGGCAAGATGGACAAGTGCACGTTCTGCTCGGGTGGCCCCGAGAAGAACGGCAGCGAAGAAGAATTCGAGAAGTACGGTCGCAACCGTCTGGCCGAAGGCAAGCTGCCGCTGTGCGCGGAGATGTGCTCGACCAAGGCGCTGCTCGGCGGCGACGGCGATGTGATTTCCGACATCTTGCGCAACCGCGTGATGAAGCGGGGCAAGGGCGCGGACCTGTTCGGTTGGGGCACGGCCTATGGCGGCGCCGGCAAGAGCGCGCAGGCTGCACCCGCAGCCCCAGCGCAGGGGGCACCGGCCAAACCGGATACGCCCACTTCGGGAGCGTACTAGCCATGAAGACGATTTCGATCGTGGTGATCGCCGGTACGCTGGCCACGCTGCTGGCCGGCTGCGGTGAGCGACAACAGAGCGCTTTCGCCTCGCACCGCAAGGACGATGCGCCCGCCTACACGGGCGCGCCCGGTGACCCGTTCATGGCCAAGAACTGGACGCCCGGTGACCGCACGAGCTGGCAGAACCAGATTCGCGCGCGCGGCCAGTATCAGAACGAGTACAACAAGACGCCATGACGCGCGCAAGCGGAGGTCCGTCCATGGGCACTTCTTGGAAACATTGGGCGATAGCGTTGCTGCTGGGTGGTGCGTCGGCGTTGGCGTGCGGGCAGCAGCCGGCCAGCGCACCGGCCACCGACGCGCAGCCCGTCAACCCGGCTGTGCAGCCAACGCAGCCGTTCTCCAACATCGTCTCGGAGAACGTGTTTGATGTGCAGAAGCGCGATCTGGCCAAGGAAGCACAGGACCAGACTGTGCGACGCACCACGCAGCCCGGCAACAACGCGCCGGTCTGGCGCGAGGTCAATTCTGACCAGGCGCATTACGCCAGCATCCCCGGTCTGGAAGCCGGTGTACTGATCCAGCGCACCGGGCAGAAATGGCGCCTGTTCCGCAACGGTGTCATCACCGTGTGGGGTGGCTGGCTGGTGGTGCTCGTGCCCTTGGTCATCCTCGGCTTCTTCCTGTGGAAGGGGGCGATTCCTTTGAAGGAAACGCCGACCGGCCGCAAGATCGAGCGCTTCACGCCGACCGAGCGCTATGTGCACTGGACCATGGCGATCTCCTTTGGCACGCTGGGCGTGTCGGGCATCGTCATGTTGTGGGGCAAGCATTTCCTGCTGCCAATCCTGGGTCACCAGTTGTTCGGCTGGCTGACGTATGTGCTGAAGAATCTGCACAACCTGATCGGGCCGCTGTTCACGGTCAGCATCATCGTGGCCTTCGTGATGTGGGTGCGTGACAACCTGCCGCGCGGGATCGATCTGCAGTGGATATTGAAGGGGGGCGGCCTGTTTGGCGATGGTCATGCGCCGCCGTCACATCGCTTCAATGCTGGCGAGAAGCTCTGGTTCTGGGGCGGTCTGGTCTTGTTCGGGCTGATCCTGTCGGCCTCGGGTTGGGTGCTTGATCGCATTGTCCCGGGCGTGGACTATTACCGCAGCACGATGCAGCTGGCCGAGATCATCCACGCCATTGCGGCGGTGGGCATGATCTGCATGTCGCTGGGCCATATCTATATGGGCACGATCGGCATGGAGGGCGCTTACCGCGCCATGCGCGATGGCTATGTCGACGAGGCCTGGGCCAAGGAGCACCACGAGCTTTGGTATGACGACATCAAGGCCGGCAAGATCCCGGCGCAGCGCTCGCAGCCACCGGCGCCGCCGGCACCGAGCGAGCAGCCAGCCAAGTCGTGATGCGCCCGGCTGCCACCGAATCGAGGAATCTCTCCATGCATGTTTTCACGATGACACGTGTCGTAGGTACGACGCTTGCTGCGGCTGCGCTGTGCGTCGCCAGTGGGCTGGCCACTGCCAAGTTGCCGGCACCGACCGAAGAGCAGAAGGCCAAGGCTGAAGTGGACAAAGCCAAGGCAACCTGGAGCGACAAAGTGGCGGCGTTCCAATTGTGCAAAGCACAAGACAAAACCGCAGCGGCTTACCAGGCTGGTGGCAAGGGCGCACATACGCAGCCGGGCACGGCGTGTGCCGATCCGGGGCCCTTCGTGCCGCCGACGCCAGCCGCATCGGCGCCTGTTGCCAAAGGTTGACGCAGCGGCCATGTTGCGAGTTCATCATCCGGCAGTACAATCGTCCGCTCGCAAGTGAACCCTGACTGGAGGTGACACATGAAGCAACTCGCGATTGGACTCGCCGTGATCGGCCTGATGGCCGGCTGCGCATCGAATACCGGCTCGACGGCCAAGGCGGCTGACTCGGCCATGGCGGCTTCGGCCGTGCTGGCGCCCAAGAGCGGCAGTACCGTGCAAGGCAGCGTGAAGCTGGCACAGCAAGGCGACAATCGGGTTGCCATGGCCGTGGATATTTCCGGCTTGCCGGCCAATGGCATGTTCGGTTTCCACGTGCATGAGAAGGGCGACTGCTCCTCGGCTGATGGCATGAGCGCCGGTGGCCACTTCAACCCGACTGGCCAGCAACACGGCAACCCGGTCAGCGGGCCGCACCATGCTGGCGACATCCCGATGCTGCAATCCGATGCCAACGGCAAGGCCGTCGGCTCGATCACCCTCTCCGGCGTGACGCTCTCGCCCGGCCCGACCAGCCTGGTCGGCCATGCGCTGGTCGTCCATGCTGGCAAGGATGACTATGTAACCCAGCCCACCGGCAATTCCGGCGGGCGCATCGCCTGCGGCGTGATCGTGGCCAACTGACCTGAGCCCGCACGCGGCGCCCGCTTGAGAAAGAGGGCGCCAGCCGCATGCCCATGCGCACGCTTGCCGTGCGCATTTTTGTTTGGACGAAGATCCGATGCCGCTGCGCCCCGAACTGACCAACGCTTCTGTTCCATTGCTCGACGAGGTTGAAGTGCTCGACGAGCTGGGCCGCGCACGCGAGGTATACATCCCCGGAGAACGCCCGCTGACGGTCTATCTGGACAAGCGCGAACTCGTCACGCTGATGACGTTGGGCGGTGCACCCGAAGCGCTCGTGCTCGGCTATCTGCGCAACCAGCGACTCGTCAGCAGCATCGAAGACATTGCGTCGGTGCAGGTCGATTGGGAAACCGAATCGGCTGCCGTCACCACCCGCGCTGGCATTGCCGACCTGGACGAGAAGACTTCACGCCGCACCGTCACCACCGGCTGCGGGCAGGGCACCGTGTTCGGCTCGCTGATGGACGAGATCGACACCATCCACCTGCCGCCCGAGGCGCGCATCACGCAAACCACGCTGTACCGCGTGGTCGACACCATCCGCCTGCAGCAGTCGATCTACAAACAGGCGGGTTCTGTGCACGGCTGCGCGTTGTTCGATGCGCGTGGCGAGCTGTTGATCTTCATTGAAGACGTGGGTCGCCACAATGCCGTGGATGCCATTGCCGGCCGCATGTGGCTGGAAGGCATGGACGGCAGCGACAAGATCTTCTACACCACCGGACGCCTGACTTCCGAGATGGTCATCAAGGGTGCGCAAATGGGCATTCCGTTCCTGCTCACGCGCTCGGGTGTCACGCAGATGGGTCACCAGATGGCGCTGCGGGTCAACCTGACCCTGTTTGCGCGGTGCACTGGTCGGCACTTCCTGCTCTATACCGGCCGCGACCGGTTTGTGGCCGAGCCGGAAATGGCCAAGGTGGTTGGCCCGCGCGGCGAGCTGCCGCAGGCCGTGGGGTCGGGCAGCTGAGCGGGTCGTTCAGGCCCAGGCAAGTCTGCGTCCGGCGCGGGGTTTTCCGTCACAGGTTTGGGAGTACAATCCGCGTTCCAAACGGGGATCACCCAAGGGATCACCCCGCCGGGCCCGGCCACCGGCGTGACCAAATGGGGACAGTTTTCGCACCGCGAAGCCTGCCCCCATTTGTTCATCCAAGGTATCTGGACGCTCCATGAGCATCAAATCCGACAAGTGGATCCGCCGCATGGCCGAGCAGCACGGCATGATCGAGCCGTTCGAGCCCGGTCAGGTGCGCGAATCCGAAGGGCGCCGCATCGTCTCCTACGGCACGTCGAGCTACGGCTACGACATCCGCTGCGCCGACGAATTCAAGATCTTCACCAACATCAACAGCACCATCGTCGATCCGAAGAACTTCGACGAGAAGTCGTTTGTCGACTTCAAGGGCGATGTGTGCATCATCCCGCCGAACTCGTTCGCGCTGGCCCGCACGATGGAGTACTTCCGCATCCCGCGCACGGTGCTGACCGTGTGTCTGGGCAAGAGCACGTACGCGCGCTGCGGGATCATCGTCAACGTCACGCCGTTCGAGCCCGAGTGGGAAGGCTACGTGACGCTGGAGTTCTCGAACACCACGCCGCTGCCCGCCAAGATCTACGCCGGCGAAGGCTGCGCGCAGGTGCTGTTCTTCGAGAGCGACGAGGAGTGCGAAACCTCGTACAAGGACCGCGGCGGCAAGTACCAGGGCCAGCACGGTGTGACGCTGCCCAAGACCTAGTTTTTGTAGTCCGTTTCCGAGTTTCCGGAGCGGTGTCTTCTATTTCATCTGTCAAGGAACCACGATGAAATTCCGCTTTCCCGTCATCATCATCGACGAGGACTTCCGCTCCGAGAACGTCTCCGGGTCGGGTATTCGCGCGCTGGCCCAGGCCATCGAGCAAGAGGGCATGGAGGTCACGGGCCTCACCAGCTATGGTGACCTGACCTCGTTCGCGCAGCAGTCGAGCCGCGCGTCGACCTTTATCGTCTCGATCGACGATGACGAGTTCATCAACCCGGACAACGACAAGCCGGAGCCGGAAGCGGTCGAAAACCTGCGCAGCTTCGTCGCTGAAGTGCGCCGCCGCAACGCCGACATCCCCATCTTCCTGTATGGCGAAACGCGCACCTCGCGCCACCTGCCGAACGACGTGCTGCGCGAGCTGCACGGCTTCATCCACATGTTCGAGGACACGCCGGAGTTCGTGGCCCGACACATCATCCGTGAAGCGCGCAACTACCTCGATTCGCTGCCGCCGCCGTTCTTCAAGGCGCTGATCGACTACGCGCAGGACAGCTCGTACTCGTGGCACTGCCCGGGGCACTCGGGTGGTGTGGCGTTCCTCAAGAGCCCGGTGGGGCAGGTGTTCCACCAGTTCTTTGGCGAGAACATGCTGCGCGCCGACGTCTGCAACGCGGTGGAAGAACTCGGCCAGCTGCTCGACCACACGGGCCCGGTGGCCGCATCCGAGCGCAACGCTGCGCGCATCTTCGGCTCGGACCACATGTTCTTCGTGACCAACGGCACGTCCACGTCGAACAAGATGGTGTGGCACGCCAACGTGGCACCCGGCGACATCGTCGTGGTGGACCGCAACTGCCACAAGTCGATCCTGCACGCGATCATGATGACGGGCGCGATTCCCGTGTTCCTGATGCCGACGCGCAACCACTTCGGCATCATCGGCCCGATTCCGAAGAGCGAGTTCGAGCCAGAGACGATTGCCAAGAAGATCGCCGATCACCCGTTTGCCAGCCAGGCCAAGAACAAGAAGCCGCGCATCCTGACCATCACGCAGGGTACGTACGACGGCGTGCTGTACAACGCCGAGATGATCAAGAACATGCTGTCGACCGAAATCGACACGCTGCACTTTGACGAAGCCTGGCTGCCGCACGCGTCGTTCCACCCGTTCTACGAGGACATGCACGCCATCGGCCACGGCCGCGCGCGCAGCAAGGACGCGCTGGTGTTCGCCACGCAGTCTACGCACAAGCTGCTGGCCGGTCTGTCGCAGGCCTCGCAGATCCTCGTGCAGGATTCGGAGACACGCAAGCTCGATACGTACCGCTTTAACGAGGCGTATCTGATGCACACGTCGACGAGCCCGCAGTACTCGATCATTGCCTCGTGCGACGTGGCCGCGGCGATGATGGAAGCGCCGGGCGGCACCGCACTGGTGGAAGAGAGCATTGCCGAAGCGCTGGACTTCCGCCGCGCCATGCGCAAGGTGGAGCAGGAGTACGTTGGCACGAATGGCGGCAACGGCAAGGGCGACGACTGGTGGTTCAAGGTCTGGGGCCCGAACGACCTGTCGGACGAAGGCATTGAAGAGCGCGAAGCGTGGATGCTCAAGGCCAACGAGCGCTGGCACGGTTTCGGCAACCTGGCAGAAGACTTCAATCTGCTCGACCCGATCAAGGCCACCATCATCACCCCGGGTCTGGACGTGGACGGCAAGTTCAGCGACTCGGGCATCCCGGCCGCCATCGTCACGCGCTACCTGGCCGAGCACGGCATCATCGTCGAGAAGACCGGTCTGTACTCGTTCTTCATCATGTTCACCATCGGCATCACCAAGGGCCGCTGGAACTCGCTGGTGACCGAGCTGCAGCAGTTCAAGGACGACTACGACAACAACCAGCCGTGCTGGCGCGTGTTGCCGGAGTTCGTGCGCCAGTTCCCGCAGTACGAGCGCATCGGCCTGCGCGAGCTGTGCGACAGCATCCACAGCGTTTACCAGGCCAACGACGTGGCCCGCGTGACGACCGAGATGTACCTGTCGATCATGGAACCGGCGATGAAGCCGTCGGACGCCTGGGCCAAGATGGCCCACCGCGAAACCGAACGCGTGGCGATCGACGACCTGGAAGGCCGCATCACTGCCATCCTGCTGACGCCGTATCCGCCGGGCATTCCGCTGCTGATCCCTGGCGAGCGCTTCAACAAGACGATCGTGCAGTACCTGCAGTTTGCGCGTGAGTTCAACAAGCTGTTCCCGGGCTTCGAAACCGATATCCACGGCCTAGTGGAAGAGGAAATCGACGGCAAGACGGGTTACTTCGTCGACTGCGTGCGATAGGAAGACGCCGCAAAGCTACTGCGCGGCTCAATCTTGGCCCTGCGATGCTCGCCGTACCCATGTACGGCTGCACTTCTCGGGCCAACCTTGAACCGCTCGCTACGCTTTTCGGCATCTTCCCCGGTTGCAGGGAGCAAACAAAAACGCCGCGCAAATCAGCGCGGCGTTTTTGTTTGGAGCGTGTGACGCGGATTACTCGGCCAGCGCAGCGCGTGCAAACGCGATGGCCTGCTTCACCTGCTCCGGCGCCGTCCCGCCGATGTGGTTGCGCGAAGCGACCGAACCTTCCAGCGTCAGCACAGCGTGCACGTCGTCACCGATGAGGTTGGCCCGCTCTTCTCCTTCCTTGCCCAGGCCGCTGATGTCACGCAGTTGCGCAACCGACAGATCCGCCAGATCGCAGCGCAGATCGTCGCAGGCACGCACAGCGTGGGCCACGGCTTCGTGTGCGTCACGGAAGGGCAGGCCGCGCTTGACCAGGTAATCGGCGAGGTCGGTGGCGGTGGCGTAGCCCTGCAGAGCGGCGGCGCGCATGGCGTCGGCCTTGACGGTGATGCCGGTCGCCATGTCGGCAAAGATGCGCAGCGTGTCGACCACGGTATCGACCGTGTCGAACAGCGGTTCCTTGTCTTCCTGGTTGTCCTTGTTGTACGCCAGCGGCTGGCCTTTCATCAGCGTGAGCAGGGCGATCAGGTGGCCGTTGACGCGGCCGGTCTTGCCGCGCGCGAGTTCCGGCACGTCGGGGTTCTTCTTCTGCGGCATGATCGAGCTGCCGGTGCAGAAGCGGTCGGCAATGTCGATAAAGCCGACGCGCGGGCTCATCCACAACACCAGCTCTTCAGAGAAGCGCGAGATGTGCGTCATGACGAGCGCGGCTGCGGCGCAGAATTCGATGGCAAAGTCGCGGTCGGACACGGCATCGAGCGAGTTGCGGCACACGCCGTCAAAGCCGAGTTGCTGCGCGACGAATTCGCGATCGATCGGGTAGCTCGTGCCGGCCAGCGCGGCGGCGCCCAGCGGCAGGCGGTTGACGCGCTTGCGGGCGTCGAGCATGCGCTCGGTGTCGCGCGTGAACATCTCGACGTAGGCCAGCAGGTGGTGGCCGAACACCACCGGTTGTGCGACCTGCAGATGCGTGAAGCCCGGGACGATGGTGTTGGTGTGCTGTTCAGCCAGGTCCAGCAGCGCGCCGCGCAGGGCCTTGAGCAATCCGACGATGTTGTCGATCTCGCTGCGCAGCCACAGGCGGATGTCGGTGGCGACCTGGTCGTTGCGCGAGCGGCCGGTGTGCAGGCGCTTGCCGGCGTCGCCCGCCATGGCGGTCAGGCGCGCTTCGATGTTCAGGTGCACGTCTTCCAGGTCCAGCTTCCATTCGAACGTGCCGGCTTCGATTTCCTGGCGAATCTGCGCCATGCCCTTCTCGATGGCGGCGCGGTCAGCCTCGGCGATGATGCCCTGCTTGGCGAGCATGGCCGCATGCGCAAGCGAGCCCTGGATGTCGAACAGCGCGAGGCGCTTGTCGAAGAACACCGACGCGGTATAGCGCTTGACGAGATCGGACACCGGCTCGTTAAAGCGGGCGGACCACGCTTCAGCCTTCTTGGCGAGTTGGGAGGTCATGGGCGGACAGCTGGAGGAGGGCGGCCGGCGAGGGGTGCCAGCCGCAAATTCAGGAAACCGCGATTATATCGCCCGGCGGGCCTATCGGCCTCAGTGCGGGCATGCCGGCTACAGCGTGCTGTCGATCAGCGCGCCCTTGAAGACCACTGGCCCCGTCGGCCCGTCTGGGTTAGGCGAGCCGCTGCGCGGCTCCACGCTGATGGCCAGAGCAGGCACTTGCTGCAGTGGCTGCGCCACGGTCAGCCGGACTGCGCGCTGGTGCCCGATCACGCCAAGTGACTTCGGCTTCCCGCCGGGCGGTAGCGCCCAGAGCTGCAGGGCTTGTTCCGTGGTGAGCGGCGTCGCATCCAGCCGCTTGAGCGACAGCGTGCCAGTTCGCGCATCCCAGGTGACGAGGACGGCGGCCTGTGCCTGTGCATCCTGCAGCACGGCTACGGCATTGGCGATGGGCGCCTCGCGCAACTGCTCCGACAGCCGCAGATTCAGCCCGACCGCCACCGCCGCGACAATCGCTGCGACCGCCGTGGCACCGCGCCAGAAGCCGGTGCCTTCCCAAAGCTTTTGCCAGAGCGCCTTGGGCGAGGGTGCGGGTTCGCGCCAACCGAGCTGCACTTCCACACGGCTGAGGATTTCCGGCGGGGGCGCTGTGGCCGGCTGCAGTGTGGGCAGGTCGGCCAGATAGCGTTGCCAGCGTTCGACGGTCGCACGAACGTCGTCATGGCGGCGGATCCATTGTTCGAACCGGCGGCGGGCGCCCGCGCGCAGCGTGCCCACCGCGTATTCGGCAGCCAGCTTATCGACGAGATCAGGGTGGCGGCGCAGATCCATCACGGCGCTCCCAGGCATTCGCGCAGGCGGTCGAGCCCGCGCCGCATCCACGATTTGACGGTGCCCAGCGGCAGCGACAGCGCTTGCGCCAGCTCGCTGTGCGACAGGTCACGCAGATACGCCAGTGAGATGACCTCGCGTTGCTTCGGGTCCAGGCGCTTGAGACATTCGGCCAAGGCGCGTGCCTGCTGGCCGGCGAGCGCGAGGTCGGCAGGGCCGGGAGCGTGGTCGGCCAGCACCTCGGCGTGCGTTTCATCCAGCGGCACGGATTCCTGCACACGTTCGGCATGCTGCCGGCGCAGGCAATCGAGTGCGCGGTTGCGCACGATGGTGGTCATCCACGTCATCGGGGCGGCCAAGTGCGGGCGGTAATCGCCAGCGTGGCGCCAGATGTTGACGAAGCTTTCTTGCAAGACGTCCTCCGCCCAATCCTTCCTGACCAAGATACGCAGCGCGAGGCCAAACAGTTTCGGTGCGCAGCGCGTGTAGAGCGTGCGCAGGGCGTCGCGGTCGCCCAAGCCGACGCGTTGCAGGAGTGCGGCCAGCTCTTGCGCATCGGCGCTTTGCGGGCGGCCTGCTGCGGTTGACGGCGGATCGTCGTCTTGCTCGGCGTGGTGTTCGGTGGTGCGCTGGAAGGTGAGCACGGGGCGATTTGTGGAGAGGTCTGCCCAAAGTGTAGGAAGAAACTGGGGCCGTTGTGGGAATTCACGTGGGCGGCGCTGTGGTTTGCTCCCGGTTTGCATCCAATCAGACGAGCCCTCCGTATAAGCGGTCAGGCGCTGGACAAACGCCGGCGATCCGCACCACGGCCGCACCTCGGCACCATGCGGGTCGCGCTTCTTCCCCACATGCAAGGAGACCGACGATGGACACGATCAAAGAGATGGACCTGTTGGATGGAGACAACCCGCGCATCGATGTGCGCCGCCGCGTATTGCTGCGCGCGCCGGGGCTGATGGCGCTGGGCTCGCTGGCGGCGGTGTCGCTCGGGCAGTCGATGCCGGCCTGGGCACAGACCCAATCGGGCAGTGTGAAGGACGACATCGCCATCCTGAACGTGGCGCTCGGGCTGGAGTATCAGGCCATCGCCGCGTATCAGGTGGGCGCCGAAAGCGGCCTGCTGCAAAAGCCGGTGCTGGCCACGGCGGTGAAATTCCAGGGGCACCACAAGGCGCATGCGCAGGTGCTGGCCGGCACCGTATCCAAGCTGGGCGGCACGCCGGTCATGGAGAAGACGGTGGCGGAATACAACTTCCCGGTCAGCCAGTTGAAGACGCAGGCCGACGTGCTGCGCTTTGCCGCCGGGCTGGAGAAGGGCGCCACCTCGGCCTACCTGGGTGTGATGCCGAACTTCTACACGCGCGACCTGACCAAGGCCGCCGCCAGCATCATGGGCGACGAGGCGATGCACTGGGCGGTGCTGCTGTCCGCGCTGGGTGAGGACCCGGTGCCGGGGGCGTTTGTTGTCTGAGCCCTGAGCCGGAAATTTTTGCAGCGTCCGCTCGGCGTACCGTGCGGATGGCTTGCCCGTCATGCCGTTTGGGCTCGTTGCGGCGTGGCGGGTTTTTTATAGGCGCAGAACACGTTGACGATGGCATCCATCAATGCGCGCACCCGTGCGGTCTTGTGCAGATCGGCGTGCGTGACCAGCCAGACGTCTTGCGTGTCACGGCGGTTTGGCAGCACGCGGACCAGTTGCGGGTTGGTCTCCGCGCGGTGGCAGACCAGTTCTGTGATGCCGATGCCTGCCACGATGGCTTCGAAGACGGTCATGGCCGAGCTGCTCTGCAGGACCACGCGGCCTCGCGAGATCGGCTCGCCGCACAGGTCTTCCCACATCCACGGCACCTCGTTACGGGGATAGAGCACGAGGTCGTGTCCCGCAAACGCGGTCCCTTCTTCGGGCATGCCGCGCGCGGCCACGTAGCTGCGGCTGGCGTAGATGCCGGTTTCCAATTGAGCGATACGGCGCGCAATGAGGTCCGGCGAGTCTGGCCGCACTGTGCGCACCGCGACATCCGCCTCGCGCTTGGTCAGGTTGGCGATGCTCTTGGAGGTCATGCACACGATGTCGATGCCGGGGTGCTGCTGCCGCAATTGCGCAATGGCGGGCAGCACGAAGGTGGCGGCCAGCGTCTCGGTGGTCGCCACGCGGATGGTGCCGGCAAGCTGCTCGTCCGTGCCGGCGATGCGGCGTTCGATGGTGTGCGCGGCCTGTTCCATGGCTTCGGCCGGGCCGATCAGCGCTTCACCGGCGGGGGTGAGCACCAGCGCGGTCGATGTCCGCAGGAACAGCTTGGCCGATAACTCGCCCTCCAGCGCGGCAACGCGGCGGCCGACCGTGGCCTGATCCACAGCCAGGCGCTGCGCCGCGCCGCGCAGCGTGCCCGTGCGCGCTACGGCCAGAAAGATGCGGGCGTTGTCCCAGTTCACGTTTGGCTCCGGATGACGATTGGCGGGTGATGCATTTTTGCTGTGCTGCAATGCAAAAACGCTGCTTTTTTGCATGCTCGGTCAAGCCTACACTGGGTCGCATGACACTGCCAAACGGTTCCCTCATGTCTTCCTGCAACACCATTCCTGTCGTATCGCCCGCTGCGGATCTCAGCCGCTGGCGCCGCAACGCCACGCTGGCCATCCTGACCTCGGGGGTGTTCATGGCGGTGCTGGATACCACCGTCGTCAACGTGGCGCTGATCGCCATGCGCGACAGCCTGCACAGCAGCGTCGCCGAGCTCGCCTGGATCGTCGATGCCTACACGCTGGCCTTCGCTGCCTTCATCCTCACCGGTGGTTTGCTGAGCGACCGCATCGGCGCGCGCACCGTCTTCATGGCGGGGATGGCCGTGTTCATCGTGGCCTCGGCCGGGTGCGGGCTGGCGCCTTCAGTTGTCACGCTGATTGCCGCGCGCATTCTGCAAGGCGTGGGCGCGGCGATGTTCCTGCCGAGTTCGCTGTCGCTCATCCGCAGTACGTTTGAAGACCCGCGCGAGCGCGCCTGGGCGATCGGCCTGTGGGGCGCCATCGTGGCAACGGCTGCTGCCGTGGGCCCGGCGCTGGGCGGCATCCTGGTCGACACGTACGGCTGGCGCAGCGCCTTCCTCATCAACGTGCCGTTGGGCGTGGTGGGCATGCTGGGCACATGGGTGATCGTGCGTCACGTGCAGCCGGCACGCGCCCGGCCGTTCGACTGGGCGGGGCAGGTGACCAGTGCAGTGATGCTCGCTGCGCTGTGCTTTGCGGCGATTGAATGGCCGGTGCGCGGCGCACAGTCGCCGTGGGTGTGGGGTGCAGCGTTGCTGATGGTGGTGGCTGGTGCGCTGTTCGTGATGGCCGAGCGCCGGGCGCCTGCACCGCTGGTGCCGTTGTCATGGCTCGCGCATCGCACGCTGGGCGCGGTCAACGGCGTAGGTTTCCTGCTGAACTTCGGCTATTACGGTGCGCTGTTCGCGTTGAGCCTGCATCTGCAGAACGTTGAACACCTGAGCGCACGCCAGACCGGTCTGGTCATGCTGCCAATGGCCGTGAGCCTGTCGGCAGGCAACATCTTCGCGGGCAAGCTGATGGCGCGCTTCTCTACGCCCACCATGATGCTGAGCGGCCTGACGATCGGTGCCGTCGGTTTGCTGGCAACGTCGGCCGCGCTGACTGCACATGCGCCGCTTTGGCTGATCAGTGTGGTGATGATGGCGTACGGCGGTGGTACCGCGCTGGCCATCGCGCCCATGACGTCCACCATCCTCTCGGCGGCACCCGGCGAGCTGGCCGGCACGGCGTCGGGCTTGCTCAACGCCGCCCGGCAGACCGGCAGCCTGCTGGGCGTGGCAGCGGCAGGCGCGGTCGTCACGGTGGTCCCCGATCTGATGCGCGCCTCGCCAACGGTGTTCGGACTGATGACGCTGTCCTACGCCGGTGCGATGGCGATGGCCTGGATCAGCCGTCGCCCCGCCGCTACCGCGCTGGCTGTGTAATCAACCGCTCGCCTTTAACCGCTATTGCGCAGCCCCGCCGCAATCCCGTTGATCGACAGGTGGATGCCGCGCCGCACGCGCGCATCGTCGCTGCCGGCCTTGCCCGAACGGAAACGCTTGAGCAGTTCCACCTGCAAGTGGTTCAGCGGGTCGAGGTACGGGAAGCGGTTCTTGATCGAGCGCGCCAGCAACGGGTTGTCGGCCAGCCGCTCCGATTGCCCCGTGATGCTCGCCAACACCTGCTCGGTCAACGTGAACTCAGCCGAGATGCGCGAGAACACCGCCTTGCGCAGCTTGCGGTCGTCGCACAGTTGCGCGTAGCGCGAAGCCACGTTCAGGTCGGCCTTGGACAGCACCATGTCCATGTTCGACAGCAGGTTCGCAAAGAACGGCCACTGCTTGTGCATACGCTTGAGTGTGGCCAGGCGTGCGGCGCGGGCCTTCTCGCTGCCGGCGTCATCCAGCCACTGCTGCACCGCACTGCCAAAGCCGAACCAGCCCGGCAGCAGCAGGCGGCACTGGCCCCACGAGAAGCCCCACGGAATCGCGCGCAGGTCTTCGATCTTGCGGTGCTTCTTGTCCATCAGCTTGCGTGACGCGGGGCGCGAACCGAGGTTCAGGTCCGCAATCTCGGTGATGGGCGTGGTGGCGAAGAAGTAGTCCTTGAAGCCCGGGGTTTCGTAGACGAGGTTGCGGTACGCGGCAAAGGCATTGTCCGACAGCGCCTGCATGGCGGCCTCGAATTCTTCCAGCCCCTTCGGGCGGTTGCGCGTGGGCAGTAGCGTGGCTTCCAGCGTGGCCGCGACAATGGTCTCAAGATTGCGCCGGCCGATCTCGGGGTTGGCGAACTTGCTGGAGATGATCTCGCCCTGCTCGGTCAGGCGGATCTGCCCGTTCACCGTGCCCGGTGGCTGCGACAGGATGGCCTGGTAGGTCGGGCCGCCGCCACGGCCCACCGTGCCGCCGCGGCCGTGGAACAGGCGCAGGTGCACACCCTTGCGCTCGAACAGTTCCACCAGCGCCAGCTCGGCCTTGTACAGCTCCCAGTTGGAGGTGAGGAAGCCGCCGTCCTTGTTGGAGTCCGAATAGCCGAGCATGACTTCCTGCTCGTTGCCCTGCGCTGCCAGCACAGCGTCAAAGCCCGGCAGGGCGAGCAGGTCGCCCATGATTTCGGGGGCGTTGCGCAAGTCTTCGATGGTCTCGAACAGCGGGATCACCATCACGTCGAGTCCCGCGCCAGCGCCATTGGCGTTCGCGCGGAACATGCCGGCTTCCTTCTGCAGCAGCATCACTTCCAGCAGGTCAGACAGCGTCTCGGTGTGCGAGATGATGTAGTTGCGCACGATGCGGTTGCCGTAGCGGGCACGCACCTCGCGCGCCGCGCGGAAAATGTCGATCTCCGACGTGGTCTGCTCGCTGTACGTGTGGAATGGCAGCGTCAGCAGACGCGGCTGTTGCAGCTCGCGCAGCAGCAGCGTGCGCTTATCGGCTTCCGACAATGCCGCGTACGCGCCTTCCACGCCTGCCACCTTCAGCAATTCGGCGACGGTCGCTTCGTGCACATCCGACACTTGTCGCAAGTCGATCGACGACAAGTGGAAACCGAACACATCAATCGCACGCGCCAGCGAGGTCACGCGCGCATCGGCCAGCGCCTCGCCGTGGTGCGCCGCCAGCGAATCGATGACGATCTGGATGTCGGCGCGCAGTTCTTCTGCGTTGTTGTAGGCCGGGGCGGGGCCGACGGCGTGGCGGCCGGCATCTTCGCCAGTCAGCTCGCGGCACGTCGCGGCCAGGCGCGCATACACGCCGATGAGCGCACGGCGGTACGGCTCGTCCGCGCGATGCTCAGAGCGATCGGGCGACTGTTCGGCCAGCGCCAGCAGTTCGGCGCTCACGTCCACCTGCGACGTGGACATCGACAGCTCGGCGCCCAGCGCATGGATCTCTTCCAGGTACCACGCGAGGATCACGCTCGCCTGCTTTTGCGCGGCGTCACGCAACGTCTCTGCAGTGACGAAGGGGTTGCCGTCGCGGTCGCCGCCGATCCAGGACCCCATCTGGAAGAAGGCCGGCAGCGGTGTCGGCTCGCCACGTGCGCCACGGCGCGGGAACACGCTGGCGACGTCTTCTTCCAACTCGCGGTACAGCGCGGGAATCTCGCGCAGAAAGGTGGTCTGGTAATACGACAGCGCGTTTTCGATCTCGTCGGCCACCATCAGGCGCGTGGTGCGCAGCATGCGCGTCTGCCACAGCTTGGTCACGTGCGCGCGCAGGGTCGTCGTATTGCGGTCGCGCTCGCGCGTGGTGAGCGGCGTGTCGCGCTCGGCCAGCAGGCGGGCGATTTCACGCTGCGCATCCAGAATGCTCTTGCGCTGTACTTCAGTCGGGTGCGCGGTCAGCACCGGCACGATCAGCGCCTTGTCGAAGAAACGGCGCAGCGCCTCCCCGGAGACACCTTCATCGGCCACCGACAGCAGGGCGCGCATCATGCTGCCCGGCTGCGGCGGGGAGCCCGCCAGCGCGTGCACGCGGCGGCGGCGGTTGTGGTGCTGGTCTTCGGCAATGTTGGCCAGGTGCGAGAAGTAGCTGAACGCGCGCACCACCGAGTTGGTCTGTTCGCGCGAGAGCGCCTTGAGCAGCCGGTCGAGTTCCTGCTCAGCCTGGCGGTCGCCGTCGCGGCGGAAGCGCACGGCGGTCTGGCGGATGGTCTCGACGGTTTCGAAGGCGGCGCCGCCTTCCTGTTCACGCAGCACGTCGCCCAGCAGGCGGCCCAAGAAGCGAATGTCCTCTTTCAGCGGCTGATCTTTGGCCGCAGCGCTGCCCGACGAGCGGCGTGAGGTTGGACCGAGTGATGCACCGTTGGCCTCGTCCGCGCCATTGGGTTTGGGCGTGGCCTTGGCAGCGGGTTTGCTGGCGGGCTTTGCTGCGGCCTTGGCGATCTTGCTGGTCTTGGGCGGCACGGCGGATGCCTTGCGGGCGGGGGTCGCGCGCGAGGAAGCGCGGCGCGCGGCGGGCTGCGTCATTGATGTCTCCTAGGTCGGGTGGGTAAGGTGCCTGAAGGGCCCTCTTTTCTGCATCATTTCAACGTGATAGTCGGTCTGTGGCGAAAAAGCTGCGTGCTACCATTGCCGCATGTCTTCAACCGCCCGCCCGACTTCTGTCGAATCCCAGCTTGCAACGACTCCTGCAGCCCAGGCGCCGACCAAGCTGGTCATCGCCTCGCGCGAAAGCCGGCTTGCACTTTGGCAAGCCGAACACGTGCGTGCTGCATTGCAAAAATACTATCCCGCGTGCGACGTGTCCATCCTCGGCATGACCACACGCGGCGACCAGATTCTCGATCGCTCCCTCGCCAAGGTGGGGGGCAAAGGTTTGTTCGTGAAGGAACTGGAAGTCGCGCTGGCCGAGGGACGTGCCGATCTGGCCGTCCATTCGCTCAAGGATGTGCCGATGGAGTTGCCGGAAGGCTTCGCACTGTCGGCCATACTCGAACGCGAAGACCCGCGCGACGCCTTTGTCTCCAACGACTACGCCGATCTGGCCGCGCTGCCGGCCGGTGCCGTGGTGGGTACGTCCAGCCTGCGCCGCGAGGCATCGCTGCGCGCGCGTTTCCCGCATCTGGTCATCCAGCCGTTGCGTGGCAATTTGGACACGCGTCTGGGCAAGCTCGACCGTGGTGACTACGCCGCCATCATTCTGGCTGCCGCCGGGCTCAAGCGCCTGGGTTTGGCTGAGCGCATCCGTTCGACCATCGCGCCGGAGGAATCGCTACCGGCCGCGGGGCAGGGTGCGCTGGGCATTGAGATCTGCGCCGATCGTGCTGACGTGCAGGCCGCGCTCGCGCCGCTGCATGACATGCGCACCGCGCTGGCCGTGACCGCGGAGCGCGCCGTGTCCCGCATCCTGGGCGGCTCTTGCCAGGTACCGCTGGCGTCGTTTGCACAGTGGTCGGAGTCCGGCACGCTGCGTTTGCGTGCTTTTGTTGCCTCGCAGGATGGCACCCGCAAGCTCGCCGCAGATGGCGAAGCCACGCCGTCCACGCCAGCCGAGGCTGACGCGCTCGGTGTACAGGTCGCCCAGCAGATGTTGAACGGCGGCGCGCGTGAGATTCTCGCCATGCTGGGCGCCGACGCCCCGCCCGCTACCTAACTTCCACGGCTCGCCATGGACGATCGCTTGCCACCCTCATCCAGCGCGCCATCTGTCGCCGGTTCGGCCGCCAACGCGGCCGCCGAATTGGCCACCACCGCGCCCGTGGTGGTGGTGACGCGTCCGCGCGCGCAGGCACCCATGCTGGTGACGGCGTTGGAACGCCACGGCCTGCGCACGCACCAGTTCCCGCTGCTCGACATCGCGCCGACACCGAATCTGGACGACCTGCGCGCCGCGCTGGGGGATCCTTCGCGCTATGCGCTGGTTGTGTTCGTCAGCCCCAATGCCGTACAGCAGGCGTTTGCCGCCATGCCGGACGGCTTCCGCTGGCCGCAGGAAGTGCCGGTGGCGGTAGTGGGCCCCGCGAGTGCGCAGGCCCTGGCCACGCACGGCGTTGCACCGCCCGCGTATCGCGTGATCCGACCCGACACCCACGCCGACGACGCCCGCCAGGATTCCGAAGCCCTGTATGCGCGGTTGGATGTGCCGTCGCTCAGCGGCCGCGAGGTGCTGATCGTGCGCGGCAACGGTGGCCGTGAATGGTTGGCCGACCAACTGCGCGAGGCTGGCGTCTCGGTGCGTACGGTGGAGGCTTACCGCCGCAGCGTGCCTGTGCCCGATGCCGCCGCTTGGGCTGCGCTGCGCGCCGTGCTTGCCACCCGCCATGCCTGGACGCTCACCAGTTCCGAGGCGGTACGCAATCTCGACGATCTGGCGCGCGCCAACCTGACACCCGCCGAGGTCAATACGCTGCACGGCGCACCGTGCTTTGCGCCGCATGCGCGCATTGTTGAGCAAGCCGAGTCGCTGGGCTTTCGCGATGTGAAGCTCACTGGTGCCGGCGATGATCGCCTGCTTGCCGGGGTCCTGGCCTGGGCCGGCCCGGTGCCTGCGCCCGTACCGACGCCGTCCGCTCCGGCACCGGCTGAATCGAATACTTCTCCTTCTTCTCCCACTGTGACGCAGACTTCCGCTCCCTCGTCCGCTCCCGCCGCGAAGCCCGCGGCTGCCCAGCCGAGTCCGGCGCCCGCCCCAGCACCCGCATCGTTCGCGCCCACCATGACCGTCAACCATGCACCGCGACGCGGCGGCTGGCTGATCTGGACCGTGCTGGCCGTTGTCGTGGTTGCAGTGGCTGCACTGCAGGTGCGCAACGAGCGCCTGGCCCGTGAGATCCGCCAGCGCGGACAGCAGAACGAAGCACTGGCGCAAGAGATGCGCGTGCTTTCCAGCGCAGACCGGGACGCGGTTGGCCAGTTGCAGCAGAAGTTCGGCGCGCTGGATGCCCGCACGACGGAAACCCGCGACCGCCAGGGCGCGTTGGAGCAGGCCAGCCAGGATCTGCTGCGCAACCGCGACGATTGGCAGCGATCCGAGATCGAGCGCTCGATTGAAGTCGCTGCCGAGCAACTCCAGCTCACCGGCAACGTGAGCGGTGCGCTGGCCGCGCTGCAGACCGTCGACACCCGTCTGGCATCGCTCAACAAGCCGCAGTTCAACGCCGTGCGCCGCGCCGTGGCGCGCGATATCGCCAAGCTCAAGGCGATGCCGTCGATTGACCTGAGTGGCGCGGCCATCCGCCTGGACGATGCAATCAACGCGGTCGATACGTTGCCGCTGGTGTCGTCGGCCCAGCCGCTGGATGCGGAGCAGGCCGCGCAGGCACCGAAGGCGCGTCCGGCAAAGAATGCCAAGGCCGTGGCGGCTGCATCGGCGTCGGCGCCGGCGGCATCGACGCAAGCCGGCACAGGCTGGTCGGCCGGCGTGCGTGCTTGGTGGGGTCGTTTGTGGAGCGGCGTGCGTGATGAGCTGGGCCAGATCGTGCAGGTGCGCCGTGTGGATCAGACCGAGGCGCTGCTGCTGTCGTCGGATCAGGCGTGGTTCCTGCGCGAAAACCTCAAGCTGCGCCTGATGAACGCGCGTCTGGCCTTGCTCTCGCGCAACGATGCTGTGTTCCGCGCTGATCTGGGCCGCGCCGACACGCTGCTCGCGCGCTACTTCGACACGCAATCGCAGCGTGTGACTGCGGTGCAGAACCTGCTGGCGCAGGTGCGTACGACGGTCGGCACGCTGGAGGTGCCGACGCTGGCCGACAGTCTTGCCGCTGCGCGCGGTCAGGGCAAGGAGTGAGCATGCGCTGGGTATTCTGGATTGCGCTGCTGTTTGCCGCCGCCGTTGGGCTGGCGCTGTTTACCGAACTCAATCTGAGCAATGTCGTGCTGTTCTACCCGCCGTACCGGGTGGAGATGTCGCTCAACTTTGTGCTGGCCGCGTTGCTGGTGACGTTTGTCGTGCTGCATCTGGTGATGCGGTTGTTCCACCATGTGGCGGGCATGCCGGCGCGTGCTGCGGCGTATCGTGAACGCAACCGTATCCTGAAGGCTTCCGCTGCGTTGCGCGAGGCGATGGAAAGCCTGTTTGCGGGCCGCTTCGGCCACGCCGAGCGTCAGGCGCGCGAAGCCCAGGCCTGGGAGGCACAGCGCGAAACTGCGGCACTGATCGGTGCACGCGCTGCGCACCGTATGCAGGAAACCGAGCGCCGCGATGCGTGGATGGCCGAGGTGAAGTCGCCGGATCGCGAACAGGCCAAGCTGGTATCGATGGCGGAACTGCTGGTCGATGCACGCGACGCCGAGGGTGCGCTGGAGAGGATCGCGCAACTGCAATCGCAGGGGGCGCGGCAGATTCAAGCGCAGCGGATTGCGCTGCGTGCGCATCAGCACCTTAAGAACTGGAATGAGGTGCTGCGCCTGACGCGCGCGCTGGAAAAGCGCAATGCCATCCACACCGTGCTGGCCGCGCGCCTCAAGCAGATGGCGTGCGAGACGCTGCTGACCGAACGCCGCCACGACGCCGACGCACTCAACGCCTTCTGGCGTGAACTGACTGCGGAGGAACGCCGCTCGCCGCGCATTGCCTCGCTGGCCGCACTGTACTTCGCGCAGCTGGACCGTACCGATGACGCCAAGCGCATCGTCGAAGAAGGCCTGAAAGCGCATTGGGATGGCCGCCTGATCCGCCGCTATGCGGATTGTGCGGTGCCCGGCAAGGCGCTGCCGCTGATCCAGCAAGCAGAGAAATGGCTCGCCCAGCATCCGGTGGATGCGGACCTGTTCTACACGCTCGGCATGCTCTGCTTCAAGGAGCAGCTCTGGGGCAAGGCGCAGTCGAGCCTGGAGTCGGCGCTGAAGTATGCAGATGCCGATCACCACGGCAACCTGCGTGCCCATGCGCACTTGGCGCTCGCGCAGATGTACGAGCAAACTGAGCGGCCGGAAGAGGCCCAGCGCCACTACCGGCAGAGCGCATTGCTTGCCGTGAAATGAACAAGGCCGGGAGATCCCGGCCTTTTCTTTGTTGCCTGGGTTTCGTGGTGCGGGTGATGCCTACTTGTTCACCTTCGATGCCGGCACCGACAGCGTGAGGATCGCCCCCAGCACCATCGATGCAGCCAACATGTACATGCCGGAATCGGTGCTCTTGGTAGCGTCTTTCAGCCAGCCCACGGCATAGGGGCTGATGAAGCCCGCCAGGTTGCCCAGCGAGTTGATGAGCGCAATGCCCGCCGCTGCGCCCGTACCGGCCAGAAACGCGGTCGGCAGGCTCCAGAACAGCGGCAGTGTGGTCAGGATGCCCATCGTGCCGAGCGTGAGCGCCGCCATCGCCAGCGTGGTGTTGGTGTGCCAGACGGCCGAGAGCACCAGCCCAATCGCGCCCGCCACGGCCGGAATGGCGATGTGCCAGCGGCGCTCGCGCGTGCGGTCTGCGCTACGGGCGACCAGGATCATGGCGATGACGGCCGCGCCATACGGAATCGCCGTCAGCAAGCCCACCGAGAACGGATCGGCTACACCGGTCTGCTTGATGAGCGTCGGCAGCCAGAAGCTCACGCCATACAAGCCCATCACGAAGGTGAAGTAGATCCCGCTCATCAGCCACATACGCGGGCTGGACAGGACCGTGCCGATAGGCGGGTCCTCTTTCTCTGCGTCTTCCGCAGCAATGTTGCGGGTGAGCAGGGCCTTTTCATCATCGGTCAGCCATTTGGCGTGGCTGATGCGGTCATCCAGATAGAGCAGCACCACGACGCCGACGATGACCGACGGAATGCCCTCGATCAGGAACATCCACTGCCAGCCGGCCAGACCGTACTTGCCTGCAAAGGCGGTCATCGCCCAGCCCGACAGCGGCCCGCCGATCACGCCCGAGAGCGCCACCGCCGTCATGAAGAACGTGGTGGTGCGCCCGCGCCGCTGCGCCGGATACCAATAGGTGAGGTACAGGATGATGCCCGGGAAGAAACCGGCCTCGGCCAGCCCCAGCAGGAAGCGCATCACGTAGAACATGGCCGGCGTGGTCACGAACATCATGGCCGCCGAGATGAGGCCCCACGAGATCATGATCCGCGCGATCCACATGCGTGCCCCCACGCGATGCAGGATCACATTGCTCGGTACCTCGAAGAGGAAGTAGCCGATGAAGAAGATGCCTGCGCCCAGCCCATAGATGGTCTCGCTGAACTTCAGGTCGTTGAGCATCTGCAGCTTGGCAAAGCCGACGTTCACGCGGTCGAGATATGCGACCACGTAGCACAGCAGCAGAAACGGAACCAGGCGCCACGTCACCTTGCGGTAGGTGGCTTCTTCGAAGTCGCTTGCAGATTGGGGCAGGGTGCTTGCGCTACCCAGCGGTGGAGTGGTGAGGGCCATCGGGTCTCCTGAGTTGTTATGAGTTCAGGCCGATTGCTCCTCGTCACCAACATCGGCCCGGAAAACCGCCACCGCATTCTGCGCCTTCTCGCGAGGCCCTGCCAAGCTGCCCTGCTGCAGGGTTCGCAGTGACGACTATACGCAGCGCCCGCCATCCACCTCCAGGCACGCGCCGGTGATGAACTCCGCCTCATCCGAGGCCAGGTACAAGCAGGCATTGGCCACATCCTGCGGCGTAGACAGCCGCCCCATCGGAATCGTCGCCAGAAAGCGCGCACGGTTCTCGGGCGTATCGGGCATGCCCATGAACTGCTCGATCAGGCCGGTGGCGCCCATCACCGGGTTCACGCAGTTCACGCGGATCTTGTCCGGGCCGAGCTCGGCCGCCATCGCTTTGCTGGCCGTGATGACGGCCCCCTTGCTGGCGTTGTACCAAACGAGCCCCGGCCGCGGCCGGACGCCCGCCGTGGACGCCACGTTGACGAACACACCGCCGCCGCGCTCGCGGAAGTGAGGCACCATGTGGCGCGCCGTCCAGTAGATGCTCTTCACGTTGACGGCCATCACGCGGTCGAACTCGTCTTCGGTGATCTGCAGCAGCGGCTTGTTCTTGTGCGTGGTGCCGGCGTTGTTAATGACGATGTGCAGATCGCCATAACGCGCAAGTGTGGCGCCCAGCAGCTTGGCGACCGAATCACCATCCGACACGTCGGCATGCACGAAATGCGCATCGCCGCCAGCCACGCGGATGGCATCGGCCACGCGCTCCCCGGCCTCGGTGTTCAAGTCATTGACGATGACGCGTGCGCCTTCACGGGCAAAGGTGTTGGCGATGCCCTCGCCAAAGCCCGAACCCGCGCCCGTGACGATGGCGATCTTGCCCGCAAGCCGCATGGTGTCTCCTCGTGGTGTTGTGTGGTTTGTGTTGCTCTAGCCGTGGCGGATGGCGATGGTCTTCAAGGTGGTGAAACCGTACAGCGCCTCGAAGCCTTTCTCGCGCCCGTGGCCCGATTGGCCCGTGCCGCCGAAGGGCAGCTCCACGCCGCCACCTGCGCCGTAATTGTTGATGAAGACCTGGCCGGCTTTGAGCTTGCGCGCCAGGCGAAGCTGCCGTCCGCCGTCGCGCGTCCACACGCCGGCCACCAGCCCGTACGGCGTGCCGTTGGCGAGTGTCAGGGCTTCGGCCTCGCTGTCGAAGGGCAGGGCGGCCAGCAGCGGCCCAAACACCTCTTCCTGCGCAAGGCGGTGCGTGTGCGGGACGTCGCGCAACAGCATCGGCGCCTGGTAGTAGCCGGTCTCCGGCGCCTCCGGCACGACCTGCCCTTGCGCCATCACCGGAATGTTGGCGTGCTGTGCATCCGAGACGAAATCCCACACCCGTTGCTGCTGCTTCGGGTTGATCAGCGGGCCGCAATCCAGATCCAGCGATGCGGGGCCGACCTTGATCGATTCGAATACCGTGGCCAGTTGATCGAGCACCGCCTCGTAGATGCTGCGCTCGATCAGCACACGGCTGCCGGCTGAGCAGGTCTGCCCCGCGTTCTGGATGATGCCGTTGACCACCGCCGGGATCGCCGCTTCCAGATCCGCATCGGCAAACAGGATCTGCGGAGACTTGCCGCCCAGTTCCAGCGTGACGGGCACGTGGTTTTCAGCCGCCGCGCGCACGATGGCTTTGCCCGTTTCCGGCGACCCGGTAAACGACACATGGTTGATGCCCGGATGCGCCGCCAGTGCTGCGCCCGCCTCATGGCCGTAGCCGGTCACGACGTTGAGTGCGCCATCGGGCAGCCCCGCCTCGGCAGCCAGTTCGGCCACGCGCAGGATCGACAGGCAAGCGTCTTCGGCCGGCTTGACCACGCAGGCGTTGCCCGCAGCCAAGGCGGCGCCCACGCTGCGCCCGAAGATCTGCATCGGGTAGTTCCAAGGGATGATGTGCGCCGTCACACCATGCGGCTCGCGCACGGTCAGCACGGTGGTATCCGCCGGATAGGGGATGGTCTGGCCGTGCAGCTTGTCGGCGGCCCCGGCATAGAACTCGAAGTAGCGGGCGATGGCACGGGCATCGGCGCGGGCCTGGCGCATCGGTTTGCCGGTGTCGCGGGCTTCCAGGCGGGCGAGCTCTTCTTCGTGATCGGCCAGGCGCAGGGCCACGCGCATGAGCAGCCGGCCGCGCTCGGCGGGGGGTAACTGGCCCCAGACGCCTTCAAAGGCACGCCGCGCGGCGTGCACGGCCACGCTGATGTCGGTGGCATTGCCGCGTGCGATCTCGGCAAAGGGTTGGCCGTCGGACGGGTCGAACACCTTGATGCGCATGCCCGAATCGGGCGACATCAAGCGGTTGGCGATGAAGTGCTGGGCGTGCATGGGGGGTTCCTGCAGAAGATCGGCAACGCGCGATTTTCGCACGGGTGCGCCAGGGTTGCCGGGCGTCAGGGGCTATAATGCCCGCCGACGGTTTTTGACCTTTTTTCAACCATTTGCGTCGCGTTTTTACGCACTTCGCGCATTCCGGAGCATTTCCATGAGCTTCAACAACGTCTCGCCGGGCAAGGACATCCCCAACGACTTCAACGTCATCATCGAGATTCCGGCGCAAAGCGACCCGGTCAAGTACGAAGCCGACAAGGAAACGGGCATGCTGCACGTGGACCGCTTCGTGGGCACCGGCATGCGCTACCCGGCCAACTACGGCTTCATCCCCCAGACGCTGTCGGGCGACGGTGACCCGGTGGACGTGCTGGTTGTCACGCCGTTCCCGCTGATCCACGGCTGCGTGGTGCGCTGCCGCGTGCTGGGCATGCTGAAGATGACGGACGAGTCCGGCGTGGATGCCAAGCTGGTCGCCGTGCCGGTCAACAAGCTGAGCCCCGCCACCGCGCACATGACGGACCTGTCCGACATCGGCCAGAACCTGCTGGATCAGATCAAGCACTTCTTCGAGCAGTACAAGGCGCTGGAAGCCGGCAAGTGGGTCAAGGTCGAAGGCTGGGGCGGCATTGAAGAAGCCCACAAGGAAATCGTTGACGGCGTGGCCAACTATAAGAAGTAAGACACCTGACGAATTTGCTGTACGCCTGAGCAGGAAAATCCCGGCATCCGTAAGGATGGCCGGGATTTTTTGTTTGGAGGGTCGAAATGACTGCAATGTCGCACTACCCACCAACCCGCATGGTGCAGCCATTTGTGGCGAGCGAATATCGCATCATGCATTCTCCGGGGTGTTTCTTCATGTAATGCATGAAGGGGCGACGCAATCCCGCTATACAGAGATTTAAGTAACGCTCATTTGCCCGTCGGAAACGGCGCCTCTAGACTCCCGGACAAGTTTGACTCCAACCCCTGGTACTGCGATGTTGAACAAGACCGTTGCCGTTCCCGTGCTTTCTCTCATGGCCATGATCGCCTTTACCGTGTGGGCGTTGCTTGCTGGCCCGGCCGATGCGGCGCATGCTGGCGAACGTGGTGTCGCGCCGGCTGGCGCCTTGCCGACTGCGGGTGCCTGCCCGGCGCAGTGCCCGGTCCCCGCACAGAAGCTGGCCGCACGCTAAGCTGTTTCGCGTCCGCCGTTGTGGCAGACGCCGTCTCCCCGGCCTTCGCGGTCCTTTCCCCGGTTGTTTACTCCGGACGCTGCCTGAACGGCGAGCGGTCCGTCAGTTCGTCCAGATACGCTTCCATGCCGGCCGTCTCGCGGTCGAGGAACCGGCCTACGGCATCGGCAAAGCCCGGATGCGCGAGCCAATGCGCTGACAGTGTCGCCACCGGTTCAAAGCCGCGTGCCATCTTGTGCTCACCCTGAGCACCCCCCTCGAACGTACGGATGCCGTGCTCGATGCAGTACGTCAGCGGCTGGTAGTACGCCGTCTCAAAGTGCAGGCAGGGGTGATGCTCGATCGCGCCCCAGTAGCGGCCGTACATGACCGACGCTTCCGGCCGTGCATCGACCACCAGCAGCGCGCTGGCGATGTCGTTGCCCGCGCGTGAGGCGATTACCAGCAGCAGGTTCTCCGGCATCGACTGGCCGATCTGGCGGAAGAACTCCAGGTTCAGGTACGGCGAGGAGTGATGCTCGCGGTAGGTGGTGCGGTAGCAACGGTGGAAGAAGCGCCAGTCGGCATCGGTGGCCGCCGCGCCGGGGACGTGGCGGAAGGTGATGCCGGCGTCATGCACACGGCGGCGTTCGGCGCGGATGTTCTTGCGCTTCTTCTGCTCCAAGGCGGCAAGAAAATCGTCGAAGCTGCCGAAGCCCGCATTGCACCAGTGAAACTGCACCCCGTGCCGCAGCAACATGCCAGCGGCGCGCATCTGTTCGGCCTCATCCGTGGTCGGGAACAGCACGTGCAGCGAGGACAACTCGCTTTGTCGCGCCACCGCCAGCAACGTGTCGAGCAGTGCAGCGCGCGCGTCGGCGCTATGCGCCAGCAGACGAGCGCCCTGCACCGGCGTGAAGGGGATGGCAGACAGCCACTTTGGGTAGTACTCCAGCCCGTGCTGCGCATACGCGTTGGCCCAGGCCCAGTCGAAGACGTACTCGCCATAGGAGTGGCCCTTCACATACAGCGGCGCGGCGGCAGCCAGCGTTTCTCCGTGTGCACCGTCTTCCCACAACGTCAGGTATTGCGGCGACCAGCCCGTGTCGGGCGATGCGCTGCCGCTCTCGTGCAGGGCGTGCAGGAAGTCGTAGCGCAGGAAGGGCGTCGCCTCGGGCTGCTGGCCGAGCAGGGCGTCCCACGCGTCGCGGCCGATGTCGCGCAGATCGGTCACAAGCCGCATGCGATAATGCTGCGATCCGGCGCGGGTTTCGGGCTCGGGAACAAGGGGGCGGGAAGTCATGCCGCCGATTCTAATTCCAGCCCGGGGTGCTGCGCTTGCATCCCATATTGCCCCCATGACCGTCACTGTCGCTCTCGCCCAGATCAACTGCACCGTCGGCGATTTCGCCGGCAATGCTGCCCGTATCGTCGCCGCTGCGCGTGAGGCGCACCAGGCTGGTGCGCGCATTCTCCTCACGCCGGAGCTGTCGCTTACCGGCTATCCGCCCGAAGACCTGTTGCTGCGCCCCGCGTTCATCGATGCCAGCGCGCGTGCGCTCGATGCGCTCATCGCCGAGCTGGCGGCCTTCCCGGGCCTGCACGTGCTGATCGGGCACCCGCAGATCTCGCTGGAAGCCCCAGCGCCCGGCGTGCTGCCTAAACCGACCAATAGCGCGACCGTGGCTGTGGACGGCCGTGTGGTCGGCCGGTACAACAAGCTCGAATTGCCCAACAACGAAGTCTTCGACGAGAAGCGTTACTTCCAGCCCGGCACCGAACCCTTTGTGTTCGAGGTGGACGGCACACGCTTCGGCATCATCATTTGCGAAGACGCTTGGTACCCCTCGGCCACGGCTTACGCGAAGGCTGCCGGCGCACAGGTGGTGTTGATTCCCAACGCCTCGCCGTATCACCTGGACAAGGAAGACCTGCGCGAACGCATCATCGGTGCGCGCGTGAAGGAGTCGGGCCTGCCGCATGTGTATGTGAACCTGGTCGGCGGCCAGGATGAGCTCGTGTTCGACGGTGGCTCGTTCGTGCTCGATGCCGAGGGCAAGGTGGTCGTGCAGATGGGCCAGTTTGTCGAGGGCGTCGGCACCGTGCAGTTCGACGGCGGCAAGGCGTTGCCCGGCACGATCGTGCCGGAAGCCTCGTTGGAGGCGCAGGTGTACGAGGCGCTCAAGCTGGGTGTGCGGGATTACCTCGGCAAGAACGGTTTCCCGGGCGCGATTATCGGCCTGTCGGGCGGCGTGGATTCGGCGCTGGTGCTGGCGATTGCCGTCGATGCGCTGGGCGCCGATCGCGTGCGCGCGGTGATGATGCCCTCGCGCTACACGGCCGATATCTCGTGGGTGGATGCGCGCGACATGGCTGCCCGCTTGGGCGTGCAGTACGACGAAATCCCCATCGCGCCCATGTTCGATGCGTTCAGGGGCGCGCTGGCGGAAGAATTCCGTGGTCTGCCGGAAGATGCGACGGAGGAAAACATCCAGGCGCGCATCCGCGGCACGCTGCTGATGGCGTTGTCCAACAAGTCTGGCCGCATTGTGCTGACCACCGGCAACAAGAGCGAAATGGCGGTCGGCTACTGCACGCTGTACGGCGACATGGCTGGCGGTTTCGCTGTCATCAAGGACATCTTCAAGACGCTGGTCTATCGGCTGTGCCGCTACCGCAATACGCTGTCTGAAGTGATTCCGGAGCGCATCCTGACGCGTGCGCCGTCGGCCGAACTGCGCGAGAACCAGACCGACCAGGACAGCCTGCCCGAGTACGACGCGCTCGACGCCATCGTGCAGCGCTACATGGAGCAGAACCAGCGCGTGAGCGACATCATCGCCGCCGGGTTTGCCGAAGCCGATGTGCAGAAGATCGTGCGCCTCATCAAGATCAACGAGTACAAGCGCCGTCAGGCGCCGGTGGGCGTGCGTGTGACGCAGCGCGCGTTTGGGCGCGATTGGCGGTACCCGATCACCTCGCGGTTCAAGGAATAAGCACCGACGCCATGCTCGACTACTACGCCAAACGTGCCCCCGAATACGAGCGGATTTATACGAAGCCCGAGCGGCAGGGTGATTTGGCGTGGTTGAAGGCGCGCGTGCGTGACGTGACGCGTGGCGCGCGGGTGCTGGACCTGGCTTGTGGTACCGGTTTCTGGACCGAGGCGATGGCGGATGCGCGCAGCATTGTCGGCGCGGATTACAACGACACCGTGTTGCGCATCGCGCGCGGTAAGGGCATTGCGGGCGCGGCGTTCGTGCGGGCCGATAACGATGCGCTGCCGTTCGCACCGGGCACGTTCGAGGTGATGACGGCAGGCTGCTGGTGGTCGCACGTGCCGTTGCAGCACCTGCGTCAGCATGTCGAAGGGCTGCACCGCGTGCTCGGGCCCGGCGTGCGGGTGCTGTGGTTTGATAACCAGTATGTGTTTGGTTCCAGCACGCCCGTTGCCTACAACGACGAGCATGGCAACACGTGGCAGCGCCGCCCCTTAAGTGACGGCAGCGAGCACGATGTCCTGAAGAACTTTCCCGACGATCCGACGCTGCTGCAAACGGTGGCCGGCATCGCCCAGGATGTGCGCATTAACCGGCTCCAGTATTATTGGACGCTTGAATACCTCACCAACTAGTTAGCGAGACACCCATGAAACAGATCACCGCCATCATCAAGCCCTTCAAACTGGACGAAGTGCGCGAGTCGCTCGCCGACGTGGGGGTGACTGGCCTGACCGTCACCGAGGTCAAGGGTTTCGGCCGCCAGAAGGGCCACACCGAGCTGTATCGCGGTGCTGAATACGTGGTCGACTTCCTGCCGAAGATCAAGATCGAGGTGGTGGTGGCCGACAACCAGGTCGAAAACGTGATCGACACCATCGTCAAGGCTGCCAAGACCGGCAAGATCGGCGACGGCAAGATCTTCGTGATGCCGGTGGAGCAGGTGATCCGCATCCGCACCGGCGAGAAGGACGAAGCTGCGGTCTAAGCGACCTGTCTGGCCGGCGTGCTCGCGCCGGCCGCTACCGATCAGCGCGGTAAGGTGATGTTCCAGCGCAGCGTCACCAGTCGCCCGATCACGATCGCCAGCGTGGCGATCACGACGGACACGCTCGGCAGCAGGTCCGTGAACGTCAGCCCGACGTAGAGGAAACACCCGAGAAACGCGCAGGTCGCGTACGGGTGGTTATCCCGCAGCAGCATGGGCACCTCATTGCAGACCACATCACGCAGCAGGCCACCAAAGGCCGCCGTGATCACGCCCATCATCACCGACACAAAGATCGGCACGCCGGCATCCAGCGCCAGTTGTGTACCCAGCACGCCAAACAGGCCCATGCCGATGGCGTCTGCCACGATCAGCACGCGGTCGGACACAAGCTGGCTCACCAGCCGGATCACCCAGTTGGCGAACAGGCTCATGATGAACAGCGCGAGCAGGTAGTGCTCGTGCTCGACCCAGTAGAAAGGCCGGCGATCGAGCAATAGATCGCGCAGCGTGCCGCCGCCAAAGGCCGTCAGGAAGGCCACGATGAACGCGCCCACGGCATCGAGCCGGCGCCGCTTCGCCTCAGCCAGCCCCGAGATGGCGAATGAGAAGACCGCGAGGATCTCCATCCAGTGCATCACCAACTGCAGGCGGGTTACGTGCATGGGCGTGTTGTTCTTGTTATTGGGGGCGATGGGAAGATGAACGCGTCAGGAACCGTGCGGCTGGCGCAGGAGCACCAGTACAGCACCAGCGCCGCCGGCCGTGTTGCGTGGCTCGACAAAGGCAATCACTTCTTCCTTTTGCACCAGCCACGAGCGCACCTTGCCTTTGAGCACCGGTGTCTTATCGGGCGAGCCCAGGCCCTTGCCGTGGATCACGCGCACGCAGCGAATGCCGCGCTGCACCGCGCGACGCAGGAAGGCGGCCAACGCTTCGCGCGCTTCTTCGCGGCGCAGGCCGTGCAGGTCGATCTGGTCTTGCGTGGCCCACTCGCCGCGGCGCAGTTTCTTGAGCACGTCGTCACCGATGCCGGGGCGGCGGTAGGAGAGCGTGTCGTCGGTCTCCAGCAGGTTGTCGACGTCGAATTCGTCCGACAGCGAGGCATCCAGCACGCGCTTGTCTTCCGCACGTGAATGCACGGGGTCGGGGGCAGGCGGATTGCGCGGATGCTCGACGCGCTTGTTCTGGCGCAGCGCGTTCACCTCGCCGACGTTGGCGCGGAACACGTTGGCCTCTTCTTCTGCCTTGCGCGCAGCGGTTTCGGCGCGCTGGCGTTCGGCCTCGCGTGCCTCGGTTTCGTGCTTGAGCTGTTCGCGCAGCTTGCCCAGGTCGGTCAGGCTGAGCTTGGTGGCGGGCGTAGGGGCGCGTTTCATGGCAGCAGGCGGGGCAAGCGAATCAGGGTGGAGCGTGCGTCGATTATACGAAGGCGCCGCGCATGACAAAACGGCCGATGGTGTCCCATCGGCCGCGTTGTTTGAACCCGGGAAACCCGGGGGCAGGAGACTTACTCCTGGCCTTCCAGGTAGCGCTGGGCGTCCAGCGCGGCCATGCAGCCCGTGCCGGCGCTGGTGATGGCCTGGCGGTAGATGTGATCCTGCACGTCGCCGGCGGCAAACACGCCCTGGATGTTGGTGGCGGTGGCGTTGCCGGCCAGGCCGCTCTGCGTGCGGATGTAGCCGGTCTCGTTCATTTCCAGCTGACCCTTGAAGAGATCGGTGTTCGGCTTGTGGCCGATGGCGATGAACACGCCAGCCACCTTGATCTCTTCGGTCTTGCCTTCGTTCTCGTGCGTGCCCTTCAGGCGGGCGCCCGTCACGCCGGAGTCATCGCCGAGGATCTCGTCGAGGACCATGTTGGTCTTGATCTCGATCTTGCCCTTCTTCTCCTGCTCGTGCAGGCGGTCAATCAGGATCGGCTCGGCGCGGAACTTGTCGCGGCGGTGGATGAGCGTGACCTTGCTGGCAATGTTGGCCAGGTACAGCGCTTCTTCCACAGCGGTGTTGCCGCCGCCCACCACGGCCACTTCCTGGCCCTTGTAGAAGAAACCGTCGCAGGTGGCGCAGGCAGACACGCCGCGGCCGGCAAATTTCTCTTCCGACGGCAGGCCCAGGTATTGGGCCGAGGCGCCGGTGGAGATGATCAGTGCGTCGGCGGTGTACTCGCCCGAGTCGCCAATCAGGCGGATCGGCTTTTCATTCAGGTGCGCGGTGTGGATATGGTCAAACACGATTTCCGTGTTGAACCGCTCCGCGTGCTCCAGGAAGCGCTGCATCAGCTCGGGGCCTTGCAGGTGCTCCTTGTCGGCGGGCCAGTTTTCCACGTCGGTGGTGGTCATGAGCTGACCGCCCTGGGCCAGGCCGGTAACCAGCACCGGGTTCAGGTTGGCCCGGGCGGCGTAGATGGCGGCCGTGTAGCCAGCGGGGCCGGAGCCGAGGATCAGCACTTTTGCGTGTTTTGCCATGATGCGTTCCGTAGTTGCGCGGCGCGAGGGGTGAAGCGACCGCCGCGCAGGGTAGGTGAGGGTGACGGGCGACATTATAAAGTGGCACCCCCTCGTCCGCCCGGTTGTAAATTCCAATGGCAGTGATAGGGGCGCGTTACAATCCTTGGCATCGTATTTGTGCTGTCTTTAAGCCGCGCGGGCTCGCCCAAGCGGCGCACCCGTCTCCCGCATGGCCCGAGCTTCCACCACCCCGACAACCCGTACCGACCCCGCCGCGCTGCCGTCCCGCATTGGGCGCCTGCTGGGCGAGGTCCGCTGGTTCCTGTTGTTGGCGGTGACCATCGCCTTCCTGATCATCCTGCTGTCATACAACCGTGCGGACCCCGGTTTCACCCACGCCAGCCAGGTCGACGAGATCCGCAACCTGGGCGGGCGCGTGGGGGCATGGCTAGCAGACCTGCTGCTGTTCGTGTTTGGTGCCTCCGCCTACTGGTGGGCGTTGCTGCTGGTGCGCCGCGTCTGGCGTGGCTGGCGAGAGTTGATGTCGGATGAGCGCTTGCCACCGAATCGGGCAACTTCGGCCATGCCACGCGTGGACGCCAGCGTCACCTGGATCGGCTTTGCGCTCATCCTGGCCTCCAGCATGGGGCTGGAAGCCATCCGCATGTACAGCATGCATATGAAGCTGCCGCGGGCGCCGGGCGGGGTGTTGGGCGACCTGATTGGCGGGGCGATGCAGCATTCGCTGGGCTTTACCGGCGGCACGCTGGTGCTGTTGCTGATGTTTACGGTGGGGCTGTCGCTGTTCTTCCATTTCTCGTGGCTGAACCTGGCTGAGCAGATCGGCGCGGGCGTCGAGATGCTGTTTGTCGGCTTCAAGACGCGCCGCGAGAACAAGCAGGACCGTGCCATCGGCGAAGCAGCCAAGGTCGAGCGCGAAGAGGTGGTCGAAACCCGCCGCGTGCGCATTGAAGAATCGCCGCCGGTGCAGATCGTGCGTCCGACCGCCGTGGTCAAGAGCGACCGCGTGGAGCGCGAGAAGCAGCAGCCGCTGTTTGTCGACATGCATGACTCGGACCTGCCGCCGCTGGCGCTGCTCGACCCGATTCCGACCGTCGTGGAAACCGTGAGTGCCGAGACGCTGGAATTCACCTCGCGCCTGATCGAGAAGAAGCTCAAGGATTTCGGCGTGGAAGTGCAGGTGGTGGCGGCCTATCCGGGCCCGGTCATCACGCGCTACGAAATCGAGCCGGCCACGGGCGTGAAGGGCAGTCAGATCGTCAACCTGGCGAAGGACCTGGCGCGTTCGCTGTCGCTGGTCTCCATCCGCGTGGTGGAGACGATTCCGGGCAAGAATTTCATGGGCCTGGAGCTGCCGAATCCGAAGCGTCAGGCCGTGCGCCTGTCCGAGATTCTCGGTTCGCAGGTCTACAACGAGAGCGCTTCGCAGCTCACCATGGCGCTGGGCAAGGACATCGCCGGCAAGCCGGTGGTGGCGGATCTCGCCAAGATGCCGCACTGCATGGTGGCCGGTACCACGGGCTCTGGTAAGTCGGTCGGCATCAACGCGATGATCCTGTCGCTGCTCTACAAGGCCAAGGCCGATGCGGTGCGCCTGATCCTGATTGACCCGAAGATGCTGGAGCTGAGCATCTACGAAGGCATTCCGCACCTGCTGTGCCCGGTCGTGACCGACATGCGCCAGGCGGGCCACGCCCTGAACTGGGCGGTGGGAGAGATGGAGCGCCGCTACAAGCTCATGAGCAAGATGGGCGTGCGCAACCTGGCCGGCTTCAACAAGAAGATCGAAGAAGCCGCCGCGCGTGAAGAGAAGATTCCGAACCCGTTCAGCCTGACCCCCGATGCGCCGGAGCCGCTCGACAAGCTGCCGATGATCGTGATCGTGATCGACGAACTGGCTGACCTGATGATGGTGGTCGGCAAGAAGGTCGAAGAGCTGATCGCACGGATTGCGCAGAAGGCGCGTGCCGCCGGCATTCACCTGGTGCTGGCGACGCAGCGGCCGTCGGTGGATGTGATTACCGGCTTGATCAAGGCCAACGTGCCGACGCGGATCGCCTTCCAGGTCAGCAGCAAGATCGACTCGCGCACGATTCTCGACCAGCAGGGCGCCGAAGCGCTGTTGGGCATGGGCGACATGTTGTATCTCGCGCCCGGCACCGGTTTGCCGGTGCGCGTGCACGGCGCATTTGTGTCGGATGACGAAGTGCATCGGGTGGTGGACAACCTCAAATCGCAAGGCGAGCCGAACTACATCGAGGGCATCCTCGAAGGCGGCGTGGTCGATGGCGAGGGTGGCGGCGACGGCTTTGGCGGTGGTGCAGGCCTCGTTGGCGCTGGCGGCGGCGAAGCAGACCCGCTGTACGACCAGGCCGTCGACGTGGTGCTCAAGAACCGCCGTGCGTCGATCTCGCTGGTGCAGCGCCACCTGCGCATCGGCTACAACCGCGCCGCGCGCCTGCTCGAAGACATGGAAAAGGCGGGCCTCGTCTCTGCCATGTCCGGCAACGGCAACCGCGAAATTCTGGCGCCCAACCGTAACGGCAACGTCGTCGAAGAGGAATGACGCTGCGTGCATGTTGCGGTTACATCGCGTTACCGCATCGACGGAATGTTCGGGTGCGGCCGGCCACTAACAACAAGATCAACTGAAAACCGGGATTCCTATGTTTGTGTTGAAAGCACGTCACCTGATGGCCGCCGGGCTGGTATCGCTGGCGGCGTGGTCGGCCGGTGCCTATGCGGGCGCGGTCGAGCAGCTCAACGCCTTCGTGAGCAACGTCACCACCGCGCGTGGTGAGTTCGTGCAGCGCCAGGTCAAGGGCGGCACCAATGGCAACCCGCTGCGTCTGGCTGGCACCTCCAGCGGTGATTTCTCCTTCTCGCGCCCGGGCCGTTTTGTCTGGCGCTATGTGAAGCCGTATGAGCAGCAACTGTCCGCAGATGGACAGACGCTCTACATCTACGACAAGGACCTGAGCCAGGTGACCGAGCGCAAGCTTGATGCATCGCTCGGTTCCAGCCCGGCCGCCATCCTGTTCGGCAGCAATGACCTTGCCAAGAACTTCACGCTCAAGGAAGGCGGGACAAAAGACGGCATCGACTGGGTTGAACTCACGCCCAAGGCGAAGGACACGCAGTTCGAGCGCATCGCCATCGGTTTCCGCAGTGGTGAGCTGCAGGGAATGGAGCTGCGCGACGCCTTCGGGAACACCACGCTGCTGACGTTCTCGAACATTCAGAAGAATCTACAACTGCCGGCCAACGCGTTCCGCTTCGTGCCGCCCAAGGGGGCTGACGTTATCAAGCAATAACGCGTAGGGGCCGGTTTTCGATAGGGAGACCGACCATGCCTTTGCCGTTCACCACATCGCTGCAGCGTGCAGCCGTTGTTGCCGCCACAGCGGTGGTGTTTGCGGGATGCGCCTCCACGGGTGCGTCCCGTTTTGACGTCGATTCGTTCCTGACCGCGCCCGACACCGTGCTGCCGGAGGTGCTGGTCAACAAGGATTTCCTGCGGGTCACGAAGCTATCGGATGCGGAATGCGCCGCGTTGGTCAAGGGACATGCCGCGCAGGTTGTCGCATTGCCCAATGCGCAAGACCCGCGTATTCCTGAGGCCGCGTTGCGTAAGCCGTTTGTGATTCAGCCACCGGGTAGCGAGAGCGTGTGGTTGCTGCTGCGCGAGTCGGACGGCACGCAGTCGTGCCACGGCCCGCTGCCCGCCAAGGAATTCATGGGGCTGGCGCAGCGCGCGTCGAACTGAGCGTGCGGTGCGGGAGCGGGGCGCCGGGGCCGCGCCCGGTTTCTGCGACAATCCCTCGCATGAACGCTTCTGCTTCTCTCTTCCCGGACGCGCCCGCCCACATGCCGTTGGCCGAACGCCTGCGCCCGCATTCCGCCGATGATGTGATCGGCCAGCAGCATCTGCTGGGGCCGGGCAAGCCGCTGCGCGTGGCATTTGCCTCCGGCGAGCCGCATTCGATGATCCTCTGGGGCCCGCCCGGCGTGGGCAAGACCACGCTGGCGCGGCTGATGGCGCACGCCTTTGATGCCGAGTTCATCGCGCTGTCTGCGGTGCTGTCGGGCGTGAAGGACATCCGCGAGGCGGTCGAGCGCGCCGAGCAGTTTCGCGCCAACGGCCGCCGCACGCTGGTGTTCGTTGACGAAGTGCACCGATTCAACAAGAGCCAGCAGGATGCCTTCCTGCCGCACGTGGAAAGCGGGCTGTTTACCTTCATCGGCGCGACCACCGAGAACCCGTCGTTCGAGGTGAACGGCGCGTTGTTGTCACGTGCCGCGGTGTACGTGCTCAAGAGCCTGTCGGACGACGAGCTCAAGCAGTTGGCCGAGCGCGCCCGCCTAGAGCTGGGCGGCCTGGAGTGGACGCCCGCCGCACTCGACGCCATCGTCGCTTCTGCCGATGGCGATGGCCGCAAGCTGCTCAACAACGTCGAGATCGTGACGCGCGCGGCGCGTGCACAGGCCGACGGCGATACCGCCCCGGTGATCGACGAGGCGCTGCTGGCGTCTGCGCTGTCGGAAAACCTGCGCCGCTTCGATAAGGGTGGCGATGCCTTCTACGACCAGATCAGCGCGCTGCACAAGTCTGTGCGCGGCTCCGATCCGGACGGGGCGCTGTACTGGTTCTGCCGCATGCTCGACGGTGGTGCCGACCCGCGCTACCTCGCCCGCCGCATCGTGCGCATGGCGTGGGAAGACATCGGCTTGGCCGACCCGCGCGCCGGGCGCATTACGTTGGATGCCGCCGAGACGTATGAGCGCCTCGGCTCGCCGGAAGGGGAGTTGGCGCTGGCCCAGGCGGTGATCTACCTGGCCATCGCGCCCAAGTCCAACGCCGGCTACAACGCCTACAACGCGGCGCGCGCGTTCGTCAGTCAGGACAAGTCGCGCACCGTGCCCGTGCACCTGCGCAACGCCCCAACCAAGCTCATGAAAGAGCTCGGTTACGGCCATGCCTACCGCTACGCCCACGACGAGCCCGAAGCCTACGCGGCCGGCGAAACCTACTTCCCCGACGATCTGCCCGCGCAGAACTGGTACGTGCCGACGCCGCGCGGCCTGGAAGGCAAGATCGGCGACAAGCTGCGGCACCTGCGTGAGCTGGATGCGCAGTGGCACGCCGAGCAGGCCAAATCCTCTCGCAACAAATAAGACCCGCGGGCCGGTGCGATAAAATCGGCCTTTTCGATCCTTCGGATCGTTCGTCCCCACAGTTTTCTTCCCACCATGCTTGATATCCAACTGCTGCGCAAAGACATCGACGCCGTCGCCGCGCGCCTCAAAGACCGCGGTTACGTCCTCGACGTGGCAGGCTTTGCCGCGCTCGAAGCGGAACGCAAGGCCATCCAGACCCGGACCGAAGAGCTGCAGGCGCGCCGCAACAGCCTGTCCAAGCAGATCGGCATGCTCAAGGGCAAGGGCGAGGACGCATCGGCGGTGATGGCCGAGGTGTCCGGCATTGGCGATGAGTTGAAGGCATCTGCCGCACAGCTCGACGTGGTGCAGACCAAGCTGCAGGACCTGATGCTGTCGATCCCGAACGTGCCGCACGAAAGCGTGCCGACCGGCCGCGACGAAACGCAGAACGTGGAAGTGCGCCGTGAAGGCACGCCGCGCGCGTTTGACTTCCCGGTCAAGGATCACGTGGATCTGGGCAGCGCGCTGGGGCTGGATTTCGACGCCGGTGCCAAGCTGTCGGGCGCGCGCTTCACCGTGCTCAAGGGCCAAGTGGCGCGTCTGCATCGTGCGCTCGCGCAGTTCATGCTCGACACGCACACGCTGGAGCATGGCTACACCGAGGCATACGTGCCGTACATCGTCAATGCCGCGTCGATGCGCGGTACCGGCCAGTTGCCGAAGTTCGAGGAAGACCTGTTCCGCGTGCCGCGCAAGATGGGGCACGGCGCGGAAGGAGAGACCGGCGAGCACGTCGAGAATTTCTACCTGATCCCGACGGCCGAGGTGCCGCTCACGAACCTCGTACGCGACGAGATCGTTGCCGGTGATGCGCTGCCGATGATGTTTGCCGCCCATTCGCCGTGCTTCCGTTCCGAAGCCGGCTCGTATGGCAAGGACACGCGCGGCATGATCCGCCAGCACCAGTTCGACAAGGTTGAGATGGTGCAGATCGTGCAGCCCGAAACCTCGTTCGCCGCGCTGGACGCCATGACCAACTGCGCCGAGAACATCCTGCGCAAGCTGGAACTGCCGTTCCGCACCGTCGTGTTGTGTACGGGCGACATGGGCTTCGGCAGCACCAAGACGTACGACATCGAAGTGTGGATTCCAGCGCAGAACACGTACCGCGAAATCAGCTCGTGCTCGAACATGGGCGACTTCCAGGCGCGCCGCATGCAGGCCCGCTTCCGCAACGCGCAGGGCAAGCCGGAGCTGGTGCACACGCTCAACGGCTCGGGTCTCGCTGTGGGCCGTACGCTGGTGGCCGTACTGGAGAACTATCAGAACGCAGATGGTTCGGTCACGGTGCCGACGGCGCTGCGCCCGTACCTGGGCGGCCAGGAAGTGCTGAAACCGGCAGTTTGATGGAGTTGCGCCGACCCTCTTGATCCGGCCGGCAAAATTCTGTTATAGTCGCGGTTTCGCGATTCAGCGACCCAGTTACCGGAGAGGTGGCAGAGTGGTCGAATGTACCTGACTCGAAATCAGGCGTACCGGCGACGGTACCGTGGGTTCGAATCCCACCCTCTCCGCCAGCAAGTCCAGCGCCCCGGTCAAACGGAGCCTGGTTCGAACAAAGCCCCGCCACTGGCGGGGCTTTTTCGTTTACGCGCCCAAGGCGGCGCCATCGGATGACGTGTTGGCAAATCCACCAACTCACCCGCTCATCGCCCCCAACACGCTCATGATTTCCTCAGCGAGCAACAAGCTCGCAAGCCCATGCCCGTGCTTCTCGCGGCGGACCAGTGACAGGGCGTTCTTGCTGAAGGCCCGGTCGCGAATCTGCCGGTAGGTCAGCAGTTCCTGGCGGTGCTCCTCGGCAATGTCGAATCGGCTGAGAAACGCGATGCCCTCGCTCGCGGCAGCCAGGCGCTTCATCGTCTCGATCGAGTTGGTTCGGAAGGCCGGCTCGACATCCAGCCCCGCCTCCACGAACGTATCCGCAACGATGCCGTGCATCAGCATGGAGCGGTCCGCGAAGATCAGCGGATACGAAGTGCAGAAGGCGAGCGGTATCGACTCCATGCGCGCCAATGCGTGTTTAGTTGAGATCACGGCCCCTAGGCTCGTGTCCATTTCCCACAAGCTCTCGAGTTGCGGCGAAGGCGGCAGGTTAAAGCCGAGCCCCAGATCAGCCTCGCCGCTGATGAGCGCATCGGCGATTTCGCGCGTGGACATCACCCGGATCGAAATCTGGATGTGCGGGTGGCTCGCACAGAAGTTCGTTGCGGAGGTGGAGGCAATACCGCTGGCCAGACCGGTCACCGTGGCGATGATGACTTCGCCTTTCTGCAGCGTTTTCAGGTCACGTATCTCGGCTTCGACCTGGCGATATTCGAGGATGGTCTTGCGCACATGGGCGAGGAGGATTTCTCCTGCCGGCGTGGGCCGCAGCCCGCGCGGCAAGCGCTCGAACAGCGGCTCGCCGATCTCCTCCTCAAGCAGCAGCAGATGCTTGTTGATCGCCGATGGGGCGATGTGCAGTTTTTCGCCCGCGGCACGGATTGAGCCGGACCGTGCGATCTCGTCGATGTACCGCAGCAACCGTGAATGCAGCATGTGAGCCCGCTCCTGGAGTCGGATTGAGCGTACTCGAAAAGTGCACACTCTGTGCGAAAAACGCTTCTTTTTGGAAACGCTGACTTCGGTCTTAATGGCACCAGTCGCAGCCGCAAGAGTTCGTTGCAGTGCGGCACGGACAAGTCAAAACCAATTGAGGAAGCGTCAATCATGTACCAAGAAGTCAGCGGACGAGGCATCACGGCGGCGGACACAACGCAGAGCGAGGTCGATGCCCACTACGATCAGGTGAAAGCAATCTTTGATGTGCTCAACGGCAAGAAGGAGGCCGATCTTCTCCTGAAGAACCTGAACATCCTCGATGTGCATAGCGAGTCGGTGTATCAAGGGTCCATCCTCGTCTACAACAAGCGCATCGTTGCGTTGAACCCGGACGAGACGGCCATCAAGGTGCGCCAGGTGTTCGACGGCGAAGGCCTGTACGCCATTCCGGGCCTGATCGATGCGCACGTGCACTTCGAAGCCCAGTTGGCGCATCCGGCCGCTTTTGCCGAGGCCATCGTCCCTTGCGGTACGACCACCATCTTCTCCGAGTGCCTCGACTTTGTGAGTGCGGCAGGTGACGAAGCGGTGCAGGCTACCGAGCAACTGTTCAAGCACCACGAGCGCTTGCCGTACCGGGTGTTTGCGTTTGCGCCGGGCAAGAAGACGTCGGTGGAAGTCACCGATGCGTTGCTGAAGATGGATCCGGTGATCGGCCTGGGCGAACTGGCGCATTTGACCTACAGCGTGGGCAACGACGACGACTTCCGAAAATCGGCCTTGGGGCGCGCCAAGGGCGGCTTCATGAACACGCACTGGGGCGTGACGACGCTGTCGGACATGATGCTGAACTACATGCCCGCCATCGGCGCCTTCGCCAACCACGATGTGTGGAAAGAGGACGACATCGAGAAAAGCGTGCGCTATGGCCTGCAGACGCAGATCAAGTTTGGCGTGGGCAGCCCGGAAGTGATCAAGATCATGCTGCGCTCCATCGTCAAGCGGAAATGGCCCGCCGAGAACTTCCAGCTCTGCGCCGACAACATCTCGGTCGACCGGTTGCTGACCAAGGGCCACATGGACTGGATCGTCTCGCTGTGTGCGGAGATGGGCATTGAGCCGATCAAGGCGATCAAGATGGCCACGCTCTACACGGCACGCGCATTCCGCATGGACAACAAGTTCGGTTCGCTCACGCCGGGCCGCTTCGCCGATATCGTGCTGACTGACAGTCTGTCGAAGATCAACCCGCGCTTCGTCTTCAAGGATGGCGAACTGGTGGCGAAGGATCGCAAGCTGCTCAAGCAGGCCGACATCGACTATTCCGGCATGGTGAAGAAGGCGGTGCCGGGTCTGGCTGACTTGACGCCGGAACAGCTGGATCTGGTGCCGATGGAAATCTCGGCGGACGGCCAGCAGGCGAAGGTATACCTGTTCGACGTCTACGGCCGCGGCCACGAAAAGTTCTTCCAGGAAGTGTGGGTGCCGTACCGCGACGGCAAGGTCGTGCCGGAATTCGGTGGCGTCAATCTCAACCGCATTTCGGTTGTGCAGCGTTACGCCAACGGCAAGCGCCACGTCGTCAACGGCCTGTTCAAGGGCGTGCATATCGATCGCGGCGCGGTGGCGACCTTCTGGCCGGCACCTAAGGCGTACTTCGTTGCAGTGGGGCAGGACAGTGCGGAGATGTGCCACTGCCTGAAGGAGGTCGACGGCTACGCAGGCGGCTGCGCGGTCACCGAGAACAAACAGGTGAAGGCCTTGCTGCCGCTGGAGATCTACGGCGTCCAGGCCAACATGAACCTCGACGAACTGCTGACGGCCACCCGCGACATTGATGCAGCGCTGGCGGCAATGGGTAACCACAACGAAGGCGAGCCCGTGGTGAACAAGTTGCTGACGCTGTTCATCTCGCTCGATCGCTTCGGTTTCATGGTTTGATGAGGCGCCGATAGAAGGCGCGTATCTGCCGGGGGCTCAGGCCCCCGGCGGCCTGGGGAGCTAAGAACAAAAGCGGCGACCGTCGTCGACAGTCACGAATGGCACCGCACAAGGCAGGCAGACAACGGAGGGACAACCATGGCACACCACGCAAGGGAAGCGGAAGTCATTGATACCGGTAGCCTGACACGGCGCTGGATTACATACGTCGTTGGCATTTACATACTGACCCTGGGGATCAGCCTGGCCATCCGGGCCGGCATCGGCATCTCGCCGCAAAGCAGTCTGACCCGCACCATGACGCTGGTGTATCCGCCGCTCAGCCAGGGCACCTACAACTTCATGCTCGAGTTGTTGATGTTGCTCCTCACGTACCTGGTCGCGCGCAAGGACTTCACGGTGAAGAACTTTGCAGCGTTGATTCCCGCCTTTGTGCTGGCGAGCTGCCTGGACCTGAACCTGCTGCTGACGAAGTCGATCGGGTTCCAGGACTACTACATGAAGTTCCTGCTGTTGGTGTTTGCCGATGCGTTGCTCGGGTTCGGCCTGTTCCTGATGATCCGCGCCAACCTGGTGCTCATGCCGATCGACATGTTCGTCAACACGCTGTTCAAGCGGACGGGCTTCAAGTGGGGCGATATCAAGACCAGTTTCGATTGCACGCTTCTGGTAATCAGCGCGGCAATTGGCTTTGCGCTGCTAGGCGGTCCCAAGTTCATTCGTGAAGGCACCTTCATGAACGCGATCCTGGTGGGGCAGTACATCAAGCTCTATTTCTTCCTGTTCCAGAAGGCCAAAGTCGCGGTGTCTTCCTATCAGCAGCGATCGCTGGAACATCGAAGTTACTGACCTCATCCCACGGGCTACGTGATCAGCCGCGCATCGCTGTAGGCGTCTAGCGGTACCTGATCTGCGGCAGTACGACCGGCATTGCCGCCCCTTTCCATGGTTCCGATTTCGAGGCGTCGACCCAGGCGTCGGCGTTCACTCGTCCTTTGAAAAGAGAAGAGACCTCACCATGCTCAAGCAACGCGCATTGATCACGCTGAAAAACATCTGCCGAGTTGCCACACCCCTTGCGTTCATGACGATGGGAACCCAGGCAATCGCGCAATCCAGCGTGCAGTTGTACGGCATCGTCGACACCTGGGTCGGCGTTCAGCGGTACCCCGGAAAATCCGCCGTCTGGCAAGAGGGTAGCGGCGGCATGTCGACGTCGTTCTGGGGGTTTGGCGGTAAGGAGGATCTGGGCGGCGGCAACAAGGCCATCTTCGCGATCGAGGGATTTTTCCGCGCGGATACCGGCGCCTCCGGTTCCTTCAACGGCGATCCGATGTTCTCGCGCAATGCCTATGTCGGGCTCTCGACTCTGGCTGGCACGATCACGCTCGGGCGGCAAAGCAGCCTGCTGTATCTGCAGGCGTGTCAGTTCAACCCGTTCTACGCGTCGTTCACGTTCTCGCCGACCATCGTCCAGATGTACGCCGGGCTGGGGACGTATCCGGCGTACAAGACGGACCAGGGGATTGTTGGCGGAACCGCCTGGAGCAATGCAGTGCAGTACGCCACGCCCGACTTGCACGGTTTGACCGGTCGCGTTATGTACGCGTTCGGCGAGGGCAGCACGGGCAATGGAAGCAAGCAGTATTCGGCGCAGCTTTCTTACCAGAACGGTGGCTTCGCAGCCGGTGGTGTTTATCAATACGCGAACTTCAACTCGGCAGCAGGTGATCTGAATGGGTTGATCAATGGACTGCACAGCCAGTCAGTGGCCCAGTTGGCTGCATCGTATGAATGGTCGGTCGCCAAGTTCTATGGCGAATACACGTACACGAACAACAACGTGATCAACAAGAACTTCCACGTGAACATGTTCGAGGGTGGGGTGACGATAGCGCTTGGCACCGGAAAGGTGCTTGCGGCCTACGCGTATTCACGCGATTCCGGTGGACTCAACCAGACGCGCCGGACTGCCTCGCTCGGATATGACTACCCGCTTTCCAAGCGCACCGATCTCTATGCGGTGTATATGGTCGATCGGTTTTCCGGGCTGTCGACGGGTGAGACCGCGGGCGTCGGGATTCGCGCCCGGTTTTGAGTGAGCGCTGCCGTCGGCAGTAGAAAAAGCCCCTTGGCTTTACGACCAAGGGGCTTGTATTGATCCGCTATTTCGATGGAACAGGCGAGGCAGCACTACAGCTTCTCAGAAGCGACGTGCTTGGCCTGCGGTAACGGGTTGCTATCGAAATGCGAGCCCGCGGCAAGCTCCGAGAGGTGATGAATCTTCGGATCTCGGTGCGTGTCGGGCCCGTCCTGCGGATCGAGGAACGACATTGCCGTGCGCCGCCGCAGCAGATGTGAATCGCGCGACTGCGCTTGCGACTCACGCCACAGTTCGGCCGTGAACTTGAGCCCGGCGCGCAGCGCGTGCGCGCTTTCCTGCTTGCCCTTGCGTTGATCGGAGACGCGCTCAATGCCTTTCTTGACGACCTCTTCCAGGAAGGTGATGCGCGCGCGGTAGTAGTCCGCATGCATCTGCGCGTCCATCACGCGCTGTTCCGCGTGATACAGCTCCATGCGCAGCTCGTTCAGCGCACGTTCTGCCTGCTTCTCCGGAGACGGAGCATGGTTCATCGCCCAGTGTGCAATCCATCGCAACATGGTGAGGCCCTCCTGCCTTGCAAGTGTTCATCCACTTGTTTGAAGACATCGGTCGCTGTCCGCGCGCGTTGATCGGAAGCGATTGTCTGCCTGCAAAACAGACTACCAAAAAAATTGGCGACGGTTGAGGGTGATTGCAAACACGCCTGTTGCGAAAAGGAGGCATGGTCCTTTTGGGGGAGAGGCGCGTGGCTGGTGTTCTGGTCTGATAGGTGTTTGTCTCATGCCGAAGCCGCTGCCACGGCAGGTTCGGCGCTAATGCAACCGATTGCGCTAGGCGCCAAGCCGGGTTGCGAGTTCTTCCATGTCAGCCACGTTACAGTCGAACGTCGGATCTGGCGTGATATCGACGGCAACACCGGGCCCAAACTCCAGCGGCCGCGCGATGAATGCCGTCCGAAAACCCTGTGCACGGGCCGCCACCAGATCGTATTTGTGTGATGCGACCATCATGATTTCGTGGGGTGCCACACCGAGCGACCGGACGGCGAGGGCATAGACCTTCGGGTCGGGTTTGAACGACTGCACAAGTTCGCCCGTGAGGATGGCGTCGAAGGGCAGGGCGCCATGCCGCGCAATGCGGATCACCGAAGCCATGCTGCCGTTCGATAGCGCTGCCGTCAGATAACGCGAGCGCAACCGGCTGAGGCCGCGCTGGGTATCCGGCCAGGGGCGCAAGCGGCTCCAGCTTGTGTTGAGCGCATCGCGGTCTTCCGCGCTGACCTGCTGGGCCCACGGATAGTTGGTCAGCAACATATCCAGTGCTTGGCGATAGATCGTGTCGGTGGAGATCCAGGCGCGCTGTCCGGCCAGGAACGCGTCCATGCCGGCGCGGTAGCCGGCGCGCCAGCGCGTGATGACTTCCGGCCAGTCGGCGACGAATCCACGCTGCGCCGCCAATGCTTCACCGGCTTCGATGAGCGGCGTGGTGAAGTCGACCAGCGTGCCTTGCACGTCAAAGCACAGCGCTTTCAACGAGGATGGGTCGAAGGTCATGCGTGGCTCCCTGGAAACACGCGCGGCAGGGTTAACGGAACCGGTACGTGAGCGATGCCATGGCGGTGGTCTGCTGTCGGCGCTGCGTGATCGGGCTGTCGGCGGCATCACCGCGCAGACGCGCCACGGTGACCGAGCCGTTGGCGGTCCAGCGGTCATCCAGCTTGCACGTGACGATGGCGTTGAAGTGGATGTCGCGCACACCGGCGTGCGTGGCGAACACCGGCAGACCCGACGCCGCGCTTTGGCCGCCGTCCACGCCAAAGAAGGTGCGCATGTACTGGCCGTTCGTCCATGACACGCCGGAGCCAAGGCTGAAGAGCCAGCGGCCGAGCGGGGCGCTGGCGTACACGTCGGCATTGGCGATCAGGCCCTGGCGGTTGCCCAGGATGTCCTGCTCGGCGTCGGTGGACAGCGTCAGGAACGACACCGTGTATTGTGCGAACGCCTTGGCGCGCACCGTGGCGTTGACATTGCCGAGACCATTCAAGCGCGCGTCGTCATGTGCGTGGCGCCAGGTCGGATCGAATTGGAAGTTGCCGCCCACCTGCCATGTGTCGTCGTTGGCGAGGTAGGCGCCCAGGAAGTCCATGCCCTTCGAGAAATACCGGTGCTTGTACTCGATCTCCTGATCGATCCACGGGAACACAAAGCTCGACTTCGCGCCCGGATACTTCGGTGCCACATAGATGGACGGGCCGACGGCGACGCTCCAGTCGCCGGGTTCCGCGCTCGCGGCGGGCGTGGTCTGGGCCGTGGCAATGGAGCCGGTCAGGGCCAGCAGGCAGGCAAGCGCGAAGCAGGGCAGGGCACGCGAAGAGAGCATGGAATCGAGCAAGTGAGCATCAAGGAAAAAGCGATGGGCACGCCATTCTAGAGGAATCATCCGTACGGCCGATGACAGTGCAAACGTTGGCTCAACCGGGTGGTGGAGGCGACGTTACATTTGTCACCGGGTCGACATACGCGGGTCGCTGCACAGACATACGGTGGGCATAGCGTGACCGGGCCGCCTCATGGCGGTATCCCAGAGGAGAATCCCGTGTCCCCCAAGAAATACCTCGCGCTCGCTGTACTCTCCACGCTTGCATGCGGTCTGTCTGCGCATGTGTATGCCGATGACGATGATGCGCATGATGTGCGGCAGGCGCACGCCAAGCATGTCCTGCTGATCTCGGTCGATGGTTTGCATCAGTCCGATCTTGACTGGTATGTCGGTAGCCATCCGGGTTCCACGCTCGCGCGCCTTGTGCACCAGGGTGTGAGCTATCGCAACGCCCGTACGCCGTTTCCGTCCGACTCGTTTCCCGGCATGGTCGGCCAGGTGACCGGCGGCAATCCCAAGACCACCGGCATCTACTACGACGACGCGTACAGCCGGAGCCTGCTGCCGGCCGGTACGACGGCCGCCAACTGCCACACCACCAAGCCGGGCGCCGAGGTGTTCTACGCCGAGGTCATTGCCAAGGATCTGAACCGTCTCGACAGCGGCCAGGGCATCCCCGGCCTCTATGCTGATCTCTCGAAGATCTCGCAATTGACCGGCCATGCGCAGGACCTGATCGACCCGGCCTTCCTGCCGGTCTCGCCCATCACGTGCGCGCCGGTCTATCCGCACCAGTATCTGAAGGTGAACACCGTGTTTGAAGTCGCGCGCAAGCACGGTCTGCGCACGGCTTGGTCAGACAAGCACGCCGCCTACGAAATCCTTAACGGCCCGAGCGGGCAGGGCATCGATGACTTGTTCGCGCCCGAGATCAACAGCTCGGTGACCGACCCGTCGCTGCCCGGTGGCCCCGGCCCAGACTGGACCAAGGACAACACCGACACACAGCGCTACGACAGCTTCAAGGTGCTGGCCGTGCTGAACTGGCTCAAGGGCCACGACCACGCCGGCAACGGTACGCCGGGTGTGCCGGCCATCCTGGGCATGAACTTCCAGGCCGTGTCGACTGCGCAGAAGCTGAACAAGTCGGCGTACTACCCGGACCCGTCCAACACCGCCAACAAGGTGAAGGGCGGCCTGGGCGGCTACACCAACAACGGCACGGTGCCGGTGCCGGGGCCGGTGCTGCAGAGCGCGCTCACGTTCGTCGACAACAAGTTGGGCGAGTTGGTCAAGGCGACGGACCCGTCCAACACGGTCGTGATCGTGTCGGCCAAGCATGGTCAATCGCCCAACAGCCGCGCAGACCTGACCATCGTCAACGACGGCGACATGATCGACGCGCTCAACTGCGCGTGGGAAAAGTACGCCGCCACCTGCAAGGATGCGACCAAGCCGCACCTTGTCGCGCATGCAATGGATGACGACGGCATCCTGCTGTGGCTGAACGACCGCTCGCCAGCCGCGCTGCGGTTCGCCAAGCAGTTCCTGCTGGGCTATTCGGGCACGGGCCTGGGTTCGGACGCCGCGGGCAATGCAACCGCCAAGCCATTCACGCAGGCCGGCGCGAGCCGCTTCGTGATCGGTGAGGAGGTGGCCGACTTCTTTGGTGTGAAGCCCAGCGACGATCGCTTCCCCGATGTGGTCGGCATCGCGCAGCAGGGCACGGTGTGGGCGGGCAGCAAGCTGTCGAAGATCGCCGAACATGGTGGCTTCCGTCCGGAGAACCGCCACGTGCCGATCGTGGTGTGGGGCGCAGGCATTGGCTCCAATGTGGTGGACGAGCATGTCGACACCAACCAGATCGCACCGACCATCCTGAGTGAGCTGGGCCTCAAGCCGCACGAGCTTCAAGCGGTGCAGATCGAAGGCACGAAGCGTCTGCCGCACCTGCATTGATGCGGTTTAAGCAGGCATAAAAAAACGCCGGGTAATTCCCGGCGTTTTTCACTGCACGATCGCCTTATTGCTTGGCGGGTTCAGCGGCCTTCGGTGCCGAAGCGGCATCGGTCTTGGCTTCCGACTTGGCTGCAGCCTTGTGCGCCTTCTTGTGGGCGTGGTGCTTCTTCTCGTGCTTGGCTTCGGCCTTCGGAGCGGAAGCGGCATCGGTGGCAGTCGCCGCAGCGGCCGGTGCCGGTGCGGGAGCAGCAGCCGGTGCGGACGCGGTGCCAGCTGCGAACACGGGGGCGGCAAAGGCACCAGCAACGATCAGAGCGGCCAGGGATTGAGCGACTTTCATGTGAGACTCCTTGAGGATATAGCGGGACTTCAGATACATGGATCTCGTCCAATGTGCGATCCATGCCTCCAAAAACGCTTCATATCGTGAGGCCGTGTACCGCTGTTTGTAAGCGTTCTTCCCACGATGTAAGCGCGCGTAACAATGTAGAAAGTGTGTCACGCAATATCTGTCAATTTTGTTGAGACGCATCAACGTGCCGATCTGCACATCGGCGTATCGTCAGGCATCAGGTGGACATTGGCCGGCGCCTGCACCACACTGCCCGGTGATGCGCGGGTCATCCCGATGCTGGGGTCGCGCGTTGAATGGCAGTGGCGAGGGACGCATTGGGTCACGTCCCATCCTGTTACCGGGTGCGCCGCATCTCCGTATTTTCATAAGGACAACACGATGAACAAGCTTCTGGCTGCCCTCGTGGCAGCAGTCTTCAGCGCCGGCGCATTTGCGCAGGCTTCCGCCCCGGCCGCTCCGGCTGCACCCGCCGCTGCCCCGGCACCCGCCGCAGCCCCGGCCGCAGGTGAGAAGAAGGCGCACCACCACAAGAAGAAAAAGAAGCATGACCACCGTCCGAAGGTGGCGAGCCCGAGCGAGTTCGGCAAGGGCGGCTAACCGGTTTCCCGGTTTTTCTGCACACCAAGGCGCCGGCCCTCGAAAGGGGGTCGGCGTTTTGTTTTGGGGCTGCCCGTCAGGTCGGTGCAAACCTGCGCTAAAGTCGCTTGACTTAGAGTGCGCTCTAACTTCTAAGCTCCGTTCATGACCACTTTCCTGACCATCGCCCAAGTTGCAGAAGCCACCGGCCTGTCGACACATACGCTGCGCTACTACGAGCGCATCGGCCTGCTCGACAGCGTGCAGCGGCGCGATAACGGCCACCGCGTCTTCCGTGCGGAAGACATGACGTGGCTCGCGTTCCTGCTGCGCTTGCGCGACACCGGCATGCCGATTGCGCAGATGCTGCAGTACGCAGCGCTGCGGCGGCAGGGCGACAGTCTGGCGAGTGTGTCGGCGCGCCAACGCTTGCTGGAGTTGCATGCCGCGGCGCTGGAGGCGGAGCAGCGCGCGCGGGCCGAAACACTGGCCGTGCTGCGCGAGAAGATCGTCAACTACGACGGCATCCGGGCCCGGATTGCCGCCGCAGAAAGCGCGCTGGGTTCCGCTTCCTCATCTCGCAAATCGAAACAACAGCCGAAACGCCAATCGAACGAGGACGCACATGACGCAGATCGCACAAACCGCACCGCAAGGCGCAAACCACGCCAACCTGCAGGACGCCCTGAATCGTGATCGCTACGACCGGGGCTGGCAAAAACTCAAGGAAGTCGATGACGTGGCCGGCGAACGCGTGGTGGAGGCCTTGGCCGACATCTCGCCCGACCTCGGTCGTTACATCGTCGAATTTGGGTTTGGCGATGTCTACAGCCGCCCAGGCCTGACGCTGCGCGAGCGTGAGATCGCCACCATTGCCGCGCTTACGGCCCTGGGCAATGCGGCACCGCAATTGAAGGTGCATATCGCCGCGGGGCTCAACGTGGGGCTCACCCGCCACGAGATTACCGAGACGATCCTGCAGATGGCGCTATACGCAGGCTTTCCGGCGGCGCTCAACGGCATGTTTGCCGCCAAGGACGTGTTTGCCGCTCACGATGCGGAGGACGCAGGCGTGGCAGCCGGATCGATGCGCCGCGACACGAGCAACTGATCGATGCGGTGGTTGTCGATGTCGAGCACCTCGATGTGCAGCGGCCCGATGTCGATGCTTTCGCTCTTCTTGGGGATGCGTTTTAGCGCGTAGATGACCAGTCCGGCAATGGTTTCGATGTGGTGCTCGCCGGGCAGGTCGTCCAGGTCGAAGGCGCGCTTGACGTCGCCGATGGGTGTGACGCCATCGATCAGGCAGGAGCCGTCATCGCGGCGCACGATCTGCTCGTCTTCGCCCAGGTAGAGGATGTCACCCATCACCGCGCCGACGATGTCGTCAAGCGTGACGATGCCCACCACCAGCCCGTATTCGTTGACCACCGCGCCAAAGCTCTGGTGCATCTCGCGAAAGCGCGTGAGCGCCTGCGACAGGTTGAGCGTGTCAGGCAGCACCAGCAGGTTCTTGTCAAAGTGCTTGGCCAGGTTGCGGATCACAGTGGCGGATTCCTCCGACAGGATCTGCTTCAGGATGTCCTTCGAGGCGATGAAGCCGAGCACCGAGTCGATGTCGTCGCGGCAGACGAGGTATTCGGCATGCGGCTGGGCGATGATCTTCAGCTTGATCGATTCCAGCGGCTCGTCGGTCGTGAAGTAGACAACCTCGTCGCGCACGGTCATGACCGAGGTGATGGTGCGCGATTCCAGCTCGAACACGTTCTCGATCATGGCCAGCTCGTGCTTGCGCAGCACGCCTGCCTCGGCGCCAGCGCCCACCATGGCGGTGATGTCTTCGGTGGTGATTTGCTCAACACGGTGCGTGGGCACGCCAAACAGCTTCAGGAACAGGTCAGCCGCGCCGTTGAATAGCCAGACCACTGGCCGCAGCACGCGCAGGCAGGTCTGGATCGGGCCGATGACGCCCAGCGCGCAGCGCTCGGGGTAGAGCACCGCCAGGCGCTTGGGCAGCAGGTCGGCAAACAGAATGAAGAGCCCCGTCACGATGATGAAACCGGCGATGCTGGCGATGCGCTCGGCACGGGCGGCTGGCAGCCAGTCGCCCAGCCACGTGGCCAACGGCCCCGAGATCTGGCTGTCGCCGATGACACCGGCCAGGATCGCCACCGCATTCACGCCGATCTGCACCACGGTGAAGAAGTTGCCGGGCGTGTCCTTGAGCTGCAGTACGCGCAGGGCGCGGGTGTCGCCATCGTCGGCCAGCGTTTGCAGGCGGGTGCGACGCGAGGCAGTGAGCGCGATCTCGGAAGCAGAAAAGAAGGCGCTGATCAGGATGAGCGCGACAAGGATGAAGGCGGACATGGTGGCGGGGCGGGCGTGCCGTTGCGCTGCAAGGCCGCTCGGAATGTGGCTGCGGACGATCATGGTGCAGCCGGGATCGCTTTGTCAAACCACAGCGCGGATCACGCATGTCGGGGCCCACGTTAAACAATTGTCTATGTCCCGGTGTGGTGCATAGCCATCGAAAAGTGGTTTGCCGCGTACCCACACCATGGGTGATACTTGCAGCCTGGGAACATATTGCCTCGGTTTGCCTTGCGGGGCCTGCGTTTGCGGGTGGCATTCCGGAGAAAGGGCAAATGTTCCGTTTGGCGTAAGTATTGGCGCCGCTATTTCAGTGCCGGCGCAGATCGGCCCAATGTGGCACGGAGTTGTGTGCACACAGTTGCATAGGAGTGGTAGGTCATGTGGATTCTCAGCCGCGTACAGTGGCGCACCGGGGGGAAACGGGGGAATACGGCAGGGACGATCGGACGGGTTGTGTCCGGGTTTGCAGCCTGGGTTGCGGCCGCACTCGTGTCGATGCCTTGTGTGACGCTTGCTCAACAGGCGTCTGCCACCACCGGGCCCGGTGCATCAGGGGTCACGTCTTCAAGCTCGGCCAACGCGCCAAACATTGCCTGGTACTACGGCGACAAGCCGCCCGTGGCACAGCTGCGTGCCTTTGACGCGGTCGTCATCGAGCCGGACCACGGCTTTGATCCGTCGCAGTTCAAGACACCCAAGACACAGTGGTATGCCTACGTGAGCGTGGGCGAGGTCACGCCCGAGCGCAACTGGTACAAGGATCTGCCCAAGGCCTGGCTGTCTGGCCGCAACGCGGCATGGGCGTCGCGCGTGGTGGACCAGGCCCAGCCAGACTGGCCGGCCTTCTACGTTGATCACGTCATCAAACCGCTGTGGGACAAGGGCTATCGCGGCTTCTTCCTTGATACGCTCGACTCGTACCAGCTTGTCGCCAAGGACGATGCGGCGCGCGCGGCGCAAGAAGCCGGCATGGTGCGCGTGATCCGGGCGATCAAGGCGCGTTATCCGGATGCCAAGCTGATCTTCAACCGTGGCTTTGAGATCCTGCCGCAGGTGCATGACCTCGCCTATGCGGTGGCGTTTGAATCGCTGTACCGCGGTTGGGATCAAGGCAGCAAGCAGTACAAGGAAGTCAGCGATGCCGACCGCGAATGGCTGATGGGCCAGGTGCGCAAGATTCGCGACGAGTACCACCTGCCCGTGATCGCCATCGACTATTGCCCGCCGGCTGACCGCGCCTGCGCGCGCGAGACGGCCAAGCGCATCAAGTCGCAGGGGCTGGTGCCGTACGTGACGGATCCAGATCTGTCGACGATTGGCGTGGGGCGCATCGAGGTGCTGCCGCGCAAGGTGCTGATCCTGCAAGACCGCGACCCACGCACCACCATCGACACCAGCGAGGGCGTGCGCTTTATTGCCACGCCGCTCAACTTTCTCGGCTACGACGTCGAGTACGCCGACATCAACAAGCCGCTGCCCGCATCTGTACCGCCCGACCGCTATGCCGGCGTGGTGGTGTGGGTGAACACCAGCCCGATCAAGCAGGTGGCAGCGCTGTCGTCGTGGGTGCGGCAGCGCATTCATGACGGCGTGCACATCGCCTTCATGAACCAGTTCGGCCTGCCGGTGGACGGCAGCATGGCCGACATGTTCAAGCTGCAGCTGGTGCGCGGGCGTGCTAGCGGACCACTGTCGGTGGTGTCGCAAGACAAGATCATCGGTTTCGAGATGGCGCCGCAGCCCGAGCGCCGCGAGGCCCAGCCGATTCGGGTGGGCGACCACGGACAGTCGCTGCTACGCCTGAAATCGGGCAATTTCGAATTTGACGCCGCCGCCATCACCGATTGGGGCGGCTACGTGCTGAATCCGTACGCGGTGTTCTCGATGGACACCGTTGAGCAGGCGCGCTGGGTGGTGCAACCGATCGAATTCCTGCGTCGCGCGCTGGCGCTTCCCAACATGCCGATCCCGGATGTGACGTCGGAAAACGGTCGCCGCCTCATGCTGGTGCACGTGGATGGCGACGGCTTTGCTTCGCGCGCCGAGTTTCCCGGCCCGGAGTATTCCGGCGAGGTGCTGCTGCAGGACGTGTGGGATAAGTACCGTATCCCGACCACGCTGTCGGTCATTGAAGGGGAGGTGGGCTCCAGCGGCCTGTATCCCAAGCTGACGCCCCGCCTGGAGGCGATTGCACGCAAGATGTTCGCGTTGCCGTACGTGGAGCTGGGCACGCACACCTATTCGCACCCGTTTGACTGGAGCCGCACGGTCCAGAGCCCTGCAACGAAAGAGGGGCCGGGTAAGGATGCAGGCGGTGGCGATACGGCCTTCGCGCTGACCATTCCTGGCTACAAATTCAGTCTGGACCGCGAAATCTCGGGTTCCATCAACTACATCAACGAGCGTCTGGCACCGCCGGGCAAGCGCGTGAAGATCCTGCAGTGGTCGGGCGACTGCCAGCCGCCTGAGCTTGCCGTGCGCATGACCTGGGATGCGGGCGTGCTCAACCTCAACGGTGGCGATACCACCATTACGCGCAGCTCGCCGTCGTGGACGGAGATCGCGCCGCTGGGTATCGACAAGGGCCCGGGGGCCTACCAGGTGTTTGCACCCAACCAGAACGAAAACGTCTATACCAATGACTGGACCGGGCCTTTCTACGGTTTCGATCGCCTGATTGAAACGCTGCAGATGACCGACACGCCGTATCGCTTCAAGCCCATCAACATCTACTACCACATGTATTCGGGCACCAAGCTTGCGTCGCTCAAGGCCTTGAAGAAGGTCTACGACTACGCGCTCTCGCAGCCGGTGTTCCCGATCTATTCCACCGAATACGTGGTCAAGGTGCTGGATTTCCGCAACATGGCCGTTGCCCGTGATGTCGATGACGGCAACACCTGGGTCGTGCGCGGCGATGGCGATCTGCGCGAACTGCGCTGGATGGCGCCCGGCACCCCGCGGCTGGCCGATGCACAGGGCGTGGTCGGCTATGACAAGGCAGCCGGCGGCATCTATATTCACCTCGACGAGGGGGCAGCACGTTTTACCGTCGCACCGGAGGCAGAATCGAACAAGCCGACATACATTGCGGAAGCCGCAGCCTTCGTGCGCAACTTCGCGCGTAGCGGCAACGAGATGAGTTTCGAGGCGGGCGGTTATTACAAGCCGTTCGTTCGTCTGGCCAACGCGGGCGCCTGTCGCGTGAAGGTCAACGGCAACCCCGCCCGCACCGCCCGTGCACAGGACAACACCGTGCGCGTTGACCTGACTGGAACTGCTGCTCAAACCGTGACCTATCAACGTGTCGATGTGGTCTGCTGACCTGACCCCGCGTGAACGGCTGCTGCCTGCCTGGCTGATCGGCACGCTTGGCGCGCTGATCGGGCTGGCGCTCGCCTTGATGTTCCCGCGCGAACGCCTGGAGGCCCGCCTGCTGGAAGGTGGTAAGGTCGATGCGCTGTCGGTGGCCTATCTGGAAGCCTGGCTGCGCGTGCGCCCGAACGATGGGGAATTCCTCAGCGTGCTGGCCGCCCAGTACGTGCGCACCGGCCGGCTGGAAGAGGCCGAAGCCATGGTCGCCCGCATGCGCGCGCTGCATGACAAGTCGCTCGACCGTGAAGCGTTGCTGCTCGATATCGCCATCCGCGAGCAACGCGCCTATGCGCTGCAACCGAATGATCCACAGCGTGCGGCCATGCTGGTCGACCTGCGTGGTCTGCTCAAGCAAGCCCTCGACTACCGGTGGACCGCATCCGAGCTGGAGATTCTTGCGGCCAAGTCCCGTGGGCTGGATCAGGGCGCGATTGCCATGCAGTTCTACCAGCGCCTGGCCAAGCAGGACGTGGCCCGCGCCGCGCAGTGGCAGGCGCGTACCGCCGAAATCGCGCTGGGCGTGGGTGAATACCGCGCCGCCGCCGCTGCCAACTTTGCCGCGCAGGACACCGCCAAGTCGCTCGATGAGCAGCGCCGCTATTTCATCGCCGGCCTCAAGGCATTGCAGGGCGGCAACCTGCTCGACGATGCCATGACCGAGGCGCAGCGCCGCGTTGGCCCGCTGATCGACGATACCGAAACGCTGCGCTTCCTTACGCGCCTGGCTCAGGCATGCAATCGCCCCGATCTGGCCGACCAGTACGCGCGTCGCCTGCTGCATCTGTCGTGGCGCCAGACGAATGAGGGGATTGCCTTGGCGTCGGGCGCAGTGCGTCATGACTGGGCATTCGCTGGCCGGCCCGAACCGCTGCCGAGTCCGACCGACGTGGTGTTCATGGACGGCCCGGAGGGCCTGGCCCGCCGCCAGCGTCATGCCGCACGCATCCGCCACGTGGCGGACAAGGCCAACGATGCCGAATCGTCTTCGCAACGGAAGGGCGCTCAGGCCATTGTGCGCGGCATCGCGCCTTTCAATGCGGATGACTACGACCTCGCTTTCCAGGTCTTCATGGGCAGCGGCAACCTGAACGACGCCATGCGCGTGGCCGAGGCCGCTGTGCGTCAGCGCCCCGACCTGAAGATCTGGACCGAGCGCGCCGCCCAGGTGGCTGAGTGGAACCGCCAGCCGATGGTCGCGTTGAACTACTGGCTGTCGTACGCGCAATCCACCGGCGACGATGCGGCCTGGCAGCACGTGCTGCGCCTGGCGCCCGCGCTCAACGAAGATCACGCCTATCTGGCGGGCTTGCGCTACCAGGCCAGCCGCCAGCCCGGTGACATGAAGCTGCTCGACCAGATCATCGCCGCGTATGAGCGGTTGGGCGAGCCGTTAGAAGGGCTGGCGTATCTGAATAGCATTGCGCGTGGCGCGCACCGGCAGGCGGTGCTGGAGCGTTATGCCAACCTGGCTGAGCGTGCCGGCAAGGACGACCAGGCTTACGACACGTACGTGCGTCTGCAGAAGGAATTTGGCCCCAACGCGCAATACGCGCTCAAGCTGGCGAACATCCTGTACGTACGCGGGCAGTTCGAGCAGGCGCTCATGGCCATGCAGGCCGCGGAGAAGGCCGCTTCGCCCACGGACGATCTCTACTGGCGCACCTTCGCGCAGCTCGCGCGTCTGAACCAGCGCGATGATCTGTCACGCAAGGCGTATCGCCAACTGCTGATTGGTGGCAAGGCAGAGCCGGACGATCTCACCACGATGATCGACTTCTACGACGCCAGCCCCATTGACGCCGGCCGCCTGTCTGAGCTTGCCTTCCGCAAGGACGGCACGATGGTTCACCTGCAGCAGGCCATCTACTACTACACGCGGGCGCGTGCCTTCCGCCGCATCGAAGGGCTGCTCGCCTCGCTCACACCGGAGCAACGCAAAGCCGCCGAGCAATCCGCCGGTGTGCTGGCGCGCGTGCCGAGTACTTCCGCCAGAGCGGCCAATGGGATGCGGCCATGCGTGATTTGCGCCGCGCTGTCTCGCTGCCCGATGCCGGCAGCGATGTGAAGGCCGCCTTCCTGTGGGGCCTGCTCGACTCCGGCCAGAATGCCGAACTCAAACGTGCCCTGGCCCTGTGGCGCGGCGAGGCCGAGAACGATTCCGCCTATTGGGGTGCCTACGCTGCGGCCGGGCTGCAACTGTTCGACGCCAACCTCGCGCTGCGCTTCCTGGGCCGCCAGGGCAAGTCGATGCAGACCGATCCGCTCTGGCTGCTGGCCTATGCCGATGCGCGCGAGATGGCCGGTCAGGCCGACGCCGCCTGGGGCTTGCGCCGCGAAGCGTGGTGGCTGCTGTGGCGTGCCGAAGACAAGGTCGGAGGCGACAAGACCAAGGCGCCCTCGGGCCGCCGTGTCGGTACACGCGTCACGGTGGGCGATGATGATGCAGTGCCGCTTGAAGAGGATGCCCGCACTGAACTGCGCGCCCGACGCGTCGCGCTGGCCCAAACGTTCGGGTCCGGTGACCTGTCGCAGCGCTTGCTGATCGAGTTGCTGCGCGATGATCGCCGTGCCACGAAGCAGGCACGCGAGGGCGGTCGGTCGGCCATGGACAAGTCCGAGCTGGGCGATATCGACATGCTGCCGCCCGAGCCGCCGGAAATGCCAGCGGACAAGCGCAAACAGGCCCGCGTGAGCGATCAACTCGTCTCCGCCGTGGCCAAGGAAGCCGCGCTGGGCTGGGCGTTGTCGCAGGAAGCGAATGACCTGGCGCGTGCCTGGCTGCTGCAGCAGTACGCGCGCCGCATGACTCGGCCTGCCTATGCCGAGATCTCCATCGCTCTGGCCGAGCGTGACCTGCAGACGCTCAACCGCCTGCTGGACGACACGCCTGACCGCATCCCGCTCTACAACCGCATCGACGCCAACGTGATGACGGACCGCCTGGGCGAAGCGCAGCGGCTGTCGTTCGAGGGGCTGACCACCGCGCCCGACGATGAGCAGATCCACGAGCGCGTGCAGGAAACGCTGCTGACCAACGCACAGGCATTGGAGCCGCGCGAGACGTGGTTCAAGCAGGCGCCGCTCACGTATTTCGAGACCAGCGCCGCAGCCGGCATGCGTCTGACCGACCACTACAGCATGCTGCTGCGCGCCACCCAGCGGAACCAGCGCTCGATCGACGATACGCAGCTCACCGGTGTGCCGGCGCAGGATCGCAGCGTCGACTGGATATCTCAGTACCAGACGCAGAACACGCAGTGGAAGGGCACGGTGGGCTGGCGCCAGGGGCTGGCATCGTTCTATGCATTCCGGCTGGATGGGCTGCTGGGGCAGGTCGGGCCGCTGGGCACCGAGCTGTCGATCGGCCGCAACCAGCCTGCGAACGAAACGCCGCAACTGCGCGTGGGCGGTGTGAAGGATCTGTTCTCGATCGGCAACAACTGGCGCCTGACCCAAAACGAGTACGTGCGCGCCCGGGTGGAGGGCGACCGCTTCTATGGGCAGGACCGCTCGTTCCTGGGCAGCGGCATGGTGGTTGACGGCGAGATCGGCCACCGTTTCCGCGTGGAATATCCTGACTACACCATCCGCGTGGTCGGCACGGTGGCGCGCTACAACGCATCAGGTACCGTCAGCCCGCTGATGGCGCGCCTGCTGCCGGGCGACGGTACGCCAGACGTCAACCAGATCATGCCGCGTTCGTTTGCACAGTTCGGCATGCTGTTTGGCTTCGGCACGGACTATCTGGACCGCTACACCCGCGCCTGGCGGCCGTTCATGGATGTCGGCATGCTGCACGACAATCGCGAAGGGTGGGGCGTGCAGGCGCAGCTTGGGGTGGCGGGCAGCGTGTTCGGCAACGACCATCTGGCGCTGTACATCGAACACCAATCGATCACGCGGTCGGGCACATCGCCGCTGACGGAAATCGGCTTGCGATACCGATGGCTCTATTGATGCGCAAGCGACGAACAAACAACGAACAAGCAGAACGGGAAAACACCAGCATGAAGAACAACGGAAGCATCCAGGAGAAAGCGATGACACCCTTGCTCGACAAGATGAAAGCCGACCGCCGCCGCTGGCTGGCCGCCGCTGCAGGCGTTGGCGTGGCGCTTGCGCTGTCTGCGTGTGCCGTGGTCGACAGCGGCCGCGCACCGGCCACCAGCGCGTCTGACGCATGGGTCGTGCTGCCCATCGTCAACTACACCGAAACCCCGCAGGCCGGGCTGCGTGCCGAGACCATCGCCACCAGCATCCTGAAGGCGCGCGGCTTTACCAACCTCAAGCAATATCCGGCCAATTTGAACAGCGAATCGTTGTTCGAACCAGCCGAGCGCGAGGCCGTGGCCCGCGCGCTGGATTGGGCGCGCGGCGAGAAGGCTCGCTATGCCCTGACCGGCGCCGTGGACGAGTGGCGCTACAAGGTGGGCGTGGATGGCGAGCCCGCCGTCGGCATCACGCTGCAGGTGATCGACGTGCAGAGCGGCAACGTGATCTGGAGCGCGGCCGGTAGCCGCACCGGCTGGAGCCGCGATGCCGTCTCGGCGGTGGCGCAGAAGCTGCTGCGCGAGTTGCTCTCGCCGCTGGGCCGAGGCTGATGAAAACCGAAGCGGCGCAGGGTTTGCGGCAGAGCGCGCAGTCCGCCGCAGCCGAGGCGCGCGGGCGCGATCGTCGGCGCAATGCGCAGGGCATCGGCGCATCGTCGTGGTATGGGCGTTTGATCGCGCCGGCCGTGTCGAGCCCGAGCGCGGTGCTGGAAACGCTGGGCGCCACGATCGTTGCCATCGGCATCGTCTGGCTGTTCGTGCCGGACAATCCGCTGCTGCTCGGCTACGGGTTCCCGTGGATCTGGCTGGTGCCGCTCATCCTGGCGCTGCGCTACGGCACGCTGCTAGGCGCGGCCGCTGCGCTGGTGGTGTTGGGTGCGTGGTGGCTGTTCTACGGGCAGGCCGCGGCGGCCGGCGCCTTCCCCCGCATGTACTTTCTGGGCGGGCTGATGTTCGTGCTGATCGGCGGGCAGTTCGGTGATATCTGGGGCGCGCGGCTCTCGCGTGCGCGCACCGTCAACGGTTACCTGAACGACCGCCTGGCCGCGCTGACCAAGAACCACTTCCTGCTGCGTCTTTCACACGAGCGGCTGGAGAACGATCTGCTGGCCAAGCCGACTACGCTGCGCGACACGCTCACGCAACTGCGTAACCTGGCGCTGGCCGCACGCGAACACTGCGACGGTACCAACCAGCCCGACGTGGCACAACTGCCGGGTGCCGTGCAGTTCCTGCAATGGACGGCGCAGGCCTGCCAACTGGAAGTGGCGGCGATGGTGCGTGTGACGGGCAACCAAGTCGACACTGACCCCGTGGCCCGCGTCGGCACACCGTTCGACATCGTCGCTGACGACCCGCTGATCCGCCATTGCATCGACACTCACACGCTGGGCCACCCGCAGGCGCCCGAGCTGCGCCATGAAGACAGCTCGCGCTACGTCGCCTGCGCGCCGGTGCTGTCAGGTGCTGACGAGTTGATCGGCATCGTGGTCGTGCAGCAGATGCCGTTCCTCTCGCTGTCGTACGAGAACCTGCAGTTCCTGTTGGTGTTGCTGGGCTACTACGCCGATGGCGTGCGCCACCTCACCGTCAGCTCCGAGATTCTCGACCTCGTGCCCGATGCGCCGTACGACTTTGCACTCGACCTCGGCCGCCTGGCGCGCCTGCATCGCGATACCGGCATCGACTCGTCGGTGGTGGCGCTCATCTTTGACCAGGACGAGGCCAGCGATGCGCTGTTCGAGCAGGTGGTGCGCAGCCGCCGTGCGCTGGACGTGGTCTGGCAGGCGCGCGGCAAGGCCCGTCGTGCCATCGTCACGCTGATGCCGCTGTCGGACGCGGGTGCCGTGTCAGCCTACCTTGTGCGCATTGAAGACAGCCTGCGCGCCCAGTTCGGCGTCGATTTCGAGCAGTCGCACATTGGCGTCCAGACGTTGCACGTGACGGGCGAGCACCCTGGTGAGGCGCTGGTGCGCTTCATCGCACGCTGCCACCTCGACGGCTGAAGCGAGGGCACGCGACCATGTTCAAGCTCACGCTCGCCGGTATCTCGGCCCAGATTGCAGCGGTGGTGATGGTGCTGCACGCCGGCAACAGCCTGGCACTGCTGCTGTCGTGCCTGCTGCTGCAAGGGACCGCCGCCGCGCTGATCGGGCTGGCCGCCTGGCGCCTGCTGCCGCGCCGTTATCGCGTGCCGTTTGTCTGGACGTATGGCTACCTCGTCGCCCTGTGCTTTTTCGTGCCGGTGGCGGGGTGTCTGCTGGTGCTGGGCAGTCTGTTGCTTGGCAAGCTGTTCCCCAAGCCGGAGGGCGACAAGGACATCGCTGACGTGGGCTTGCCGGTGTTTGTTGCGCATTTGATTTCGCGCGTGACGCACGGCGGTGGGGCGCGGCTGCGCGCCCAGCTCAGCAATGAGCGCGCACCCGTGCAAAGCCGCATGACCGCGCTGGTAGCCATGCAGTCGATGCCGACCCGCACGGCCAGCCCCGTACTGCGTGACCTGCTGGCCGATCCGGTGGACGACATCCGCTTGCTGGCCTACGGCATGCTCGACAACGCCGAGAAGGTGTTGATGCAGAAGATCCTGGCTGAGCTACCGCGCCTGGAGGAGGCCACCACGCCCGAGGCTCGCTACGACATCAACAAGCGCCTGGCCGATCTGTACTGGGAGCTGATCTACCAGAACCTGGTGCAAGGCGATGTGTACCGCTACACCGCTGAACAGGTGGAGCGCTACGCCAGCGCGGCGCTGGATATCCAGCCGGACAACGCCGCGCTGTGGTACATGCGCGGCCGGCTGGCCTTGTCGCGCCGCGAGCCCGATGTGGCCGAATCGCACCTGCGTGAAGCCGAGCGGCTCGGCTTTCCGCGTGACCGTCTGCTGCCACCGCTGGCCGAAGCCTGCTACCTGCGCCGCGACTACGCCGGCGCGCGCGCCGCGCTGGCGCAATTCTCCAACCGCTCGCCGCTGCCATTGCTGCGTCCGCTGCTGCGCTACTGGACATCATGAGCGACCAATTTCCACGCGCCCAGTCCGCCGACGTCGCGCTGCTGCTCGAAGGGACGTTTCCCTACGTGAGCGGCGGGGTGTCGAGCTGGGTCAACCAGATGATCCGGGCGTTTCCGGACATCCGCTTTGCCGTCGTCTTTATCGGCAGCCGCCGGGAGGACTACGGCAAGCCCGTCTACGCCATCCCCGACAACGTGGTGCACGTGGAGTGCCACTACCTGTACGACTTCCCGGCGCCGCCCCTGGTGCAGGCCAGCGGCGGTGATCCGGCGGCCTTCGAGCGCTCGCGCAAGCTGCACGAAGCGCTGCGCAATCCCGCGCACAAGGAAGAGACGGCCGATCTGATTCGCGCGTCCATTGCCGACCTGCGCGACGACGGCCCGCTGGCCGAGGAGCAATTCCTCTACAGCCACCGCGCCTGGGACATGATGACGGACTACTACCGGCGCTACTGCACCGACCCGTCGTTCACCGATTACTTCTGGACCGTGCGCATCATGCACAAGCCGCTGTGGCAGCTGGTGCGCATTGCCGAAAACCTGATCCCGGTGAAGGTGTTCCACACCATCTCGACCGGCTATGCGGGTTTCCTGGGGGCGCTGCTGCGCTACAAGCGCGGGCGTCCGCTGCTGGTGTCGGAGCACGGCATCTACACCAAGGAACGCAAGATCGACCTGTTCCAGAGCCAGTGGATTCGCGACAACCGCAGCATCTTCGAGAAGGACATCGCGCAGATCAGCTACTTCCGTGATCTGTGGGTGCGCTTCTTCGAGACCATGGGCCGTGTCTGCTACGACGCCGCCGAAGAGATCACTGCGCTGTACGAGGGCAACCGGCTGCGGCAGGTGATCGATGGTGCGCCGGCCGAGAAGACGCGCAGCATCCCCAATGGCATCAACCTGCCACGCCTGGCTGCACTGCGCGATAAGCGCCCGGCCAACGTGCCGCGCGTGATGTGCCTGATCGGGCGGGTGGTGCCGATCAAGGATGTGAAGACCTTCATCCGCGCCATGCTGACCATCACGCGCGAGATGCCCGACGCCGAAGGCTGGATTGCCGGCCCGGAAGATGAGGACCCGGAATACGCACAGGAATGCCACAGCTTGGCGGAGAGCCTGGGCCTGGGGGATCGCATCAAGTTCCTCGGCTTCCAGAAGATCGACGACATCCTGCCCAAGGTGGGCGTGCTGGTGCTGAGTTCGATCAGCGAGGCGCTGCCGCTGGTGGTGCTGGAAGGATTTGCCGCGGGCGTGCCTTCGGTCACCACCGATGTGGGTTCGTGCCGCCAGTTGCTGTTCGGCCTGGAAGGCGACGACGCCGCTTTGGGTGCCGCCGGCGCCGTGGTGCGCATTGCCGACCCGGCCGCGCTGGCCGGCGAAGTGCTCACGTTGCTGCGTGATGAATCGCGCTGGTATGACGCACAGGCCGCCGGCATCGCTCGCGTGGAGCGCTACTACACGCAGGAGATGATGGTCGGCGCCTATCGCGAGCTGTACGACCGCCTGCGCACGCTGCCTGATCTGTCCACCGAGGCCACGGGCAAGGCCGCCGCGGCAGCCTGCCCGCACCATGCCGGGCAGGTTAAACAGCAGGGAGCACGCTGATGGCCGGCATCGGGTTCGAGCTCCGCAAGATGCTCAAGCGCGACAGCCTGCTAGGGCTGCTGCGCGCCTACACCTACGCCGGCATCATCAGCTCCGGGCCGTGGATTCTGTCCATCGTCGGGATTCTGCTGATCGGTATTCTGAGCCTGCCGTTCGTGATTCCCGGCTCGCTCATCACGCAGTTCCAGGTGTCCGTCACGTACTTGATTGCGGTGAGTCTGATCTTGACCGGGCCGCTGCAGCTCGCCTTCACGCGTTTCACGTCCGACCGCTTGTTTGAGAAACGCGACGATCTCGTCCTGCCAAACTACCACGCCGTGTCGCTCGTGATGACACTGGTGGCGGGCGGCCTGGGGCTCATCGTCGTGCTGTTTGCGTTTCCGCAGCAGTCGGCCATCTACCGGGTGCTGATGCTGGCGGGCTTTGTGGTCATGGCCAACATCTGGATCGCGGTGATCTTCTTGTCGGGCATGAAGCAGTACAAGGCGATCGTGTGGATCTTCCTGATCGGCTACTCGCTCACGGTGCTGCTCGCGCTGCTGTTCAACCGCGTGGGGCTGGAGGGGTTGCTGCTGGGTTTCGTGCTGGGGCAGCTGTGTCTGCTGATCGGCATGGCGGGGCTGATTTACCGCAATTTCAGCGGACGGCGCTTCCTGTCGTTCGAGGTGTTCGACAAGCGGTTTGCGTATCCCTCGTTGATGCTGATCGGGCTGCTGTACAACCTTGGCATCTGGCTCGACAAGTTCATGTTCTGGTATGCGCCGGGCACGGGGCAGCAGGTGATCGGGCCGCTGCATGCGTCGGTCATCTATGACATTCCGGTGTTTCTGGCGTACCTGGGGATCATTCCCGGCATGGCGGTGTTCCTGGTGCGGATCGAGACGGACTTTGTCGAGTACTACGACGCGTTTTACGACGCTGTGCGGGGTGGGGCGTCGCTGGAGCACATCGAAGACATGCGCAACACGATGGTGCAGACCATCCGCGCGGGCCTGTACGAGATCGTGAAGATTCAGGCGATGGCGGCGCTGGTGCTGTTTGCCGTGGGGGCTTCGGTGCTGCGGGTGCTGCAGATTTCCGAGTTGTATCTGCCGCTGCTGTATGTCGACACCATTGCTGCGAGCTTGCAGGTGGTGTTTCTGGGCGTGCTGAATATTTTCTTCTACCTGGACCGGCGGCGCGTGGTGCTGGGGCTGACGGCTGCGTTTGTCGTGCTTAACGGCGTGCTGACGTGGATCACGCTGCAGCTTGGGCCGGCCTGGTATGGGTATGGGTTTGCCGTGTCGCTGCTGCTGGTGGTGATGGCGAGTCTGGTGATTCTGGATCGGAAGTTGGATCGGTTGGAGTACGAGACGTTTATGTTGCAGTGACACGCTGACGGGAAGGGACGGTTGGTTTTGGTCTTGGTGGTCCACCTCCCTTTCGTACCCTGCCGGGGACGACTCACTTTCTTTGGCAAGACAAAGAAAGTGAGTCAGCCCCGGCAGGGGATGAAACAGGGGATGCACCAACAAAATCCATAGCGTGCCAACCGTGCCGCTAAGCCTTCTTCAAAGCCCCCAACACCTCTATCGGCAACGGAAACACAATCGTCGAACTCTTGTCGCCAGCAATCTGCGTAAGCGTTTGCAGGTAGCGCAATTGGATGGCCTCAGGTTGCTGCGACAGCATGCGTGCGGCTTCCAGCAGTTTCTCCGACGCCTGCAATTCCCCCTCTGCGTGAATCACCTTGGCACGTCGTTCGCGCTCGGCCTCAGCCTGACGCGCAATCGCACGGATCATCGATTCATTCAGGTCGACGTGCTTGATCTCCACGTTGGCGATCTTGATGCCCCACGGGTCGGTCTGGATGTCGAGCACCTTCTGGATGTCGAGGTTGAGCTTCTCGCGTTCGGCCAGCATTTCGTCCAGTTCGTGCTTGCCGAGAATGGCCCGCAGCGTGGTCTGCGCCAACTGACTGGTCGCCTCCAGAAAGTTGGCCACCTGGATGATGGCGCGCTCCGGGTCCACCACCCGGAAGTACACCACCGCGTTGACCTTGACCGATACGTTGTCGTGCGAGATCACATCCTGCGGCGGCACGTCCATCACCACGGTGCGCAGGTCCACACGCACCATCTGTTGGATGGCCGGGATGATGAGCACCAGCCCCGGCCCTTTCACACGCCAGAAGCGCCCAAGCAGGAACACCACGCCGCGCTCGTACTCGCGCAGCACGCGAAACGACGAGATGATCAGCAGCACAGCCAGGAAGATCAGGCCGCCTGCGCTGAAGAATCCGTAGAGCATTTTTCTTCTCCTTAGGATGGCTAACCCGCAGGCACGACGTCGAGCGTGAGCCCATGTCGCGCCGTCACGCGTACACGATCACCCCGTGTCAGACGGCCGGTGCAATGCACGCGCCAGCGCTCACCATGCACCTGCGCCCAGCCGGCAGCGGGGTCGTTGGGGTCGGCCGGGTCCAGCTCCAGCAATTCGCCTGTCATGCCGATCAGGGTGTCGCCGCCGGCCACCTTGGGACGCCGCCGCGCGCGCATGGCCATGCTGGAGAGCAGCAGGATTACCGTCAGGCTCACGAAGGCCATCGATACGATCAACGGCAGCGGCACGCCAAAGCCCGGTGTCTGCGTATCGATCAGCATCACCGCGCCCAGGATGAACGCGACGATGCCGCCCACCCCCAGCGCACCGAAGGTCGGCAGGAAGGCCTCGGCCACCATGCAACCGAGGCCCAGCGAAATCAACGCCAGCCCCGCGTAGTTGATCGGCAGCATCTGCAGCCCATACAGCGCCACCAGAATGCACACCGCGCCGAGGATGCCCGGCACCACCATGCCCGGTGTGGAGAACTCGAAGATCAGCGCATACACGCCCACCGTCAGCAGCAATAGCGCGAGGCTCGGATCGGTGATCACAGCGAGGAAGTGGTTGCGCCAGCCGGGCTCCAGCGTCACGGTCTGGGCGCCTGCGGTGTGCAGCGTGACCGGGCCCGTGGCGGTGCGCAGCGCGCGGCCATCCACTTGCTTGAGCAGGTCGGGCACATCGCTGGCGATCAGGTCGATCACGCGCTGGCTGGCGGCTTCGGATGCTTCCAGGCTCACGGCTTCGCGGACGGCGCGTTCACCCCATTCAGCGTTGCGGCCGCGCAGTTGTGCCAGGCCCCGGATGTACGCCGCAGCATCGTGCATCTGCTTGCGGGCAAGGGTGTCCTCGTTGCTTGAAGACAGTGCGGGGGCGCTGGCCGGTTTGGCGGCATCCCCCGGATTGGCAGGGTTTGGCGTGGGGCCGGACGGCGCATGCCCGCCGATACCGATCGACACCGGCGACGCCGCCCCCAGGTTGGTGGCCGGCGCCATCGCGGCAATATGGCAGGCATAGAGGATGTAGGTGCCGGCACTGGCCGCGCGTGCACCGCCCGGCGCGACATAGCCTGCCACCGGCACCGGAGAGGCGAGGATGGCCTGGATGATCTGCCGCATCGATGCGTCCAGCCCACCCGGCGTATCCATCTGCAGCACCACGAGCTGCGCGCCTTGCTTGCGCCCCTCTTCCAACCCATGCACGACATAAGCAGCGCTGGCCGGCCCGATGGCACCCGTGAGCGGCAGTACCACGACGGGCGCAGCGGCCAGCGCCAGGCAACTCCACGCGGCGGTCAGCACGCCCGCCATCCACGCCATGCACTGTGCTGCACGAGACGACCGTCGCATGACAGCCTCCGTTGGTGACCGCCTTTGCTGTTAGACCGGCGGCGGGGTCTTTGTATTCAGCTTATTGATTCAGCTTATTGATCCAGTTTAGGCGGCGATGGCTTCACCGGCGGCGGGGGTGGTCAATGCGTCAGCCGTGGCATGTGGCTCGCTCAGCACCTGCACGAGTGCTTGCAGCGCCGGCCCAGCCATGTCGCGATGCCACGCCAGGATCGTGTCGACGCGGCTGGGTTTGTTGAGCGCGTGGATGCTGATGTCCGGCGAGTTCGAGTACAGCTCCAGCACCGAGCGCGGCACCAGCGCCACGCCAATCCCCGCCGCCGCGCACGCGATGATGGCGTGATACGAGCCCAGTTCCAGCACGCGCGACGGCACCACGCCGTCGGCCTCAAACCAGTCCTCGATCAGTTGCCGATAGGCGCAGCCGGCCTCGAAGGCGAGCAGGGCGGGCGTCTGCACGTCAGTGGCGCGGCGGATGGGCGGATGCGCGCGGTGGGCGATCAGCACCAGCTCTTCGGCAAAGGCGGGCAGTGTTGTGAGTGCGGCGCGCGTATTGACCAGGCAGGCGGTTTCCGCAACGAAGGCGCAGTCGACTTCAAAGTTCGACAGCGCCTGGATCGACTGGCGCGTCGGCATGGTCACCAGCTCCAGCTGCACGCGCGGCCAGCGCTGGTGCAACGTGGCGAGCAGGCCGGGCAGGCGGCTGGCAGCGGTGCTTTCCATCGAGGCGATGCGTAGGCGCCCGTGCGGCTCGCGTGGCTGGACGGCCTGCCGGGCTTCGGCGGCCAGGCGGAGGATGTCGTCCGCATAGGTCAGCAACGTCTGGCCGGCGGGCGTGAGCACCATGCGCTTGCCCTCACGCACAAACAGCTGCACCCCCAGTGACGTTTCCAGCTGGCGGATACGCGTGGTCACGTTCGACTGCACGCGGTGCAACTGCTGGGCCGCCCGTGTGACGCCGCCTTCGCGCACGACGGTCCGGAAGATTTCAAGCGAGGCCAGATCCATGATGCATCTCGAATGCTAATAGATTCGTTCAATATAATTCATTTTTCGGAATGCACCGCGTTGCGTACGATGAGGTACCGATCTCCCCGTCCGGGCATCCTCATGCAATCCGCGCTGTCGTCCTCGTCCACGTCTTCCTCCTCTTCGTTGCCCGCTGCACATGACACACGTGGTGCGGCTTGGCGCGTGGCAATTGCTGGCATGGTCGCGCTGTCTGTGGCGATGGGTATCGGCCGCTTTGCCTTCACCCCGATCCTGCCGATGATGCTGCACGACGGCAGCCTGTCGCTGGCGCAGGGCAGCTGGCTGGCCACGGGCAACTATCTGGGCTATTTCCTTGGTGCGCTGGCCTGCATGGCGGTGCGCGGTGATGCGGCGCGGCTGATTCGCGCGGGCCTGATTGCCACGGTGCTGCTCACGGCGGGGATGGGGCTGCTGCAAGGTCAGCCGGCGTGGTTCGTGCTGCGCTTTGCTGCCGGCATGGCAAGCGCACTGGTGTTCGTGTTCACGGCGGGCTGGTGCCTGCACAAGCTGACGGAGCTGGGGCATGCGGCGCTGGGTGGCATCATCTTCTGCGGGCCGGGGCTGGGCATTGCCATTCCGGGTCTGGCAGCCAGCGGTATGGTGGCGCTGGGTTGGCATGCAACATCAGCGTGGATCGCGTTTGGCGTGTTGTCGGCGCTGCTGACGGTGGCGGTGTGGTCGACCATCCGCCCAGAAGTGCACGCCCATGCGGCTTCGCCCGCTGCGGCTGCAACCGCTGCAGCGCCGCGTCTGGACGCACCCACCACCGCCATCACATTGGCGTACGGCCTGGCCGGTTTCGGCTACATCATCACCGCCACCTTCCTGCCGGTGATCGCGCGCAAGGTGCTGCCGGCCGGCTCGATCTGGCCCGATCTGTTCTGGCCGATGTTCGGTGTGGGCGTGGCGCTGGGCGCTTTTCTCTCCACACGGATCAGCCTGGCGCGCGATAACCGTTCGCTGCTCGCCACGGCGTATGCCATGCAGGCGGTTGCCGTGGCAGTCAGCATCGTCTGGCCAACGGTGGCAGGGCTGGCGCTCTCCAGCACGCTGCTTGGTCTGCCGTTTACGGCGATCACGCTGTTTGCTATGCGCGAGGCACGCCGGCTCTGGCCACATGCGGCGCCACGCCTGATGGGGCTGATGACAGCTGCCTATGGCATTGGCCAGATTGCGGGGCCGCCGCTGGCCAATCGGCTGTTTGCCGCTACGGGCGGCTTCAGCGCATCGCTGGCGGTGGCGGTGGCGTCGCTGGTGGTGGGCGTGGCCATCTTTGTTGCGGTCAAGCGTGCTTCGCCCCTCTCGCCCGTACGTGCGTGATGGACGGCGATGAGGGACAGCGATAAAGGACCGCGATGAAGGACAGCATGTCGCGCAGGTCACCGCGCGATTTGCGCGCACGTTCTAGAATGCCTCCTCCATTGGAGGAGCCCCATGTCTTTTGCCCTGCGCCCCGGCGCCGTTGTGCCCGGGGGCGAGATCAGCGAAGCCGAGCGCGCCGTGCGCGTTGACCTGGCCGCCGCCTATCGGCTGGCCGCGCTCAACGGCTGGGATGACCTGATCTACACCCATCTGTCGGCCACCGTTCCGGGTGAGCCGGATCACTTCCTCATCAACGCCTTCGGCCTCGCCTTCGACGAGATCACCGCGTCCAACCTGGTGAAGATCAATGGTGCCGGCCAGCTCGTCGGCGATTGGCCTGACGCTGCAGCGCGGCCGTCGGTGAACGTCACGGGCTTTGCGCTGCACGCGGCTGTGCATGCGGCGCGCGCCGATGCGCATTGCGTGATCCACCTGCACAACACGGCGGGCATTGCCGTGTCGGCGCAGAAGCACGGGCTGCTGCCGCTGTCGCAGCATGCACTGCGCTTTCACAAGCGCATCGCGTATCACGACTACGAGGGCTTGGCCTTCTCGCCGGAAGAGGGCACACGCCTGACCGCATCGCTTGGGGCCCGGTTCGCCATGTTGCTGCGCAATCACGGCACGCTCACGATCGGCCGCACCGTGGCAGAAGCCCATGTGCTGATGGCCACGCTCATTAAGGCATGCGAGATCCAGATCCAGGCGCTGACGGGCATGACCGGCGATGGGGTGGTCTCGCCCGCGCCGCACGTGGCCGACCGCGCTGCCGAACAGCTGGAAGACGGCGGCGCCATCGAAGGTGTGATGGAGTGGCCGGCCCTGCTGCGCAAACTGGATAAAATTGACGCTTCATACCGCGGTTAACTAAGCGATTGAACACGCGAATCCCCAACACCGGAGACACCATGCCGACTTTCCATATCGAGATGTTTGAAGGCCGTACTGTTGAGCAGAAAAAGAAGCTCGTCGAAGAAGTGACGCGCGTCACCTGCGAAACCCTGGGCTGTGTGCCGGGCGCGGTCGACATCATCATCAACGACGTCAAGCGCGAGAACTGGGCGACCGGCGGCGTGCTCTGGTCCGAACAGAAGTAACGCCTTTCCTCAATCACGCCGCCGGCCCGCGATGCAGCCCATGCAACATTTCGCCTCTGACAACTACGCGGGCTTCTGCCCGGAATCGCTGAAGTACTTCCTGGAGGCCAACGGCAGTGGCCACGAGCCCGCGTATGGCGACGATTCCTGGACGCAGCGCGTGTGCGATCGCATTCGTGACCTGTTCGAGACCGACTGCGAAGTCTTCTTCGTCTTCAACGGCACGGCGGCCAATTCGCTGGCGCTGTCATCGCTGTGCCAGTCGTACCACTCGGTCATCTGCCACGAGCTGGCGCATATCGAGACGGACGAGTGCGGCGGCCCCGAGTTCTTCTCCAACGGCTCCAAGCTGCTGACCGCCAAGGGGGAAAACGGCAAGCTCACGCCCGATGCGGTGGAAGCGCTGGTCACGCGCCGCTCCGATATCCACTACCCGAAGCCCAAGGTCGTCTCGCTCACGCAGTCGACGGAGGTGGGCACGGTCTACACGGTGGAAGAGGTGCGTGCGATTGCTGCCATCGCCAAGCGCCGCCAGTTGCGTGTGCATATGGACGGCGCGCGCTTTGCGAATGCGGTGGCGTCGTTGGGCGTGCATCCGTCGGAAATCACCTGGCGCGCGGGCGTGGATGTGCTGTGCTTTGGCGGCACGAAGAATGGCCTGCCCGTGGGCGAGGCGGTCGTCTTCTTCGATCGTCGTCTGGCGGAAGATTTTGCGTATCGCGTCAAGCAGGCGGGGCAACTGGCATCGAAGATGCGGTTCATCTCCGCACCGTGGCTGGGCCTGCTGGAGAACGACGTGTGGTTGCGCAACGCGCGCCACGGCAACGCGATGGCGCAACTGCTGCATTCGCGCATCGTTGATGTGCCCGGCGTGCGCATCATGTTCCCGACTGAATCGAACGCCGTGTTTGCCGAGCTGCCGCTGCCGGCCATCGAAGCACTGCGCGCACGTGGCTGGAAGTTCTACACGTTCATCGGTGCAGGCGGCTGCCGCCTGATGTGCTCGTGGGATGTGCTGCCCGAAACGGTGGAAGCCTTTGCCGCCGACATCCGCCTCGCTTGCGAACACGCCGCATAACTTGACCTCATCACCATGAGCTTCGACTACCGCTTCTGCCCGCAATGCGCCACGCCGCTCGTCGAGCAGCACAACGCCGGACGCCTGCGCATCGCATGCCCGGCGCCGGATTGTGGCTTTGTCCACTGGAACAATCCGCTGCCGGTGCTGGCAGCGGTGGTCGAGTATCGTGGGCAGATGTTCCTGGCGCGTAATGCGTTGTGGCCCGAAGGCATGTTCGCACTCGTCACCGGTTTCATGGAGCGCGACGAAACGCCCGAAGAGGGCATCGCACGCGAGCTGAAGGAAGAGACCAATCTCGATGCCCAATCGATTTCGCTGATCGGCGTGTACGAGTTCATCCGCAAGAACGAGCTGATCATTGCCTACCACGTGGTGGCCGATGGCGAGATCGCGCTGTCGGAAGAGCTGGTCGAATACCGCCTGAAACCGTTTGAGAAAGTGCGCCCGTGGACGGCTGGCACCGGCTATGCGGTGGCGGACTTCCTGGCGGCACGCGGCTTGCCTGTGAGCTACATCGACATCCGCACCGGAGAGCCCGCCGAGCCGCCGCCGCGCCAGTGGCAGCCCACGCGGCTCGTTACAATAGCGGAATGACTTACGCGAGCAGTGCCCCCAAGCTTGCTTGCTCGAAACCCAGAGGAAGACATGGAGTTCCAGAAGGAAGTTGACGCACGCGGCCTGAATTGCCCGCTGCCCATCCTGCGCACGAAGAAGGCGCTTGCCGATATGCAGAGCGGCGACGTGCTCAAGATTCTCGCCACCGACCCTGGCGCCACGCGCGACTTCCAGGCGTTTGCCAAGCAGACCGGCAACGAACTGCTGGAGCACAGCGAGCACGACAAGGTCTTCACGTTCTACATGCGCCGTCGCTGATCCGGCCGCGTGTTCAAACAAGCGGGGCGATCCGGTTTAGCCGGATCGCCCCGTTGTCATTTGGCGGGACCGGCTTGCGGGCGTTCTGCGCCGTAGGTCTTCACCAGGTAGTCGACCATCGCCGGGATGTCTTCCTCGGGAAATGGCGCGCCGAACGGCACCTTCATCTTCTTGACGGTGGCCTCCCAGTAGCTGCGCGGGAGTGTGGGCGGCTGCGTCTGCACGTACTGCGCGGCGTGGCAGATCATGCAGTTCTGCAGCACGAGCCGGTAGCCCGGCAGGTCGCTCGGCTTGTATTGCGCGGTCTCGGGCGGCAGCGTGACGTCCAACGCGTGCGTTGTCGTCGCGCCCATTAGCGTTGCCAGCGCGAGGCAGGAGCGCAGTGTCTTGCGATTGAGCATGGTGGCCTCCTCACGCAACGGTCACGCGCGTGGTTTCCACCACGTTGCGCATGTAGCCTGGCGGGTTCCACAGTGCCGTCATCGGCTGGCTCTGGCCGATGCGGTTGACTGCACGCACCTTGAGTTCGTACGCGCCGCGCCGAGTGGGTTTGAATGGCACACGCCATTCGCGGAACGAGTATTTGCCCAGGTCTTCACCCAACTGCGCTTCCACCCATGTGCGCCCGCCATCTGCGGAGAAGGCCACCTCGGTGATGCCGTAGCCGCCATCAAAGGCGATGCCACGCACGATGTGTTCCCGCCCGGCCGCAACGGTCGCGCCATCGGCCAGGCTGGTGATAAAAGAGCGCACGTTGAAGCGGCCGATCGGCACGGTCTTGGCAGGAGCGGTGCCGGGCGCCACGCAGGCGCAGGTGTTATCAGGAATCCGGTAGGCCGTGCGCATCCAGAACCCGTCGAATGGCTTGTCGACGACCTGGATGTTCGTGAGGTGCTTGACCCAGTACGTGCCATAGTGGCCCGGCACGATCAGGCGGATCGGGTAGCCATTGAGCAGGGGCAGGTCGGCGCCGTTCATGGCCCAGGCGATCATCACCTCGCCGTCGAGTGCATGGTCGATCTCCAGCGCCTTGATGAAATCGGGGCTCTTGGCGTCGGCCAGCGGCGGGTGGTCGAGCCCGTCGAACACCACCTGCACGCTGCCCGCGCGCACGCCGGCCTTCTCCAACACTTGCTTGAGCGGCACGCCTGTCCAGCGCGCGTTTCCCATCGCCCCATTGGAGAGCTGCCCGCCGCCCACACGCGGTTGGAAGTACCCGCGCCCATTGCCCGAGCACTGGTTGACGGCCACGATCTCGCGCGCCTCACCCAGCGCCTTCAGGTCTGCCAGCGACAGATCGAGCGGCGTGTTGACGTTGCCGCCCACCTGCAGGCGGTATGTTGCTGGGTCGATCGAGGTGGGGATGCCGGCCCAGTGGTAGCGCACGAAGAACGCATCGTTGGGCGTGATGGTGCCGTCATTGAACACCGCGAATGGTGTTTCGAGTTGCGGCGGACGGCTGGTCAGCAGGATCAGCGGGCGCTTCTGGGGAAAGGCCACCAGCTCGCGTTCGCCGTTGTCGAAGGGCAGGGTCACGCTGCCTGCGGTGGCAGCCAGCGCGGTCAGTGCCGGGTGGCTGAGCGCAGTGCCGGCACCGAGCGTGCCAAGCGCCTTGAGTACGCCGCGCCGCCGGGCGCGTTGCTGTGGATCGTCTGGGTGCATGCCGTCATCTCCTTGGGGTCACCTCACGGTATCCAAGGACATGGCGGCACCCGTGTCAATCAGGATTGTCGACGGTGAGGACGGTGCGCCGCAGTGACCGCGTACCATCGAGCGCTTACTTGCGTGCTTCCATCGCCATGCGCAGCGCCAGGCTGGTCAGCATCGTCCCCATCAAATAGCGCTGGATCGACAGCCAGCTCGGCTTGCGCGACAGGAACGCGGCAATGCTGCCGGCGGTGGCCGCAATCATCGAATTGACGGTCACGCTCACGCAGATCTGTGTGACGCCCAGGCAGACCGATTGCACCAGCACGCTGCCGTGCGACGGCTCGATGAACTGCGGCAGCAGCGACAGATAGAGCACCGCCACCTTCGGGTTCAGCATGCTGGTCAGCAAGCCCATCGTGTACAGCTTGCGCGGGCTATCCACCGGCAGTTCACGTACCTGGAACGGCGCGCGGCCGCCCGGGCGCACCGCCTGCCAGGCGAGGTACAGCAAGTAGATCGCTCCGCCAAAGCGCAGCGCATCGTAGGCAAACGGCACCGCCATCAACAGGGCCGTGATGCCAAATGCTGCGCACAGCATGTAGAACACGAACCCGGTGGCAATGCCCATCAGCGAGATCAGCCCCGCGTTGCGCCCCTGGCAGATCGAACGTGAGATCAAATAGATCATGTTCGGGCCGGGCGTCAGCACCATGCCGAGCGCGACCAGTGCAAAGGTGAGCAGGTTGGTGAGGGTGGGCATGATGAAGCCTGTGAGCCGAGAACAGATGAGCTTGCAGGCTAGCACCCGGCGGGAATGGCCCAACAGGTACAGAAGTCCTAGAAATTGACGGATTCTGTATTGGTCCGGCAGAACGCGTTACCGCACCAGCGTCACCGGAATCGACGACAGGCGGATCAACCGGTTGGACAGCCGGCTCGACATGAGCGAACCGACGGCGGTGCGCCCGGCTGTGCCCATCACGATCATGTCGCATTGGTTGGCGGCGGCCATTTGCGCAATGGTTTCAGCGACGCGCCCGATCTTGACCTGCGCGGTGTAGTTGGCGCCGGCATCATCCAGGATGCTGCGTGCCGGGCGAAGCGCCTCTTCCCCGCTTTGTTCTTCGAGTTTGCGCAGCATCTCCAACGGGTGGTAGGCGCTGGCGCGGCCGCCCTCGATCGGCTCCTGCACGTTGAGCAGCACGATGTCGGACGCGCAGCGATCCCGATACAGGAAGGCTGCATGGCGCACGGCATCCAGCGCATGCCGGGAGCCGTTGACGGGGACGAGGAGTTTGAGCATTGCGCGTTCCTTACACGTTGAGCGGGCGGCGGCAGGCTGGGTCGGGTTCGCCTGTGGTGGCCGGGCAGGGCCGCTGTCAGGGCATGCGGCCTGATTTCGTTATACGGAGTGCGCCGCAAAGATGGTGTAAAGAGATCGCGCGCGGTGTAAAGAACGCGTAAACAGGGGGAGCGCGCCGTGTGGCGCGTGCAGATATGGCGTGAGGTACCCAAACAGGATGAGGTGCCCGCCGCACCAGCACGAACGCCAGTGGCAACACCGGCACCCCGATCCCCACGAAGACCGCACCGCCGCGAGCCGATGAGTGACGCCCAATAATCTTCCGTTACATCCTTAACCGTGTTCGTCACAGCCTTAAGGCACCCTCAAGCCTAGACTGCAAGCAAGGTCCGGCGCTGACCGGACGTTCCATAGGAGAAGGTCGATGCAGAAAGCCAAGATTTTGACTTCCTTGATGCTGGCGGTCTCTGCGCTGGTGCCGCTTGCGAGCCACGCACAAGGCCATGACCGCGATCACGATCGCCGCTGGGATCGCGACCGCCACGAAGAGCGTGTCGATGTCGACCGTCGTGCTGACCGCGAGATGGCCCACCGCTGGAACCGCGGCGAGCGGATTCCGCCTGAGTACCGCGATCGCCAATACATCATCGACAACTGGCGTGACCACCATCTGGCGCCGCCGCCGCGCGGGGCCCACTGGATTGGCGTCAACGGCGGTTATTACCTCGTGCAACCGAGTGGTGTTGTTCTCAACGTGACCATCGGCGGATAGCGCGCATCTTCGTTGATCAACAAAAAACCCGCGACTGCGAAAGCGTCGCGGGTTTTTTTGGGGGGCGCAGCAACGTCAATCGCGGGGGTGCGCGCGGTGGGGCGAAGCAAACAAAAAGGTAGCTTAGGGATCGCTGAAAGATGCATGACGGCCCGCAATGTGTACGTCATCCGCATTGCTGAAAGTCTGCGTCTTACCCAACCCCACCGTAGTCAACCATGGCACGCCATTCCAAACGTCAGGCGGGCGCGTATTCGCTCGTCCTGATTTCGACGCTGTTTTCGCTGGCCGCCTGCGGCGGCGGTGACGACACAACCGCATCCACCCAGCCGCCCGCAACGGCGCAGCCTGCCGAAGCCAAGCCGCTGTCGCTGACGCTCCTGCACGTGAACGACCACCACTCCCATCTCGATGCAGAGTCGGTCAAGCTCAACCTGATGACGGCTGCGGGCAAGCGCGAGGCGATTGATGTGGAGTACGGCGGCTTCGCGCGCGTGACGTCCGCCATCCAATCGCTGGCCACTGCATCGCGCAACGTGGTGAAGATCCACGCGGGCGATGCCGTGACCGGTGACCTGTACTTCAACCTCAGCAACGGCAAGGCCGATGCCGAGATGATGAACACGGTCTGCTTTGATTCGTTCACGCTGGGCAACCACGAGTTCGACAACACCGACAGCGGCCTGAAGACCTTCATCAACTATCTGCACGCGGGCAACTGCAAGACGCCGGTGCTGAGCGCCAATGCCAAGTTTGCGGCCACCTCCGCGCTGGCGAATGGCCCGGTGAAGGCCTCCACTGTGGTGGAGCGTGATGGGCAGAAGATCGGCATCATCGGTCTGACCATTGCTGACAAGACCAAGAATTCTTCGCGCCCGGATGCGGGTACCACCTTCGACAACGAAGCTGTGGCCGCGCAGGCGGAGATCAATCGTCTGCGTGCGCAGGGCATCAACAAGATCGTGATTGCCTCGCACGTGGGCTACACCGGCGAGCTGGCGTTGGCCAAACAGCTCAGCGGTGTCGATGTGATCGTGGGTGCAGATTCGCACACGCTGCTTGGGCCCAAGGCCACCATGCAGCCGCTGGGGTTGACCCCGGAAGGCGACTACCCGACCCGCACCACTGACAAGGACGGCAAGCCCGTTTGCGTGGTGCAGGCGTGGCAGTACAGCTACGTAGTCGGTGAGCTCAAGGTGGACTTCGACAAGAACGGTGATGTCGTCAACTGCCAGGGTACGCCGCATGTGCTGATTGGCGACACCTTTAAGCGTGGCACGGTGGCTGTGTCCGATGCTGACGCCGCTGCCATCCGTCAGGACATCGCTGCCAGCGGTGTACTGCGTATCACGACGCCGGATACCGCTGCCGCCGCCAAGCTGGCCGGCTACAAGGCCGACAAGGACGCGCTGGGCAAGAAGGTCGTGGCCACCGCGCCGACCAACCTGTGCCTGCGCCGCGTGCCCGGCACCAAGCGGGACGCCACGCGCTCCACGCTGGGCGACGTCTGCAACAAGGACGCCGATGTCATCGCGCATGGCGGTGACGTACAGCAACTCGTGGCCCAGGCCTTCCTGGAGCGCGGCAAGGCGTTCTTCAATGCTGACATCTCCATCCAGAACGGTGGCGGCGTGCGCGTTGATCTGCCGGCCGGCAACGTGACCGTGGGCGGCATCTACAGCGTGCTGCCGTTCAAGAACACGCTAGTGCAGCTCAAGATGACGGGCGCTGAAGTGAAGGCCACGCTGGAAGACGCCATCGCATCGGTGGTGGCCAACAACACCGGTTCCTACCCCTACACCGGTGGCTTGCGCTGGAAGGTGGACCTGAACCAGGCCACCGGCGCGCGCCTGAGCCAGCTCGAAGTGAAGACCGCCTCGGGCTACGTGCCGCTGGATCTGGCCAAGATCTACAGCGTGGTCACCATCAACTTCCTCGCGGATGGCCAGGACGGCTACACCACGATGAAGAGCGTGACCGGTACACGCCGCACCGAAGTCGGCCTCGACTACGCAGAAGCCTTCCTCACCTACGTGGATGGCCTGCCCGGCACCACCAAGCAACTCAACAAGCTGCCGGTGGCCGACTACAGCACGCAGAGCTTTACCGATACGCCTTGATTGAGCGTGCCCAGGCGTGCCGTGGAGGTTTCCACGGTGCGCCGGGCTGCGCTGTTGTTTCCGTTGCACCCGTCATTCCCCGTTTGTTCCCTTCCCCCACAGCACCAAGCCCCCCGACCCCATGCGTTTGCACCACATCCTCCCAGTCGCGCTCTTCATGGCGTTGCCCGCCCATGCCGAGCTCATCTTCAGCGAATACGTTGAAGGCACCTCCAACAACAAGGCGCTCGAGATCTACAACCCCGACAGCACCGAGGTGGATCTGTCGCTCTACAAGGTCGAGCAGTACAACAACGGTGCGACCACGCCGACCACGTCTTTTGCGCTCACCGGCAAGCTCGCGCCGGGCGCGGTGTACGTGATGGCCCACAGCACGCTGGCTGCCGTGCTCGGCTCCAAGGTCAACCAGACCACGGCGTTCACCTTCAACGGCGACGATGCCATCACCCTCACGCGCTCCGGCACGGTGGTGGACCACATCGGCCAGGTCGGCTACCGGCCCGCAGTGGGCTATTGGGGCACGGCCTCGGCCGGCACCATGGACCACACACTGCGCCGCAAGAGCACGGTCAAGCAGGGCGATACGAATGTCTCCGCAGTCTTCGATCCGGCTGTGCAGTGGGATGCGTTCAACGTTGACGACTTCTCCGACCTTGGCTTGTACAACGGTCAGGGCGGCACGCCCACGCCACCGCCGGTGCAGCCTGTGTGCGGCGCGGCAGCCACGCATATCGCAGACGTGCAGGGCGCAGGGGCAACGTCACCGCTGGCCGGTCAGAACGTCGAGGTCGAGGCGGTGGTGACGGCCGACTACAGCGGCACCAACGGTTTTAACGGCTTCTTCGTGCAACAGCCGGACGCGCAGCGCCGCAAGCTGGCGGGCGTGTCGGAAGGCCTGTTTATCTATGCACCCGGCGTGACAGCGCGTGCGGGCGATCTGGTGCACCTCGTCGGCAAAGTCGAAGAGAAGTATGGCCAGACGCAACTGACGCTGGCCGCGAATGGCCTGGCAAGCTGCTCCAGCGGCAACCGCGTGACGCCGGTGGACGTGACGCTGCCGGTGGCGGATACCAAGTCGCTGTCGGCCTATGAAGGCATGCTGGTGCGCCTGCCGCAGACGCTCACTGTGAGTGAAACCTACGAACTCGGCCGCTATGGCAGCGTGCTGCTCAGCAATGGCCGCCTGCCGCTGCCGACCAACGTGGCCCCGGCCGCGAATGGTGCGGCTGCACAAGCTGCGGCCAACGCGCTCAACCGCCTGGTGCTCGACGACGGCTCCAACCAGCAGAACCCGGGCGCGGTGCCTTATCCGGCGCCAGGCCTGTCTGCCGCCAACCCGGTGCGTGCCGGCTATACGGTGAGCGGCGTGCAAGGCGTGCTGGAAATGCGCTACAACGCGTGGCGCCTGCAACCGGTGCCTGGCGCCACTGCACCGGTTTTCAACGCTGCCAGCAACCCGCGCACAGGCGCGCCCACGCGTCACGCACAGGCAGACGTGCGCGTAGCTTCGTTCAACGTGCTCAACTACTTCAATGGTGACGGCAAGGGTGCTGGCTTCGATGATCCGAACAACCGCGGCGCCAAGACGCAAGCCGAGTTCGAGCGCCAGGAAGCCAAGATCGTTTCCGCCATCCGCGCCATCAATGCCGACGTGATCGGCCTGATGGAAATCGAGAACGACGGCTATGGCGACCTGAGTGCCATCCGCCGCCTGACCAGCCAGCTGGGCGCCGACTGGCGCTTCGTTGATCCGGGCGTGCCCAAGCTGGGCGGCGACGCGATCACGGTGGCCATCATCTACAACAGCCGCACGGTGGAGCCCGTTGGCTCGGTCGCAACGCTGGCGATCGACGACAAGAACCGCCAGCCGCTGGCACGCAGCTTCCGGCGTATTGGGGGCACGCAAAACTTCACCGTGGTGGTCAATCACCTGAAGTCCAAGGGCTGTACCGGCGCCACCGGCAAGGATGCTGACCAGGGCGATGGCCAGAGCTGCTGGAACCCCACCCGCCTGCGTGCCGCTGGCCTGATCGCCGATTGGCTCGCCACCTCGCCGACGGGCGTGGCCGATGTGGGCAAGCTGCTCATCGGTGACCTGAACAGCTACGCCAAGGAAGACCCGGTGCTGCTGTTCGCGCAGAAGGGCTACGCCGACATGGTGGCCAAGTTCGTTGGCAAGGACGCGTACAGCTATGTCTTTGGCGGTGAGTCCGGCTATATCGACCACGCCCTGGCGACGTCCGGCCTGGCGGATCGTGTGCGCGCCGTGCACGAGTGGCACATCAACGCCGACGAGCCGATCGCGCTGGAATACTCGCTGGCCTACAAGAGCGCTGAGCAGCAACAGACGTACTATGCGCCGGACGCCTACCGCTCTTCGGACCACGATCCGGTGCTGGTTGATTTTGCGCTCAACACGCAAGCAACTGGCGGTACCCCGGGCACCGGCGGCACGACACCGGAAGGCAGCACGGGCACGCCCGGCGGCAGCAACAACGCGGGGGATTCGGGCTCGGGCTCGCTGGATCCGCTGATGTGGCTGACGCTGACGGCCGGCATGGTCGCCCTGGCGCGCCGACGTTCGTGGCGCGCCTGAGCGTCTGGACACACCGCTGGCCTGACTGGCGGTCGCACAGCCCGGTGCATCCGGGCTTTCTGGCGGCCGCCTTGCTGATGCTTGTGCTGCAGGCCCGTGGGGCCACAGTGGTCGACGCACTGCGCTATGACCGCGCCGCCATCCTCAACGGTGAGGTGTGGCGGCTGGTCTCCGGCCACTTCGTGCATCTCACCTGGGTGCACTGCCTGCTCAACGTGGGGGGCCTGGTCGCGCTCGCGGCCATCCTGCCCGCGTCGCTGCGCGCCTGGCGCTGCTGCGTGGTGCTTGCCACGCTGATCGGTCTGATGCTCTTTGCGGCCCTGCCTGGGCTGCAGTACTACGCTGGGTTCTCCGGCATCAACTACGGCCTTGCTGCGCTGGCGCTGCTGCCACGTGCGCGTGGCGAAGCGATTGCCGCCGTTGTGCTGGCCACCCTCCTGGGCCGTGCTGTCTGGCAGTGGTTCGGTGGTGTCAACGTGGAAGCTGTGGCGTGGCTCGGTGCTCCGCCGCTTGCCGCCGCCCACCTGGCAGGGCTGGCAGTCGGTGCGTTGATGTTGTGCGTCCCCATGATTCGCCGCAGACGTGAGGCCATGGGCTCGCAAGCCAATCCCGCTGGGCCGGCAACGCGCTGAGTGCGTCGTCGATACGGTGTGTTTCGGACGTGGCGCGACGTTGATGGCGCACGCGGTTGCCCGCATGCACAGGCTCGCAGGGGAGACGAGCGCAAACAAAAAGAGGCCGATCCAAGCTTGAAGAATCGGCCCAACGAGCCCTGCAAGGAGGCAAGGTCGATATGAACGTGGTGTCGTCACGCCGCAGCCTCGTAGGGGAGGTGCGGGTGACGACGATTTGATGATGTGCCGTCGTCCGGCGCGTACGGCTTAGAAGCGGTGACGCAGGCCGATCGTGGCGCCGGTCTGGTTCTCGCCCGCAGCAACGAAGGTCGAGCCCGAGCCGCTCAGGCCCTGTGTCGAACCGTTCTTGTTCTTCGCGTAGCCGATGTTCAGGTAGACATCGGTGCGCTTGGAGAAAGAGTAGTCAGCCGACAGCACGAACAACCACGGATCCGCGCTCGAGTTGCGGTTGTCCGTGTAGTACGCAGCACCCGTCAGCACCAGGGCCGGCATGACGCGGTACTGGCCGCCCAGCCAGTAGACATTGGTGCGCGTGATGGTGGCCGTGGCGCTGGCCGTACCGTCGTCACGCAGCCAGCGGAAGCCGCCGAACACCTTGGCATCGCCAAAGGCGTACGAAGCCCCGATCGCGGCGCGCTTGGCGCTGCGATCCTGCAGTGCCACGGTGGCACCCTGGTACTGGTCATACGCGGTACCGATCGAGAGATTGCCTGCGGCATAGGCGAAGCCCAGGCCGTAGTTGCGAGCCACCTTCGGTGCGCCCGGCACTTCGCCGTTGTTATCGCGGCCGAAGCTGTAGAAGCCGATGGCGGTCAGCCCGCCAAACTTGCCGGTGTACTTGATGGCGTTGTCAGCGCGGCCATTGAATGCCGAGTCGACTGCAGCCAGCGAGTAGCGCGGGTTTGCGCCCATCGGGTCATAGGCGCCGAACAGGTCGTACAGCGCGGTCTGCTGACGGCCCAGCGTGACAGCACCAAAGTTGCCCTGCAGGCCAGCGTAAGCCTGGCGGCCGAAGAGGCGGCCACCCTGGGCCGACATGCTGGTGTCGAGGTCGAAGCCGCTTTCGAGTGTGAAGATCGCCTTCAGGCCGTTGCCGAGATCTTCCGTGCCACGCAGGCCCCAGCGCGAACCACTCAGGTTGCCGGCGTTCATGCGGACAGCGGTGTTGCCGCCGGCGCTGTTGCCCGGCACGTGATTGATGGCTTCGATGCCAATGTCGGCCAGGCCGTACAGCGTGACGCCAGATGCGGTTTGGGCGAGTGCCCCGGAAGCGCCACAGGCTGCGGCGATGGCTGTCATTGCGAGGAAAGCTTTTTTCACTGTCTATCTCAACGTATGTTCGGGTGAAAGGATGTCGCCGCCATCGGCCAAGCGCGCATGGCATGAGCGCATTCGCCCCCCCTGGCGTAGCGGCAGGACGCAGGCTATTGACGGCACGTGAAATTTCGTTGGCGTACTGCTAGCAATTCGTAAGCGACTCGCAAGCGCCGTCCGCATTGCGTGAACAGTAAGAGGGCAGGGAGATGGCGGGCCGCGCGTGATGCGGGCAGAGATGTCAGCTGCGGGCTGGGCAACAAAAACCCCCGCAGAGCCAAGCCCAGCGGGGTTTCATTGCCAAACGTCGAAGACGTTTGAGTGCGGTGTTTGGTGGAGCCGGCGGGAATCGAACCCGCGTCCGCAAGCCCTCCACAGAGAGTTCTACATACTTAGTTCTGTCATTTGATTTAACCGCCGCATCGAAGCCAGTCAGGCCTGCGCGCGATACCGCATCCGTGTAGCCGCCAGGTGTGCCGGCAGTTTGGGTGAACGGCGGCGGGCTTCCATCGGCTCGAAGCCGAGTTCCCGGTAAAGCGCGGCTGCCTGCCTGTTGGTGTCCAGCACGTCGAGCACAAGCATCTGGCCGGGTGCGCCGGGTAGCAACTGTTGCGTCATCGCATAGGCGAAGAGGGCGCGGAAGATGCCGCGGCCGCGAAGATCGGGATGCGTGGCGCAATGCGCCAACAGTGTTTGCCGACGCTTTGGGGCAGGGATCTCGCTCTCAAGGGTCAGGCCGCGTTGAATAATGCCAAGTGTGCGGCGTGGGCCAAAATGTCGCAGAAAATCTTGGGCCGAGTACGGGTCATCCAGCCAGTTACGACTGCCGTCCTGGATGGCGAGCGCTGCGACAAGCTGCCCATCGAGCGTAGCGACCAAGTGGCGTCTCCACGAGAAGCGCCCGCGCGCAGTGGCGATGGTCCGGCGCAGAAAGGCCTCGCATTCCGGCGGCGGCACGCCGAGCAGCCAGTCGAATTCCTGACTGCCGGAAGCCAGCACCAAAGGCGCGAGCGCAGCGGCATCGCCAGCAACAGCGCGGCGGAACGTGAGCGCTGAACTTGATACTGCGTTTCTCTGGGGAGCCGTATCCATGATGTTGCTTGCTACTTGCTAGCCAACTGCGCAACTGCCGCCACCGTATAGGCGATCTGTTCCGGCGTGTGGGTGGAGCAAATGAAGAAGCGCAGTCGGGCGGCTCTCTCTTCCACCGCTGGATAGAAGATCGGTTGCGTGTTGATGCCTTTTTCGAACAGCGCATTGGCCCACTGCGCGGCCTTGAGCGAACTGCCGACGATGACCGGCACGACCGAGTATCCGGCGCTGAGGCCCGTGTTGAGACCGGCTTCGCGCGCAGTCTCCAGGAACTGGCGTCCGCGCTCCCGGAGCGTGGCGATGCGCTGTGGCTCTTCCAGCATGCGCTGCAGCGCGCTCAGCGAACTGGCAGCCAGCACCGGCGACAAGCCGACGCTGTAAAGGAAGCCGGGCGCCAGATGCCGCAGGATATCGATAAGCGCCTGCTCACCCGCGATGTACCCACCGCAGCCTGCCAGCGTCTTGCTGAAGGTTCCCATCCAGATGTCGACATCGCGACCGGCCAGCCCGAAATGCTCGCGGATCCCTCTGCCGGTTGCGCCAAGCACGCCGAGCGAGTGCGCTTCGTCGACCATCAGGAAAGCGCCGTGGCGGCGCTTGATGTCGACAAAGCGTTCCAGTTCGGGGAAATCGCCGTCCATGCTGTAGATGCCTTCCACGGCGATCAGCACGCGGCGATAGTCACGCCGCACGCGCGTGAGCAGCGCATCCAGTGCGGCCCAGTCGTTATGCGGGAAGTTCAGTCGCTTGGCGCCGCTGAGCTGCGCGCCCTGCACGATGCTGTTGTGGGCGAGCGCATCGTGCAGGATCAAGTCACCGGGGCCGAACAGGCAGCCGATCGTGGTGACGTTGGTGGCATGCCCGCTCACAAAGGCGACGCAATCATCGACCTCGTAGAGATCGGCCAGCGCACGCTCCAAGTCACGTTGAATCGGCCGCTCGCCGGCCACCATGCGGCTTGCCGAAGCCGAGGTGCCGTACTGGTCGATCGCCGCCTTGGCGTGCTCGGAAACCACGGAATCCCCCGCTAGGCCGAGGTAGTTGTAGTTGGCGAAATTGATGTAGGACTGGCCGTTGATCTGCGTGGTGGCACCGGCCACGCCTTCGTGCACGCGGAAGAAGGGTGACGCAACGCCCATGCGCTCACTCACTTCGCGGATGATCGAGACCTGCTGATACGCAGGCAGCGTGTCGAAGCGGCACAGTGCCGCGTAGTCCGCCGGCGTGGCCGGCTGTGCCGCTCGACCGTTGTGCACAGTCGCGGCCGCCCGTTCGGCGCCCGTCTCCATTTCCTTTGTGACCCGGTCAAGCTGGCGCTTCAGGGCCTTGGCGGCAAGCTGCTGCCGCAACTGGTCTCCCAGTCTCATGCTGCGCGTTCCTTCATCAACGTGGTGGGGTCGCCCATTCCCAGGCGTCGGGCTGGGCGAGCAGGGCGGCGCAAAGCCGATAGTTCATTTCATGACTGGGGCGCAAGGCCGTGACCTTGCCTTGTAGCGGCGCGCCCAGCAGGGCAAGGTCGCCAACCAGGTCGAGCACGCGGTGCCGCACGAACTCCATCGGCAGGCGCATGCCGCCAATGACGCCGGAGCCAAGAATGGTGGCGGTGCATGACAGCCTTGCGCCACGCAGGATGGGTTTGCCGCGCAGGTAGCCAAACAGGATGGCCGGCAGCGCCCAGCGCAGGCGCCCATATGAGCGCGATGGCGCGATGTCAGCGGCGAACGAGGCGGGATCGATGATGCCCTGCCAGTTCATCTCACCGAACCCCTTGAGATCGTTGGTGACCGACATCGCATAGTGGTCAGCCGGCTCCAGGGTGGTGCGATGCATGGGCCCGTCTTCTACTGCAATGGTCTTGAGCACCCGCAGGAAGCGCTTGGGTGCATCCAGCGGGAGGCGCCCGCAGGCCTCGATCGCCTGCAGCCAGGGTAGAGCACTGCCGTCCAGGATGGGGACTTCTTCGGCATCGATCTCGACGGTGGCGTGGTCGATCTGGCTGGCCAGCAAGGCAGCAAGCAGGTGTTCCACCGTGCGTACGCGCTGGCCCTCGGCGTCTTGCAGCGCTGTGCACAGCGGCTGCGCCAGGCGTAGCCCCGCAGAGGCCGGCAGCACTGCGAGCTGCTGGCCGCCACGCATACGGCGGAACACGATGCCGTGACCGACACCTTCGGGATGCACGCGTACGTTGACGCGCTTGCCGGTATGCAGCCCGTGGCCGGACAGGCGCAGCTCGCGCGCCAATGTGCCCTGATTGGTTGCCCAGCCCGATGATGTCGTCACGACGTCGTCTCGGTGGCTACATCGTTGATCGAACGGTTGGTGCGCAACTCACTGGCCATCTTCTGGAGATCTTCGCTGCTGAGGTCCGTGCCGTGGATAGCCGACAGGGAAGCCAACTGCTGCTCCATCTCGCTGGCGGCGCCTGCATCCTGACCTTCGGATGCCCCGGCACGCACCGATTCGGCGATCTTCTGCGCCAGCGAGCGCACGGTTGCGCCTTCGGCCAACATCATCACCGGTAGCTTGACCTCAAAGCATTCCTCGATCGCCATGCCCAGCTCCATGCCCATCAGCGAGTCCATGCCCAGATCGGTCACTGAACGGTCCGGGTCGATCTTGGCGGCCGACAGATGCAGAATCCGGGCGATCTGCGCTTGCAGGGTTTCGATCACCAGTTGCACGGCTTCGGTCAGCACGAGCGCACGGATCTCGATCAGCATGCTGGCGCCATCGGCGCGCTGCGTTTCCTGCCCGATGCCGCTGCGCATGTCGAGATAGCGCAGTGAGCGCGCAGCCGGCATGACGCGCGAGATGGATTTCCAGTCGAGCCACAGTACCGCCTCGCCTGGTTGGCCGCGCAGCAGTACCTGCTCAAGGGCGGCCATCGCCTGCGCCGAGGTGATGGCGCGGCCGCCAATACGGCCCTGCAACGCTTCCAACGTTTGCGCATTGCGAGCGAGGAAGCCCACATCTTCCAGCGGGCCCCAGGCCATGTAGGTGCCCGGCAGGCCTAGCGCGCGGCGCTGGTGGACCAGCGCTTCGAGGAAGGCGTTGGCGGCCACGTAGTTGGACTGCCCAGGGTTGCCCAGGAAGGTGGTGGCCGACGAGTACACGACGAAGAAGTCAAGGGCGAGGCCGCGCGTGGCCTGGTGCAGGTTCCAGGCACCGGCAACCTTGGGCGCCAGCACGTCGCGCATGGCGGCGTCATCCAGGTTGGCGATCAGGCCGTCGGCGATGGTCATGGCCGAATGCACAAGCCCCTTCAGCGGCGTACCGTTGCTGCCCAGCTTGTCGACCAATGCCTGCACTGCAGCGCCGTCATTGAGGTCGCACGACACGACGGTCGTCCCGACCTGCAGCGTGTCGCGCCAGCGTGCCGCTTCTTCGGCCAGCTCGGGCGTGAGCGTGCCACGTCGGCTCGCCAGCACAACATGGCGAGCGCCGCGCTCGACCAACCAGCGTGCCGTGGCGAAGCCCAGGCCACCGGTGCCGCCCGCAACCAGGTACGCGCCGGAAGGGTCCAGCGCAAGATGCGGTGCGTCGGTGTCCTGCGGTGCGGGCACGCCTTCAGCGAAGGTCACGACGATCTTGCCGATCTGGCGTGCTTGCTGCATGTAGCGGAAGGCATCTTCAATGCGCGCGACAGGGAAGGCGCGGTACGGCAGCGGATCGAGCACGCCCTGTTCCAGCAGCGCCATCACCTGGGTGAACAGCGCGGCGGTGAGCTGCGGTGATACATCCATCAACTGGTCGGCATCGATGCCGAAATAGCTGATGTTGTTGCGGAAGGGGCGCAAGCCGATCCGGCTGTTTTCGTAGAAGTCGCGCTTACCGAGCTCAAGGAAGCGGCCGAACGGACGCAGTACGTCAATGCTGCGCACCATCGCTTCGCCGGCAAGCGAGTTGAGCACGACGTCGACGCCTTCGCCGCCGGTTGCGGAGCGGATGTCGTCCGCAAATGCGAGGCTGCGCGAATCGAACACGCGGCTCGCGCCGAGCAGGCGCACAAACTCACGCTTTTCATTGCTGCTGGCTGTGGCGAAGACTTCTGCGCCAAGGTGGCGCGCCAGCTGTACAGCGGCAATACCGACGCCGCCGGCCGCGCCATGCACCAGCACGCGTTCGCCCTTGCGGATGCGTGCCAGTTCGTTCAGTGCATAGTGTGCCGTGAAGAACGTGGTCGGGATGGTGGCGGCTTCTTCAAAGCTCAGCCGTGCGGGCTTGTGAGCCAATGCTGTTGCGCGGGTGCGCAGCCGGCTTGCATAACAGGCCGGGGCGAAGCCCAGCACCGGGTCGCCGACGGCAAAATCCGTGACCGCACTGCCCACGCGCGTGACACGGCCGGAGAACTCCATGCCGATGGTGGGCCCGGCAAAGCCGTTCTCGACGGCTTCGTCCGACAACAGGCCCATTGCGTACATGACATCGCGGAAATTCAGGCCCGCGGCCACCGGTTCCACTTCGACTTCATCAGGCTCCAGCACGAACGCGGGCAGCGGGAACCACTCCAGGTGGCTGAGCGAACCCGCTGACTTGAAGCCGAGCACGGCGGGTACGGCCGCGGCACCCGCCGCAGCGCGTGCCGCGTGCTCGCGCAACTCACCGACTTCAGCCGCCAACATGCGCGACACGTAGCGAGCTTCGAGGCCAAGCACCACTTCGTCTTCCGCATCGTTGCACAGCAGCTCACGGCTGAGCGCCGGCACCGGCTGCGTTTCGCGCGGATCGATATCGATGAGCCTGCAATGCAGTTCTGCGTACTCGTTCATCAGCACGCGGCCCAGACCCCACAGGGTGGCCTGTGCCGGCTGCAGCGCCGTAGCGGGCGTGTCGGGTGCGCTCAGCGGCGCGCCGCCACGGGTGACGATGGACAGACGCACGCTCGCGCGCTTGCCGCTCAAGCCACGTACCAGCCGCGCCAGCGCAACCGACGTCGGCTCCTGCGCTTGCATCAGTTTGGTGGCGTCCACATCAGCCTCAAGCTGTGGTGCGTCTGCGGCAAGGAAGACGATCTGGCAAGGTACCGCGGTGTCGTCCAGTGCTGCATGCGCCAGCGCGGCTTCGGGCGAGTCCACCAACGCAACGCGCGAGCTGCCATCTGCCGGGTTTGCACCGGCAATGGCCGCAGCCAGCGTGGTGGCAAGTTCGGCCGGTGCGCCGGGGCACACCACCAGCCAGTTGGCTGCCGAGTGTTCTTCGTTGGCGGCGAGTGCGTCGATGTCGTGCGAATCCGCCGGGCGCCCAAGCTGCCGGCGTGCCAGCAGCAGCACCGGGGCGCCTTCAAGCTGGAGATCGGCCTCGACGTGGCGGGCTGGTGCCTGGAAGCCCTCGGCCAGCAGCATGGCTTCGATGGATTCCGTGGGGAGCAGGTCACCACGGCTCGCAAACCACCATTCGGGCGACAGGCCGAACACGATGTCGGAGAAGCGGCTTGCCTGAGCCTCGCTGAGCACCAGCAGCGCACCTGGCGCCATCCACGTGCGCAGCGCCGCCAGCAAACGTTGGGGCTTGTCAGAGGCGCGCAGCAGGTTGTTGATCACCACCACATCAAAGGTGCCGCTGCGTCCGGCTTCAACCGTCAGCGCGGGCTGCCCGCCCAGTTGCAGGGTCGCGGTCCGGATCAGCGGATGACGGCCCGTATCAAACGCGCCGAGCTGCTCGGCGCTGCCAGCGATGGTGTAGTCGCAGAGGCCCTGCACGCGCGCGCCGATCGGCTCGAACAGATTGGCCTGCGGCGGGACAATTTCCAGCACCCGCATCGGACGCCGCTCGGTCCATCCTTCGATGCATGCATCCAGGCTGGCGCAGGTCATGGCGTTCACATGCGACCAGGTGGGGGAGGCTTCGAACAGATGGTCCAGGAGGCTGTTGCGCGTCGACGGCAGCACGGCAGCCGCTTCCAGCGTACCGCGCAGAACTGCGGGCAGCGATGCGCCGCAATGTGCCAGTAGTGTCAGTTCGGCAACGTGGCCGGGCGACAGCGAGAGCAGGCTACGCCAGAGATCTTCGATGGCCGGCAGCGTTTCGTCGCCCAATGCGAGCACGCTGTCGCGGTGCGTCAGGACGCCATCTTCCAGCAGCATGTCGACCAACCGCGCAAGCAGCGCCGGGTTCGTGCACACCGGCAATTCGGCCTTGCCCAGCACATCGAGTGCCTGGACGGCGCGCAGGGCATAGGCTGCGGCCAGTACGTCGAGCAGTGGCATGACCTCGGCGAGGTGTCGGTCGCGGTGTGCTGCGTCTTCGATGCTGGCGACTGCGGCGGCCGCCGTGGCCAGCAGGCTGGCCGGCGACGGTGCCGCGGCCGAAACTGCGGCTTCGACTGCTGGTTTGGCCTCCAGGGCAAAGACATAGCGCCCCGGTTTGCCATGACGACGGCCGATCAGGTCAACGCGGCGGAAGCGGCATGCAGTGAGCTTCAGCACCGTATGGCCGGCCGCATCCAGGTACTGGAAACTGGCGACCAGCGAATGCGGGCTGCGGCGTTCGATGCGTGCGACCACGCGGGCGGGCACGCCGCCAAAGTAGTCCATGCGGCCGAACTGCACCGGTACATAGGCGGCCTGGCCCGTGCCGGTCTGGTCGGCGGCCATCAGGGCCAGCAACGGATGCAGGCCGCTGTCGAGCGCGCCGGGATGCATCGCGTAGCGCGCGAGCTGCTCCTGCTGCGAGGCAGGTACCGCCAACTCGGCCAGCGCAACGTCGCCGTCGACCCTGACCGTTTGCACCCAGCGGAACGCCTCGCCAAATTCCAGGCCCAGGGCGAGTGCCGCTTGATACAACGTGCGGCCGGCAACGGGATTTTGGGCTTCGAGCGCGGCCAGGCTGTGCGGCGCAATGATCGGTGCGGCTTGCGACGGGCCACCGACCAGTAGGCGGCCGGTCACATTGATGGTCCAGGGATCATCGCTTACGCGCGGGCGTGTTTCGATCACGAACCCCGCCGTGCGCGGATCGAGCGTCAAGCGGAACAGGCGGCCTTGCTGCGGCTGGAAGACCACCGGCGTGCGGATTTCGAGGTTCTCGACCGCGCAATCCTGCGTGCCGAAGTAGCTGCGCGCGGCAGCCAGCGCCATCTCAGCGTAGCCCGCTCCCGGGAAGGTAACGGCGCCATCCACCACGTGGCTGGCAAGCATCGGGAGCTTGACCGGATCGATCTGGTTTTCCCAGGCCGCAGCAGCGTCCTTCAACCGGTAGCCGAGCAGCGGGTGCTCACGGTGGCGGTGAATGAGGTCGTAGCCTTCCGCCGTGAAGGGCGCCCAATAGGCCGTGCGCTGCCACGGATAGGTCGGCAGCACGATCTCGCGGTGTGCGTCGGGGTAGACGGTATTGCGGTCCAGCCGCGCGCCGTGCGCGAGCACCGCGCAGAAGGCATGGCGCAACTGGCTGCCCTGGTCGTGGTTACGCTTGAGCGTCGGCAGGGCGATGCCGTTCGCACGTGCCGTCTCCAGCGACTGCGACACATAGGTGCGCAGGATGGAGTGCGGTCCGATTTCCAGGAACAGTCGCATGCCGCCATCGATCAGTTGGCGTGTGGCCGGTTCAAACTGGACCGGCTCGCGGATATTGCGCCACCAATAGCTGGCGTCCAGTTCGGTGCCCGACAGCGGCGTGCCGGTCACCGTTGAGATGAGGGTGCAGTGCGTGGCCTGCGGTTGCAGGTCTCGCAGGCCTTCGACCACGACATCATGGATGGCATCCATTTGCCGGCTGTGGAAGGCGTAGTCCAGGTCGAGCACCTGGAAGAAATGACCGCTCTGGGCCAGGCGTGCCTGCACGGCCTCCAGCGCAGCGAGCGAGCCAGCCAGCGTGACGGCGCCGGGGCTGTTGATGCCGGCGACTTCCAACACATCGCCCAGGCCCAATTCGGCGATCAGTTCGCGCGCAGCGCTTTCGCTCACGCCCGCAGCGGCCATCTTGCCCTTGCCAGCGGTCAGTGCCTGGGCGCGGCTGCGCACCTTAATGACGCGCACCGCCTGATGCATCGACAGGGCGCCAGCGGCATACGCTGCGGCCACTTCACCTACGCTATGGCCGTAGCACGCATCGAAGCGCAGGCCTTGCGCCAGCAACGAATGGACGATACCTGCCTGCATCGCAAATAGCAGCGGCTGCGCGTTTTCCGTCTGCTGGAGCCACTCGGCGGTGGCGCCCGCGCGCATCACTTCAAGCAGCGACGCGCTACCGTCAGCGCACCAGAAGGCATCGATCTGTTCTACGGTTGTGCGGAAGACGCTGCCTTCCTGAAGCAGGCGTTGCCCCATGCCGGCCCACTGCGAGCCGTTGCCGGAAAACACCAGTGCCAGCTTGCCGTCGCTGGTAACGTCTTCACCGGTGACCACAACGGAAGCGCTTTCACCTTGCGCCAATGCAGCCAGCGCCGTGACGCCTTCTGTTGCCGCTCCAGTGTCGGATGGGTCAATGACCGCACGGTAGCGCAAGGGCTGCCGGCGATGGGCCGTGGCGCCTGCCAGTGCCTGCCACGATATGCCCGCGTTCAGTTGGTCGCCATAGGCGGCAGCCAGCGCTCGCAGTGCGTCTTCCGAGCGCGCGCTGAGCATCAGCGGGGCGGAGCGGTCTGGTGCCTTGCCGGTTGCGACCGCCTTGGTGGATGGCGCGGCTTCGCGCAACAGCACGTGTGCATTGGTGCCGCCGAAACCGAACGAGTTCACGCCGATCAGCAGAGGCGTGTCCTTGGGTGGCAGCGGCGTGTAGCGGTCGACCACACGCAGGTTGCCGCCCGTGAAGTCGATGTTGGGATTCGGCGTGCGAAAGTGGAGCGATGCTGGCACTGCGCGGTGCTTCAGGCACAGGATCGCTTTGATCAGACCCGCCATGCCAGACGCCGTTTCCAGGTGCCCCACATTGGTCTTGGCCGAGCCGATCAGCAGCGGCGCATCGGGGCTGCGCAGCTTGCCGATGACGTCGATCAGCGCACGCGTCTCGATGGGGTCTCCAACTGCGGTGCCGGTGCCGTGCGCTTCCAGGTAGTCCAGCTCGCGCGGGTCGATGCCTGCACGGGCGTAAACGTTTTCGAGCAGCGCCGCTTGCGTTGCCGATGTCGGCACGTTGATGCCACCCTGCGAATGGCCATCCGAGTTGACCCCCGACGACGCGATCACAGCGTGGATGGTGTCGCCGTCGGCCAGTGCCTTGGACAGCGACTTGAGCATGACCAGTGCACCGCCTTCGGCTCGCACATAGCCGTCGCCGGAGGCATCAAACGCGCGGCAACGCCCATTGGGCGACAGCATCGACGCCTTGGCAAAGCTGACAAACGGGAACGGATGCAGCAGCAGGTTGACGCCGCCAGCCAGGGCCGTTTCCACCTCTCCGGCACGAATTGCATTGCACGCCTGGTGCAGCGCGACCAGCGACGACGAGCACGCCGTGTCGATCGACATGCTCGGCCCGCGCAGGTCGAACAGATACGAGATGCGGTTGGACGCGATGCTCAGCGTATTGCCGGTGGCGGAATACGCATCCACCACGCTGAGGTCGTCGACGCCGCGGTCGCCGTAGTCCTGTGCCGCCACGCCGATGAACACTGCGCAGTCCTGGCCAGCCATTTGCTGGGGCGCATGTCCCGCATGCTCGAACGCTTCCCAGGCCAGCTCGAGGAGCAGGCGCTGCTGCGGATCCATCTGCTGCGCTTCGCGTGGCGAGATGCCGAAGAACTCCGCGTCGAAGCCAGCCACGTCATCGATGACGCCGGCTGCGAAGGTGTAGCTCTTCCCGGGTTCGCGCTTGGAGGGGTGTTGATAGAACTCGGTACTGAAGCGGTCGGGTGGCACCTCGGTCACGGCATCGGTTTCGGCAACCAGAAGCCTCCAGTAATCCTCCGGGCTATGCACTCCCCCCGGAAACCGACACGACATTCCAACGACAGCGATTGCATCCTTCATCTTCTTAACCTGCTCGATTTCTGCTCTGCTTGCGGCTTCACATTGCCACCCTGGCGCATACACGGATGGCAGAGACTATTGCTGCTGGTTCTCAGTGTTCGCCGCGTTTGTTCTTGATGTCCCGGCATCGGGGGATGCCGGAAGTGGTGTGCTGATGCAATCGATCAGCAACTGCCCCAGCGATTCGATACGGGCCTGCACGCGTTTTTGCCGGGGGGGCGGTGTCGACACAGCATCGCTGCACCACACCAGATAGTCGCTATCCATGGGTTGCTGGCCGGTCTCGCGATACACCGCCGGCAATGCCGGCACATGGTCGCCATAGAAGCACAGGATCGCGGGGCGGTTGCGGCCAGCCAGATAGCGCGTCAGTTGTCCGACCATGGCATCCGCATTCACCAAATGGCGCAGGTAGGCCGTCAGGTCATCCCACGGCTTGCCTTCGCCAAACGCATGATAAGAGGCGGCCTCGCCGGGCGCTACGCGCTCCAGGTGCAGCGGCCCGTGGTTCTCGATGGTCATTGCCATGACGAATACAGGCGAGTCGCCAGCAGCTTCCAGTTCGGCCTGAATGGCATCGGCCACGGCAACGTCAGCCACGTAGGGGCCAGCGCGCCGCGCCTGATCGAAATGTCGGATGTCGAGAAACCGATCGAAATGCAGCAACGGCAGCACGCGATTCCGGCCAAAAAAATCCCCGTGATACGGATGCATGGCCACCGTGCGGTAACCCGCGCGACCGAACCATCCCGCCAGTGAGGTGCATGGCCGGTGAATATAGGCGTACGGGTAGAACTGCGCATAGCCTTGTGCGGCGGCATCCAGGCCCGACAGTAGTGCGAATTCCGTACGCATCGTGTTTGCGCCCCAGGCC
>NZ_ASZV01000030.1:0-101335 GCF_000442475.1 Ralstonia sp. AU12-08 | reverse complement strand
GCCCCAGGCCGGGACTTCCAGCTGGCCGCACTGTATTGCTGCTGCGCATGCCGCGTCGAAGTTCGGTAGCAGATCGGCGCGCACCGCTGCCCCAAGCCGGCGTGCATCGAAAAACGACTCGCTTTGGATGACGATAACGTCCGGTCGTACGGCTGGTTCTGCAGTGCGCGAGAACGGCCCACGGCTCATCGCCGTTTGCAGTGCCGCTGCCGTGGAGGGGCGCAGGCCATTGAGCAGGCCGGCCACGAACACCGCATAGAAGCCGTGTAGGCGTTGGTCAGCGTCGGGCTGTATCACCAGTGGCAGCGCGCGCGCAGCCAACGCGTGTACAAGGGCACAGGCTGCAGCGCCTGCCAGAAGCAGCCCTCGTGGGGCATCTGGCAGCGGTGTGCTCAGCACCAGCACCGCCACGAAGACCGCCACACCAACGCCGAGTGCCAACACGTTGGGCAGGCTCAGGAACGGCAAGTACATGCGTGGATGGCGGAACAGCTGGCTAAACAGGCTCAGGTCCGTGAAGACCAGTGGTTCACGCAGCGATGCGTACTTGGCGTTGCTGACCACGGCCAGCAGCGCCGTCAGCGACACGGCTACGAACCCCGCAAACAGCGGGCGTGCCGATATCGCCAACGTCAGCAGGAACACTGTCGCCACAGAAAAAACATGCGTGGCAAGGGCGGCCGCACTGCGCCGCCACGGCGGTGCGGAACGCGGCAAGGCGATGGCGTCCGGTAGGAACGACATCGCTAGGGCAAGCAGGAGGATGACTGTGCCCGGCATGTTGCGTCAGCGCTCTGCCCGGGGCAGATAGGACAGCCGGTCCAAGATGCGGTCGCCCAGCAGTGGGGGCAGCAGCGGCAGCAGGCGCATGCCGAGCGCCAGCAGCGCCGGAAATGCGATCTCCGCCCGCCCGGCCTCCAGCTTGGCGCGGATATATCGCGCCGCCTTTTCGGCCGACCACAGGAAGGGCTTGTCACCGGGAAAGACATCGCTCATCGCCGTCTTGACGAAGCCGGGGAAGACCAGTGACAGGCGCACCCCATCGGCTGCCAGCAACGGCCGCACCGACTCGCCATAGGCCTTGATCGCCGACTTGCTGGCGCAGTAGGCCGGCGAGATGGCCATGCCGCGGATGGCCGCGAGCGAACTGACCACCACCACATGCCCGCGTTTGCGCGCGCGCAGGCGCTCCAGCACAGGCAGCAGGGTGTGGAATGCACCGTAGAAATTGGTGTCAAACACCTCGCGCGTGCGTGCCAGGTCTTCCCAGTCGCTCGACGAAGACAGCGTGCTTGCCACGCCGGCGTTGGCGATCAGCAGGTCGATCGGGTGTGTATCATCGAACGCTGTCAGCCACGCGGCTACGGCGCTGGCGTCACGAACGTCCACTTGCGCGGTGACCACGGTGGCGCCCGCCTGCCGGCATTGCTCCGCGCAGGCTTCCAGCCGCGCAGCATCGCGTGCGGCCAGCCCCAGCGTGACGCCGGGCTCTGCATAGGCGTGGGCCAGCGCCTGGCCAATCCCTGCGCTGGCGCCAGTAATGACGATGCAACGGGGGTGGCGATCAGTCATGGGCTGTCGTCTCCAGTCGCTTCACCGCACCGGCCGTGGCCATGGCAATGCCTGTGCGTGTGTAAAAGTCGCCGTTGATCTGCGTGTGGTGCACGAGGTAGTCCAGGAACGCTTGGTATAGCGCCATGTCCGGTCCTTCGGCCTCTCGCCAGAAAGCGTCCAGGGAGCCTTGCCAGGTCATGCCCTGCATATCGTAGATCGCCGTGCCCAGCGCGATCAGCGGACGGCGGTGGTGCAGGGCGGACAAGCCGACCGTGCTGTTGACCACCACCACGCCGCGCGCATGGTCGAGCAAGGTCGGCAGATGGCCCGCATCGATGAATTCAATGCGGTCGGCCATGCCGAGCGCCTTTGCGGTTTCCCTGGCGTAGCGGCGATACTCGATGATCCCGGTATCCAGCGGATGATTCTTGATGATCAGCAGCGCATCCGCAGGGGCATGCGCCGCGAATGACGTGAGCACCCGGTCAATCGCCTGCCGGACGCTATCGAACGGCGAATGGACCTGAATTTGGGAGTCCGAATTCAGCTGCAGCGGAAACAGGTAATAGGGCAGCTTTTTTGTCAGAAGGCGCTCGGTAAGCCGTTCCGCCTCGACCTTGTGCGGGCGCTTCTGAAGCAGGCGCCTGGCCAGCCCTAGGTATTCGCGGTAGCCATTGTGGGGGCGGTGGCTTTCGTAATGAGGAAAGCGACTGGCGTACAAGGCATTAGCCATGCGGTAGCGGATGTCGTGGAAGGCCCGTTCGTAGAGGTTGTAACCGGTGGTCTGGCCAGCGGGGCTGGGCGGCGTCACAGCGCGATGCTCGCGATACCAGGCCGGGTCACGCGGCAAGCGTGAACGGCCATTGACCCCATGCGCCTCCATGGTAAGCCAATGCGGCCGGACATAACCTTCTTCAAAAACGTTTACACGAACACTGTTTTGCTCAGCGAGCGGATATACCGGCTTATGAATTTTTCTGCAATCCCCAAAGAGTAGGATGTCAGTAAAGTCGCCCGATTTAAGCAGATCGGAATACCAGCCAGGAAGACTTTGGAAGTCGTCTACATAATTGAATCCAGCCTCGGTTCCGGCATATGCAAGGTCGCCGCCGCAGAAGTTCACGCGCTGCACGCGGTGTCCGCGCTCATTTAGGGCAGACAGCAACTGGCGGAAGAATGGAGAAGCCGTGCCTTGCAGGGCGAGAAAAGATCGGCGCATCAATGAGAAAGCGGGGCGGCCGGCCAAATGTTAATGAATGATTAAAAAAGGAAGAGGTGGGGCAACGAGGCCCGTGCGGCATGACGAGGCCAGCCGTGGTAACCCTTCGGGCAGGGTGGGAGGATACCGTAAGCGGCCATGCCTCGTTAGAAAAAATCCTCGGAGGCTTTGTCTATCGAATGCAACTGGAAGCGGCGTGCAATAGCGCCGCAGCGACGCGCTGGCTATAATCAGTGCCCCCAAATGGCGGCTCCGCAGTGGTTGCATGCAGCTGTCATATTGGACCGGTACGGCGCAGATAACTCTGCTTTTCTCGATGAATTGCCCGGTGTTGAACACTTACCCAAGGTCAGGGAACCAGCCCCTGCGCGACACCGAGCCGCACTGTTTTGGAAAATACGTTGGATACAGTACTGAGGGAAGACACGGCCGCTGAGGCGACCAAAAGCAAGAATGGGCTTTGGTTGCGTTTGAAACGCGTTAACCGGCTCTTTCTCGGTACCGTCGTGGTGCCGACCGTTCTCGCATCGGTCTATTTCGGCTTCATTGCGTCCGACATCTATGTCTCTGAGTCGCGCTTTGTCGTGCGCAGTCCGCAACGGCAAAGCCAGAGTGGCAGCCTGAGTGCGCTCCTGCAAGGCACTGGTTTCTCGCGGGCGCAGGATGACACGTATCCCGTGATCGACTACATCGAATCGCGCGACGCCCTCAAGGAACTCAACCAAGGCAACTACATTCTCGATGCGTATGGCAACCGAGGGGATCTGCTGAGCCGATTCCTTCGACAGTTCGACGACAGCTTCGAGTCGCTGTGGAAGTACTACAACAAGCGCGTGGTCGCGGTTGAGTTCGATACCACTTCTGCGATCACCACGCTGCAGGTGCGTTCGTTCACCTCGCAAGACGCGGTCAAGATCAACGAGTCTCTGCTGGAATTGAGCGAGCACCTGATCAACCGCATGAACGAGCGTGCTGCCAAAGACATGGTGCAGTTTGCGCGCGGTGAAGTGGAAACCGCCACCTCCAAGGCCAAGGACGCAGCGGCGGCGCTAGCGGCATATCGCAAATCAAACACGGTCTTTGATCCGGAAAGGCAGTCCGCCCTACAGCTGCAGCAGGTAACGACGCTGCAGGCGCAACTGTTCAGTGCGCAGACGCAATTGTCCCAACTCCAAGCCATTGCTCCGCAGAATCCGCAGATTCCTGTGCTGAAGACCAATATTGCCGCGGTCGAGAAGCAGATTCAGGAAGCAACGGGCGGTGTGACGGGCGGCAAGGGTTCGTTGTCGGACAAGGCCGCGAACTACACTCGGCTTCAGCTCGACTCGCAGTTTGCTGACAAGCAACTGGCATCAGCGATGACTGCACTTGAGAGCGCTCGAGCCGAAGCACAGCGCAAGCAACTCTATCTGGAGCGGCTGGTGCAGCCGAATCAGCCGGATGTGGCCATTGAGCCGAGGCGGTTGAAGCGGATTTTTGAGGTATTTGCTCTCGGCATGATTGCGTGGGGCGTTCTGAGCCTGCTGGTGACAGGTGTGCGCGAGCATCACGACTAAGATGAGCGAAGTCCATCACGAAACACCTTTCCTTAGGTCACTGCAAATTCAGTTGCGCGTCGTTGGCGCGCTGTTGATGCGGGAGATCATCACCCGTTACGGACGTCACAACATCGGCTTTCTATGGGTATTCTTCGAGCCGATGATGTTCACGCTCGGCGTGACCGCGTTGTGGACGTTGACGAAGGCGACCCACGGCTCGAATCTTCCAATAACCGCATTCGCGGTGACGGGCTACTCTTCAGTCTTGCTTTGGCGAAACTGCGCAAACCGCTGTGCATTGGCGATCCAGCCCAATCTAAGCCTTCTCTATCATCGAAATGTGCGGGTGATCGATTTGTTCTTCGCCCGTCTGCTGCTTGAGATTTCGGGTGCAACGATTTCCGCGGTTGCTTTGACTACCTTCTTCGTGATCATCGGTCTGATGGATGTGCCGCAGAACTTGTCGCTGGTGCTTGCAGGATGGATCTTTCTAGCTTTCTTCGGCACCGGCCTAGGCCTGGTCATAGGCGCGCTCAGCGAACGCAGTGAGGCAATCGACCGGCTTTGGCACACTATTGCCTACATTCTGTTCCCATTGTCGGGGGCGGTGTTCATGGTTGAATGGCTGCCGGTCAGCGCACAGAAACTAATTCTGCTGCTACCGATGGTCCATGGTGTCGAGATGCTTCGTGCTGGCTACTTCGGGTCATTGGTGAAGCCCCACTACGACGTCGAGTACATGGTGATCGCCGATCTGGTCCTCTTGTTCCTGGGGCTCCTGTTGACTCGAGATGCTAGCAAGCGGGTTGAACCAGAATGATCCGGCTTCAGAACGTCTGCAAGGATTACCACACCCGTCAGGGGCGCCGGCGGGTGCTGGATGGGATTAACCTGAGCGTGGCCCCAGGCGAGAAGATCGGTATTCTCGGTCGCAACGGCGCCGGAAAGTCCACCATGATCCGGATGATCAGCGGGGCCGAATTGCCGACCTCGGGCAAGATTGCGCGCGCGATGAGCGTTTCTTGGCCGCTTGCCTTTGGTGGTGCGTTCCAGGGCAGCTTGACGGGTATGGACAATCTGCGCTTTATTTGCCGCGTATATGGCGCAGATGCAAAGGCGGCTGAGCCCTTTGTCCAGGAGTTCTCCGAACTCGGTTACTACCTGCGTGAACCCGTCAAAAGTTATTCCGCAGGTATGCGTGCGCGCTTGGCCTTCGCTATCTCGATGGCAATCGAATTCGATTGCTTCCTGATCGACGAAATCGTAGCAGTGGGCGACAGCCGCTTCCACGCCAAGTGTCACCAGGAGCTGTTCGAACGCCGCAGCGATCGGGCGCTGATTATCGTCAGTCATGATGCCGGCTACATTCGCGAGCACTGTGATCGTGCAGCCGTTCTGGTCCAAGGCAAGCTGCATACCTTCGAGCAGATCGATGAGGCTTACACGTTCTATCAGCAAAGCGCAGGCTGAGGATGCGGTGATTGTGTCACCGTCCATCTGCACGGCGAGCCCAAATGTATAAGAAGGCCAGGGCGGCTGCGCTGCAGTTTCTCGCCATCTGGGGATCTGCACGCTGGGCAGGCGCGGCGCGACGAGCCGTCGCCGCAATGCGGCCGGTGCCGTCGAATCATCGGCAGCCGGGAACAGGCGAGCTCCGCCAGTTGCTGGTCGATGTGTCGATCATTGCTGCCCATGATGCAGGCACAGGTATCCAGCGCGTGGTCCGTTCCCTGCTGCTGGAGCTGCTTAAGGAGCCACCGGCGGGCTTCGAAGTCCGCCCCGTTCGGGCCACTCGCAAGGCTGCATACCGGTACGCCGATGCTTATCTCTCTTCGCTCAAAGCCGAGGCGACGCCGTGCGAAGATTCACCTTTATGCGTTGGCTCCGGGGATGTCTTTCTCGGACTTGACCTGAGCAGCCGCATTGCGCCCAGCCGACAACGTGAGTTCCTTGACTGGCGCGCCCAAGGCGTGCGCTTTGCGTTCGTCATCTATGACCTCTTGCCGGTGTTGCACCCCGAGTGGTTTACGCCACGTGCGCGCAAGTCGTTCCGGCATTGGCTGGGTACGGTCGTCGTACACGCCGATGCGCTGTGCTGCATTTCCCGTTCAGTGGCGGATGAAGTGGCCGAATGGTTGTGGCAGCGCGGCGGTATTGCGGCCAGCGAACTGGCCCCTGGCTGGTTCCACCTTGGCGCCGAGCTGCCGGCTGTGTTGCAGGGCGAGGTGGCGGATCTTGGGGCGCCGTTGGGGGGGAGAAGCCCTATTGCCCTGCGTCGAAGTGTGCTGATGGTTGGCACGGTCGAGCCGCGCAAGGGGCACGCACAGGTGCTGGAAACGTTCGAGCAACTATGGATGCAGGGGCACGACGTCACGCTGGTTATTGCGGGGCGGGAAGGCTGGCATGTGACTTCACTCGCGCAACGCCTGCGAGCGCACCCTGAAGCCGGCAATCGGCTGATCTGGCTGACCGACGTGAGCGATGCACAACTGGCGGGCCTATATGGTGGCCTTGGAGGGTTGCTGATGGCTTCCGAGGCGGAGGGTTTCGGCCTGCCACTGGTGGAAGCTGCCCACTATGGCATGCCAATCCTTGCGCGCGATTTGCCCGTATTCCGAGAAGTGGCGGGTGAGGATGCCAGCTATTTCACTGGCAGTACAGGGGCAGAGCTTGCGCCACAGTTCGCTGCCTGGCTGAGCCAGCTGCAGTCGGGCCAGGCACCGCGCAGTGACTGTCTACGTCGTCTAAGTTGGAGTGCCAGTGCTGCGCAACTCAAGACATTGTTGGCCGACGTGGCGTAATACCAAGCGGCAATTCAGGCAAAGCGCTTACATAAATCCAGGGTCTGGGCGGCACACTGCTGCCAGCTGTGTGATGTAGCAACGCGCAGGCCCAGCGCGACCGCACTGTCGCGCCAAGACTGGTCAGTCAGCACCTGTTCTATCCCTTCGCGCAGCGCCTCGTCATGATCAGGCTCGACTAGCCATGCGGCACCGCCCGCAACTTCGGGGAGCGACGAGCAGTTTGATGTCAGGGTGGGGACGCCGCTGGCAAGGGCCTCCAGTACTGGAAGGCCAAAGCCTTCATACACCGAAGGGTAGAGAAAGGCACGCGCACCCGCGTAGAGCAAGGGAAGAACGGGCTCGGGCACGAAGCCCAGATAGTGCAGCCATCCCTCGCTTTGGCCGCGCTCAATCTGCGCCTGCAACGTGTCGCTTAGCCAGCCCTTGCTGCCTGCCAGCACGAGCGGGCAGCCGTCGCGCAACGCTGAGGGCAGGGCGCTATAGGCAGCGAGCAGGCGGTCGATGCGCTTGCGTGGCTCCAGCGTGGAGACGCAAAGCGCGTAGGCGCCTGGCGCCAAGTCATACGCCCTTAGGGCCACAATCAGTTCCGCATGGGGGCGCGGCCGGTACTCGGCCGGCGCGCCAAGCTTGATTGCAGTGACCTTGTCATGAGGCCAGCCGAAGTACTCGATCACCTCTGCACGAATTGCCTCGGAATCGGTGACAAGATGCGCGGCCCGCTTCAGTGTGGAAGCAAACCCTTGTTCGAAGTGCCGCAAGCGCTCCGCCGGATGGGTCTCGGGGTATTTGAAGACGGACAGGTCGTGCACCGTGACGACACCGCCATCCACCACCTCAGGTAGGAAGTAGTTGGGCGAATGGAATACCTGGCCTTGGATCTGGCGCCGCATGTTCCAGCGGCGCAGGCTGGCGGGCATGCGGGGCAGCAAGCCCTTGCGCCGACGCGGCTGAGCTGCGGCAGGCTGTAGAAGCGAGGCGGGATCCTCCACCCAGCGGCCAGCAAAGAAGAAGCGAACCCGGTCCACCCCCATTTGCGGCTGCGTGTAGTGCCTAGCCAGTTCCCATGCGTAGCGGCCGATGCCCGTCAATGGTGGCACGATCGCATCCACCGCCAAGATCAACTTCATTCCTCAGCTTCCAGCATCCATTGCAATGTGTCGCGCAACGCAATGGTTGGCAATGCGCCAACGGCCTTACGCAACTTAGCGCTGCTGCCGATTAGCGTGTGTACTTCGTTGGCGCGCACAAACGCCATATTTACCTTGATCTCCGGCTGGTATCCCGTGAGATCGCTCAGCATGGCTAGCACCTCCTTCAACGCATAGCCAGTACCGGAGCAGACGTTGAAGGTCTGGCCCGCAAATCGTCCGTCGAGCAGGCGGGCGTAGGCGGCTACCACGCTTCGCACGTCGGAGAAATCGCGGACGACGTGCAGGTTCCCCAGTTCCAGCACAGGCTTGCGCTCGCGGAAGTGCGAGACGATCTTAGGCAGCAGGAACTTGGGCGACTGTCCGACACCTGTGTAGTTGAACGGTCGGGCGATAGTGATAGGCAGCTTGTCTTCCCAGAGCTTGGCCATGTATTCCATGGCCAGCTTGCTAACGGCGTAGTCATTGGCTGGAGCAGCCGGAGTGGACTCGTCAAGAATCTCGCGGTCCGCGTTGCCGTAGACGTTGGCGCTGCTGGTCAGCAATACAGACCTCGGTCGGCAGCCAGACGTATGAATCGCATCCAGCAAATTGCGGGTGCCCACCACGTTGGTATCGTAGATTGCTCGGGCATCGCCGTGGGCTACAAACGCAATGGCTGCCAAGTGCACGACCATATCGGGCTGCTCTCTCGCGAGCACTTTCGCCAACGCAACGTGGTCCAGCAAGTCACACGCATGCACCGGCACCTTTGCCTCGGGCGCGGGCATGGGTTCCAAGCCGCAAACTTCGTGTCCGGCACGCAGCAGTTCTTCAAGCAAATGCCGCCCGGTGAACCCCTGGACGCCCGTAATCAGGACCTTTGCCATGCCTTAGAACGAAAAACCTGCCCGATTGCGGCGGATGTCCGCTTCCACCATCATCTGGCAAAGTTCCTCAAGGGTTGTCTTTGGCTCCCAGTTGAGCTCCTTGCGAGCTTTCTCTGGGTTGCCGATCAGCAGGTCAACTTCGGCCGATCGGTAAAACTTCGGGTTGACCTTCACGATCACCCTGCCGCTTTTTGCATCGTAGCCAGTCTCCTTTTCCCCTAGGCCTTCCCAGGCAATATCGGTCCCCACGACTTTGGCCGCCATCGTTACAAACTCACGGACCGATTCCGTCCGGTTGGTGGCCAGTACATAGGTGTCGGGTTGATCAGCTTGCAACATGCGCCACATGCCTTCAACGTACTCCTTGGCAAAGCCCCAATCGCGCCTTGCGTCGAGGTTTCCCAGTTCAAGCACGTCGAGCTTACCCAAGTGAATTTTGGCAATGCTATCGGTGATTTTTCGGGTTACGAATTCGCGGCCGCGCAACGGTGACTCATGATTGAAAAGAATGCCGCTGCTACCAAAGATGTTGTAGCTCTCACGATAATTGACCGTCATCCAATGGGCGTACAACTTCGCCACGCCATAGGGGCTACGCGGATAAAACGGAGTATTTTCGTTTTGAGGAACGGCTTGGACTTTGCCGAACATTTCTGAGGTGCTGGCCTGATAGAAGCGAACTTCCGGATTGACGATGCGAATTGCCTCGAGCAGGTTGAGGGTGCCGATGCCGGTGATCTCGGCAGTCGTCACGGGCTGCTCAAACGATACCCCAACAAAACTCTGCGCCGCGAGATTGTAGACTTCAGTTGCCTTCGTAGTCTGAAGGAGTCGGATGCCCGCGCTCAGATCGGTCAGATCATATTCGACCAGGCAGAGATTGGGATGGTTGGCCACGCCGAGCTCTTCAATGCGCCAGAAGTTGGTTGAGCTGGTGCGGCGATACGTCCCGTAGACCATGTAGCCCTTTTCCAAGAGCAACTGGGTGAGGTAGGCGCCATCCTGCCCTGTGATGCCAGTGATAATTGCGGTAGGCATGTCAGATTATTCCATAGAGAAATTGGTGCGAGACTTTTCGCAGATATTGATAGACTCTATGGCTTCTATTAAATCCAGAGGTATTCAATTTAATTGCATAAAATGCTGGAGGCATCGGGGGTGTCCTTACAATTCCATTGTCGCATGTGGAATTGCACGGAGAAACACTACCTTCCTAAGAGTAAGCTCAATTGCGACGGGGTGTGAGGGTTAGTGTTGCATAATTCACTCATCATCTCTCACAGCGTTCGTTTTTCGATATTGCTTGCGGTGGTGGTCTGGTTCTTGTGCGCAAGAATCGCTTGCTGATAGATCTTCGTTATTCTGTGTGCCATCAAATCCGGCGTAAACCGCGATTCGTAACTTGTTCTCGCCTGCAGGCGCTTCAAGGCAACACCGCTTGTGTCAGTGAGTTCACGGATTACGGCTTGGGCAAGTCCGATCGGATCATCGACCGGCACAAGCGCTCCGCTGTTACCGTTTCCCATGACCTCCGCGATTCCCCCAACTTCACAGCCTATGCTTGGGACGCCGAACATCATTGCTTCGACGTAGATGAGCCCGAAAGACTCGTAGCGAGAAGGCGCCACAAACAATCTAGCACGGCGGAAGTGGTCATCTACTTCAGCATCACTAATGCGCCCCGTAAAGCGCACGATGTCGCGATACTCCGGATGCTCTGATTCGAAAATTTCGCGAAACGTACGATCGTTTCTTCCGGCAGGAAGGGTGTCGTCGCCGATGATGACGAAGCGAGCGTGAGGTACTTGTGCAAGAACCAAAGGAATGGCCTGCAGCAGCGTATCAATACCTTTACGAAGTTCCAGTCGTCCGATAAAAAGAACAAGATCCTCATCTACTGTTGCGAGGGCTGCATTCTGCGCTCTATCTTCCAGTGACAAATGGCATAGCGCCAACTTTTCGGTGGGTAACGTTACGCTATTGCGAGAGAAAATATCGTCTGCAATGGCGCGACTGATAGTTCGAACCACAGTGCAGTGCTGCAGCACGTAGTTCTCTCCGTCAATGGTGGGCGAGACTACTTCCCTCATAAACTTCTGGTTATCTTGCCATTCCGGATGGCTTTCGAGGGCGATAGCTTGCGAAGTTTGAAGGCTCACCACGACAGGGAAGCGCCTCGATGCTACCAGCGCGATGGCCTCGTTATCCCATAATGGTGCTTCGACAACATCGATCTGATGCCGCTCATGAATTTTCGCGATCTCCTGCAAGACCGACATTGAGTGGCACCATTGATCTATATGAACTTGGGGTACTGCGGGATCGGTAGCTCTATCGTGCCATCCCGTGAGTATGCGGTGCACCCAAACCCCATGTTCCCAATCTACCGACGACTCTTTCTGAGAGGAAGTCAGGACGTGGACCGTATGACCCATTGCAGCCAAGGCCCGAGCTTGAACGCCGATGAACCTGGCAATGCCTGAGTCGACAAAATCATAATGCCGGCATAACAGGGCGACTGTGAGTTTTTCGTCGGGTGAGGACGGATCCCCCCCCTCCGCAGACGGAAGAAACTGCGAGCGATACGCGCTCAGAGTCGTCGCACTAATGTGCCGAGGATCTTCTCGGAATGCCCTTGCGCGAGCATCAGTTTTGGCTCTTTCATATACGCGGGGCAACGCTTGAAGAACGGCTGGATCGAGTCGCTTGGTCTTCGCCGAGATCCTGGCATCGCTCAAATGCTTCTGGTAGATTGATTCAATATATTGATCAACCAAATCTTCCCCTACATGTGGGGCCGCATATTTTAGCGCGAAATAGAGCGTATTCTTCAGTATGGGGTAGTGATTGACCGTCGTATGCGCAGCCGTGCGCATATGGCTGGGAAGAAATTTGTGATGGACGTAAGCATTCGGAATTTGCCTTATTTTGTACCCGGCATCAATCACACGAACGCAAACGTCAGTCTCATCGAGATAGTACTCGTATTCTTCGTCGAATCCGCCAATCGAGAGGAGTACATCGCGCCTAAAGGAGCAATTGGTGCCTATTAAGGCGCTATACTGAAAAGCACCGGGGAAGGAGTAGAGATCGGATGGGTCATGCTCCATCCGAGTCCAGTTAGCGCCATAGCGGTCGCATACGATGAAGGTGGCTTGATAGTCGAGTCCCGTGTAGTCAAAAACGGGACCGCCCACGGCACCAATATCGCTATCGTCGTAGGCCGCTAGAAGGCGTGCGGCCCAGTTTGGCTCAGGTAGCGCATCGTCGTCGATGAATGCAACGACATCGCCCGCAGCCGCCGCAATGCCAATGTTGCGCGACATCGAGAGATTAAGTGCAGGGCAACGAAAAATCTTTATCCGTTGCGCATACTTTTCCAGAACAAGTTCCGTCTCGTCAGTAGACGGACCGTTCACGACAATGATTTCCTGCCAACTGCCGGCTTGCTGAAGCAAGGCGGCTACCGTGCGGTCCAGACTGGATGCCCGATTGCACGTGTTGATCACCACCGAAATGCTGCGCGGTGATTGCCACATTGGATCTTTGTTGAATTGGGCTGAACTTGCCGCAGACTCACTGACTTCTGCTTTGTACATCACTTTGCTGATCTATTGGAGGATGGGTGCCCGGTGGTGTTGAGCCAGTTATCCCTCCGGCTAACTCTGCATAACGTTCCTCCAGTGCGTGGAGGCGGCGCTGGAAATCGCGTGCCTGGGCGTTATGCGAACGCAGTGAATTCAACAAAGCGTTCATCTCGGGTAAGGACGTGGTGGGCCCATCATTGGATGCTTCTCTTGCGAACTGATTACCGCCGGCGCGTGCAACGCGAAAAGATCTGAGGACCTCCTTCGATGCACACAGCAAGCAGATCGCGGAATATATTCTTCCGAGGGCAGGGATCTTCATTAATGCCGTATCCGCGCGCAGTAGCCACAGGAGTGAGATCTGCTCATTTCTGGCACGTGCTTCAGGACTTGATGCAATGCTACAAATGATGCTGATCTTGCTGTGTCCGTTTCCCAACATGCGTAGATAATGGGTGCGGCCTTGAACATCTGGAGTTCGGCCAAGAATCTGCTGATAACATGCGGTTAGAAACTGCTCGCCCTCTAGACTCGCAAGGTCCAAGGCGTTCATCTTATGGTGTTGCTTTGCCATGCCAATATCCTGCTGCGCTGCTCCAAAAGCGTGTTAAGCCAGCTTGGCCCGCTTTTGTGCGGATAGCGCCTTATACCCCATCACATAGCCGCAGAGCGTGTCATAGAGAACACCGTCTTCGCGCAGTTTTACCGAGATGGCGTGATTGTCATAAGGGTGTATGTTAAGAGTCACGCAGTCGAGCGATCGGAAGTCATCAATCTGTTTCAAATCATTCCATTCAAACTCATGCCGATGGTCGCGCTCCGACCGTCCAACATTGAGCACCACCTTTGGTGTTGCCGCCGCGTCGCGATAAAGATCGTATAGATTCGGAATCTTTACATGTGGAGACATGCGGCATTGGCCATCAAATTGATTGGATATTTGCGGCGAAAAGACGATGCAAAGATCGGCTTCACAGGCAAGGCCGTAATACAGGGCAGCGTGCCCGCCACTACTTTGACCACCGAAGCAGACATGCGAATAGGCAGGAAGAATCTCCTCCCGAAGGGCCGCGACGAGTTCCGAAGATTGTGCTGTCAACCCATGCAGACCCTGGGTGTACCAATCGTAGTTCGTGTCCCGGAAGTACAGGCAATCAAATCCCGAGCGTTCGGGAAATGAAGAACTGAAGAAGGGCTCGTTGATGCCCCCAAACCAAACGAAGAGTGTAGAAGAGCCTTGATTTGCGTACTGAAAGAAGTCAGAGTTTGTTGAAAAGAGATTCTGTCGTTGCTGGATTGCCGTGCTTGTCTCTTCTGGCGAGAGCGCTTGAAGTGGACTGTTCATAGAGGGCTGCCTGAGGATCAAGCACCGACCGGAAAGTCGGCGCTTTGGTGGATCTTATTATCCCCTGAAATTAAGCCGCTTTGCGCTTGACTTCTACTGGAGTTTTACCTAGTACATCTTCGGCGGATTCAGTGGGGTGCAGCTGTGCGTAGACTTTAGCAACCGCATCACACATGACCTCAGTGGAGAACTTAGTTTCGAAGGATTCGCGTGCGGCACGACCCAGTCGGTTGCGCAGGTCTGGATCGCCGAGAATCTGATCGAGCTTTTGCCGTAGATCTGCCGCATCTTCGGACTTGAACAGAAGCCCGTCGACACCGTCCGAGACAACTTCCTGCATCCCACCGATGCGCGCACCCACAACAGCTTTGCCAAATCGCATTGCCTCGATCAGGATCAGGCCAAAGGATTCATATCGGCTTGGCGCTGCGAAGATATCGCAGTTCTGGTATGCGTTCAGCAACTCTGCCTTGGATACCGTGCCTACAAAATTCACGCGATCCAGAATGTCCGCTTGGCCCTTGTGAGCGGCAACAAAGAGATCCTTGTATGTGGCTTGATCCGCAGCAGGGAGATTGTTTTCACCAACCAAGTCAACTTTAAGGTTCTTGTATTTGCGCAGCAGCGTAGGAATGACTTCAAGCAGCAGGTCAATGCCCTTGCGTCGCTCGAACCGACCAACGAATAGCAGTTTTTGTTCGCCGTTATTCTTCGATGGCAAGGATTCTTTTTCAGAGTAATCCTCAATTCCGTGAGGAACGATGGATGTATGGCTGCGCGAGATTTTCATGCCATATTCGCGCTCGATGTCCTGGATAACGGCATGGGAATTCGCGAGAATATGTTTCGCATGATTCAAAACCCATTCTTCCCCTCGAATGATCTTGTCTACGTGATGTGTCTTGTATTCTTGGTTGGACGTCCATTCCGGCTTGAATGGAAGAGCCAGCTTGAATGTCGTGTGCAGACTGAGGATGGTGGGAATGCTGCCGTCAGCGATGCAGGCGATACCCTCTAGATCCCAGATTGGAGAGGACACAACATCCAAGCCACGCCGAGCATGAATTCGCTGGACTTCATCGAACGCGGTATAGGCGTAGTCGCGAATGACGGGCGGAATATCGGGGAGTGCCGGCGTAGCGCGGTCTGGCCACCATACAGGCACGATCCGATGCACCCAGACGCCATCCTCGAAATCGACGGTCGGATGATCGTGCCCCCGAGTTACGACGCTCACTTCATGTCCCATTCTCGCGAGGCCGGTCGCGAGTTCATGCGTCCATACGCCGATACCACCGCATTGGGCGGGCGGATAGTCTTGGCTGAGCAAGCAGATCTTCAGGCGTTTTTCGGCAGAAAGAAGTGGTTTGAAGGCGTGGAATTCCTGCGCCCGATCTGTCCAGTATTTCTGCGTCATGACGCGGCGATTGGGGTGGCTGTGCGCATCCGCCACGCCATCATAGATTCCTTTGTCAATCTCGCTAATTAGGCGGTGATAGTGCGGAGCATCAATCATCCCATTGTCGAGATACCACTTCTTGTCCTTCTTCAGGCCGGACGCATAGCGTTGAAGGAAGGACACAATCTCAGTATAGGGTGTGCCTGGCAGCGCATTCTGGACGCAGAAATACGCTTTGCTGCGTACCGGGAGATAGATCGTTTTAGGTAGCTTTGATGTGGTACGGAGATGGCTAGCCGCATACTTATGATGAATCTCCGCATCAGGGACGTATTCAACCTTGTAGCCCCGGTCAATCAGCCGAACAATCACGTCCGTTTCGTCAAGGAAATAGGCGTATTCCTCATCAAAGCCTCCGATCTCAAGCAGGGCGTGTCGACGGAAGGACGAATTTGTTCCGGTCAGGGCCAGATAGCGCTTCGAGTTCGGTCCCGCGTCTGGATTGGCTGCTTCGATGCTTTCGAAGCCATGGCCATCGCCAAAACGATCGCAAACGGTGACCTTGCATTGGAATTCGACGCCGGTATGATTTCGAATGTATCCACCAACGGCAGCGACATTCGGGTCGGAATACCCTGTCTCGAGTTTATCGAGCCAATCGGGCTCGGGGACGGCATCGTCGTCAATAAAGCAAACGATATCCCCTGTGGAGAGGGCAATCCCGACATTGCGGGACTTTGAGAGATTGGCCTCGGGGCAATTCCCGATTTTCACTTGGCCCGCATAAGCCTTCAAGATTTCCTCAGTTCCATCGGTCGATGGCCCGTTTACGACGACTACCTCGAAGTCGGGGTGCCGCAAGTAAGCAAGGGAGGCCAGTGTATTAGGCAATGTAGCGGCGCGATTATACGTGTTGATAACAATGGAAAACCGGAGAGTCATATGCGTAATCCTTCTGTTCTGGGAGTCTGTCGTTCTCAATGATGCAGCGTTACCCCTAAAGGGCGGCCTCGATTTTCATTGGCGCCAGCACAATTCTTAGTTGTTGGCTACATGCATCTGCAGCGCACTTCATGGAATCAGGTATCGATTGCTGCATTAGCTGATCGAAGGGCATTTGACAGTCGCTTTTGCTCCTGCCGAATCCCATCCATTGATGCCCCCAGCACAGCGAGACTGAAATCAGTCCGCTTATGCATTTCCTTGATGGAAAGGCTGGTGCCATCGATTGAAGCGGAAAGATGATGGCTGAGGAATCCCAGTGTCTGCTTCAGTTCGTGGTGCGCAGCTTGCAGTTCATCCAGGCGCGAGTGTAGCTCTGAGATCTGAGTACGGATATTGGAGTCGCTCTCGCGGCGAGTCAGCTGCACAGGGGTGATTTCACTCTTTTGGACGACGACCGGCGTCAGCGATCGTGCAACAAAAGACCCAAGCAATGGAATGGCAGCCAGTCGAGTTTGTGCGGCGTAACGGCGGACGTGCAGCACGTGCATGCCATTGAGCCGCGCTTCCTTGCTGCGTGCGATATTTCGAACGACGCGGGCTCTCGACTCTCCCTGTCTCAATCGATTGAGATAGAACGCTTTGCCGTCAGTATCCGGTTCTCTGCCAAGCAATTTTCGATAGCATTGCTCGATGAACTCGTTGCTCTCCAAGCCGGCAAACTCGTAAATCGATACAGTCTTCATTTTTCTAGGGGTCACGGAAATTGTTTGAGGTGTTGTGCCTACGTTCTGTCAGGGAATTGACTGTTGGGGTGGTTGGTGTTCAATGCGTTCAAAATAATTTTGGGGCTGATCGGCGACTGATTGGGGTGCGTGCAATGAATCCCTGTTATCGCGGCAGGCAGTTTCTCGTGTGCATACTGCGCAACATATAGAGGATTTGCTTTCTCCCTGAATTTGCATCAACGAGTAAGGGGAGCGCCTTCTATTACTTGAACGTATTCACCGTGGTCACCACCGGATAAGCCACCGAAAACACCACATTCAAGAACTTCTGCAGCTCAGCAATCGGCGCATTCGACACGTACAGCAGATCCTTGTTGTCCATCACAAACGTCTGCGCCACGAAAAAGCTTCCAGGGTCTTTCAGGTTCACGCGGTAGACCACCGGCACTTTGCCGTTCTGTGTGGTGCGTACCGGTTGACGTGGCCAGGGCAGGGCGCTGGCGTCTTCAAAGCGGAAGATGAATACGCCTCGTGCATCCGAGCGGGAATCTTCCAGGCCGCCGGCGCGAGCAATCGCCTGGGCCAGCGTGATGCCTTGCGCTTCGAAGTTGATTTCTTGGTTCTTGCCCGTCGCGCCCAGCGCGGTAAAGCTGAGCGGCTGGAACAACGCGGTGACCACGTCGCCAGCGCGCAGTGCGACGTTTTGGCGCGGGTCTCGGATGATGGTTTGCAGCGGCAGGGTCTGCACTGTGTTGCCACGGGTGACCTGGATGGTCATCTTGTCCACCGGCTGACGTACGCCGCCGGCGCTGGCCACGGCGTCCAGCAGGCGTTCACCGCGCGCCGTCAGTTGCATGCGGGTGCTGGCGGCAACGTCACCGACCACGGTCACGTAAGACGTGACGTTCTTGGACAGCCGCACCAGCACCTGCGGCTGGTTGGCCTTGCCCTTGAGGGCCGCGGTAATGTCCTTTTCCAGTTGCGTAGTGGTGCGCCCGGCGGCTTTGATCTGCCCGGCGAACGGGACATTGATATAGCCGTCGCCGCTGATCGTTTGTTCGGGCAGCACGGAGACGCGAGCGTTGCTTGGCGCAGCACGTGGGTCCATGCCGGTGGCGCCAAACAGGGTTGCCGGCGGGGCCTCCCAGACAGACACTTCGATGACGTCGCCCACGCCCAGCTGCTGCCGGAATTGCCCCCCGTCGCCTAAGGCGCGGGCAAAGTCTGTCGTCTGGCGTTCGGCCAGAAGACGCTGGGCCACTTCTTCCGTCACGTCGACGATCTGGATGCCGGCGGTGACCGAGGCTTCGGTGGTGGCATCTGCCACCTGCGACCTGGTCGGGCCAGAAGAGGGAACAGTGGAGCAAGCGGTAAGGCTAGCCGTGCCGACAATTGACACGGCCGCCAATAAGGCGGACAGGCTGCGCATTCTGGAGGAGATTCTTTAAGCTAAGCAATACTTTACAAGTATCCCACGCCCATCGCTAGAATACGCAGTTCTGCTGCAGTTTCTAGTAAGAATCTTTGGCATATTTTCGCGCTTCGTGCGTGGATTCACACTCGCATAAAAAACAGTGCTACCGATATTTCTGGACGTCACGCGGCTTCTGGACAGGCTGGCAAAGCGGACGCTGCCAACCGGTGTGGATCGCGTCGGCCTTGCCTATATCCGCCACTACGCACCGCGCGCGCGGGCTGTTCTGAGCGAGCGCGGATTCTATGTCGTATTGTCCGAGCGGGAATCGGCACAGGCTTTCACGCTGTTGCTAAAACAGGATTCCACCCGTTGGAGGGATGCACGAATGCTAATGGTGCGTGCTACCCTCGGCGCCTTTCGGCGCGAGCGATTTGATCGGGGCGTGCTTTTGCACACCAGCCATTCCGGCCTGGAATATGAGCGATATTTCCAATCGTTAATAAATCGGAATATCCGAACGGTGTTCATGCTGCACGATTTAATTCCGCTCACGCATGCCGAGTATTGCCGCCCTGGCGTGCGAAAGACCCATCAGGAGCGGATGCGTGTGGCGCTCGGCCATGCGGTGGGCGTGATTGCCAATTCGCAGGCGACGCTGGATTCCCTGACGGAGGAAGCGCAGCGTTCGGGCTGGGCGGTACCAAAAACCGTTGTGGCCCGCTTAGCCTCCGGCGTGCCGGCTGCCGAGGTGGGCGAGCGCCCACTTGCGCAGCCGTATTTCGTCATGCTGGGTACGATCGAGCCGCGCAAGAACCACTGGTTTGTGCTCCACGTCTGGCGTCGCCTGGTTGAAGTGCTGGGCGAACGTGCCCCCAAACTGGTCATCATTGGCCGGCGCGGTTGGGAGTGCGAAAACGCGATCGACATGCTGGAACGCTGTGCTGCCCTGCGCGGCGTCGTCATCGAAGAAGCTGACTGTTCCGACTCGCGCCTCCATAACTACCTGCATCATGCGCAGGCCCTGTTGTTCCCGTCTTTCGTGGAGGGCTACGGCATGCCTTTGGCCGAGGCGCTTGCGATGCGCGTGCCCGTGATTGCCAGTGACTTGCCCGTGTTCCGGGAGATTGCCGGCGATATCCCCGATTACCTTGATCCGCTCGACGGCCCTGGCTGGATGGCGCGCATTCAGGAATATGCGTCCGCAAACAGTCTGCAGCGTGCGAGCCAACTGGTTCGCATTGAAGGGTTTCGCGAGCCGACCTGGCAGCAACACTTCGAGGTGGTGGACCAGTTTATCGAGGGCGTGCTCTAAATGAGCTGCGCAGGTGTGGCGACTCGGCTTGCGTCTCCGGCCACCTCGACTTTGCGTGGCGTAACACGTGGTTGGCGCACGCTTGCCTCGATTCCAGGTATTGCGGGTGGTGTGTGGAGTGAATGGTGGGCTGGACGGGCTGTACTTCGACTTAAACGGCTTGCTGACTCCACCACGCCGGCTTTGATTCCCGGCCCGATTTGGTCAACGTGCAAGCTGGGGGAGCCGATGCTGTCCTGGTTCATGCTGCCCGGGCCGGGCGGCGCGGGAGATCCTCTGCTGCACGCCCTCCGAGCCTTGTTTGCCAGTGCCGACTGTCTTGGGAGCGCGCCGGAACTGCCTGACCTGATGGCGCGCGTGGTGGCCGCCCGAGCGGATTTCGCGCGCGATGCCGTGCCAGAGTGTCCGCCGGAATTGATGCAATCACGCGGCAAGCCGCGCGTGCTGCTGATCGACCAGCCGTGCCGTGCGGATGCAACGCGGGCCGCATTTGCACGCATGGCGGCGGCGGCACAGCGTGAGCACCCCGACGCGGAATTCTGGATCTGGCCCGCCGCGCGAGGCGCTGCTGGTGGGCTATCTGGCGCCGGTGATTTGCCTGCGGGTGCGAGCAGCGTTGCTGCAGGGTTCAGCTTCTTTGCCACGTTGTCGCACATCGACCACGTTTATACCGTGAGCGCGCCGGAAGGCATGCACGCGCTACTGGCGGGCGTGCCGGTGCGCGTGTTCGGGTGCCCCTATTACGCAGGCTGGGGGCTGACAGCAGATGACCTTCCGATGCCAGATCGTCAACACCGCCCGACCCTCGCCGCGCTGTTCGACGCGGTCTATCTGCGGCTTGTGCGCTATCTGGATCCGGAAACCCATGGGGTTGGCACGCTCGAGCGCGTGCTCGACAGCATCGAGTTGCAGCGCGCGGTACGCACGCGCTATGCGGATTGCCAGCACGTTGCTGGCGTGCGTTTCCAACGATGGAAGCGGCTGTTCGCCACGCCTTACTTGACCGCTGGCGGTGGAAAATTGCGCTGGACGCATACGCCGGAGCAGATCGAGCCAGGCGAACGCGCTGTGGTGTGGGGCGGCAAAAGCGCGCAGGGTATTCCTGCTAGTGCGCCCATGCTGCGTATGGAAGATGGTTTCTTCCATTCGAATGGGCTGGGTTCCGATATGAACGCCCCTTGCAGCCAGGTGCTGGATCGGGAGGGGCTGTATTTTGACGCGCGCAGCCCGAACGAACTGACGCACATTCTGAACACCACGCAGTTCGACGATGCAGAACTTGTTCGGGCGGCGGCGCTACGCGAACTGGTCTCTGAGTTGGGCGTCACGAAGTACAACCTTGGCCGTCGCGCACCAGGTTGGAAAGCGCCGACTGGCAAGACCGTCATTCTTGTGGCGGGCCAGGTGGCCGACGATGCTTCCATCCGCTTCGGTACGGGGGCGCTCGGCACCGCTGAAGCGTTGCTGGAAGCCGTGCGCAGACGCAATCCGGATGGTTTTGTCGTCTACAAGCCGCACCCGGATGTGTTGTCGGGCAATCGGCAGGGGCTGGTGCACGCGCGCGAGCTGGCAGACATTGTCGATGCCGAGGCCGACGTGCTCTCGCTGGTCGATTGCGCTGACGAAGTGCACGTGCTGTCGTCGCTTGCCGGTTTTGATGCCTTGTTGCGAGGCAAGCGCGTGTTCACCTATGGCTTGCCGTTCTACGCCGGCTGGGGGTTGACGCACGACGCGCTGGCACTGCCGTGGCGGCAGCGCACCCTGACGCTCGACATGCTGGTGGCCGGAGCGCTGCTGCGGTACCCGATCTACTGGGACTGGAACACGCGGCTGTTCACCACGCCAGAGGCGGTCGTCCGCAAGCTTGGGTTGACCGCTGCGCGCCGGCTTGAGCGGATTGCCGGCGATTGGCGAAGGCCGCTGCGCAAGGCATGGCGTTGGAGCCGGAATGCAGTGTGGTACGGAATGTGGGCTTGGGGGCAACGTCGAAAGGCGCGCCTGAGCGGAATGATGTTGCCGGGAGCAACCAACGTTGCAGTTCGGCAATTGCGCTGATTGAGCAAATAGTGACCTCTGAGGGAGTTGATATGAATATTTACCCCGTCATTCTCTGTGGCGGCAGCGGTACCCGTCTCTGGCCGATGTCGCGCGGCGGCTATCCGAAGCAGTATCTCCGGCTGACCGGTGAACACACGCTGGTGCAGCAGACTGCGCTGCGCCTGCGCGGTATCGGCAATGTCGCCGGGCCGATCATGATCACCAATGAAGACCAGCGCTTCATCGTGGCCGAACAAATGCGCAGCATCGCCGTGGAGCCTTCGGCGATCGTGCTGGAGCCGATGGGCCGAGATACAGCGCCTGCCGTGGCCGTGGCGGCCCTGCTTGCATTGCAGGCCACGCCTGACGCGCTGCTGCTGGTGCTGCCGTCGGACCACGTGATCCAGGACGATGCGGTGTTCGGCAAGCTCGCCACGATCGCCGCCGGTGTTGCCAAGGACAACTTCCTGGTTACCTTCGGCATCGAGCCCACCGAGCCGCATACGGGCTATGGCTATATCCGCGGCGGTGAAGCCCTGGCTGCCACCGACAGTACGTACCGGGTCGATCGCTTTGTGGAAAAGCCGGATGCGGTAACGGCGGCGCGCCTGTTGGAAGAAGGCGGCTACTACTGGAACAGCGGCATGTTCATGTTGAAAGCATCTGCATACCTGGACGAACTGCGCCAGCACGCGCCGGACATCCTGCGTCAGGCAGAGCTGGCGCTGAACGCTGCCAAGCGCGACGCGGACTTCGTGCGCCTTGACGCAGAAGCCTTCGGCGCCAGCCCCAAACTGTCGATCGACTACGCCGTCATGGAAAAAACCGCGCAGGCTGCTGTTGTGAAGGCTGCAGGCTTGGGCTGGAATGACATCGGCTCATGGACGGCCCTGGCCGAGATCGCAAACGTTGACGAGGACGGCAATGCGCTGTTTGGCGACGTGTTGGTTGAGGACGCTAGCAACACTTACGTGCGCGCCGAACACCGCATGGTGGCGGCGGTGGGCGTCAAGGACCTGGTGATTGTGGAAACCGCTGACGCGATCCTGGTGTCGCACCGTGATCGGGCGCAAGACGTCAAGAAGGTCGTCGAGCGGCTGAACAGCTCGGGGCGGCATGAGTCGATCACGCATCGCAAGGTGTTCCGCCCCTGGGGCTCGTACGAGGGCATCGATCAGGGCGACCGCTTCCAGGTCAAGCGCATCATCGTCAATCCGGGCTCTTCGCTCAGCCTGCAAATGCATCACCATCGCGCTGAACATTGGATCGTGGTGCGCGGTACCGCCAAGGTGTTCAATGGTGATCAGGTGCTGTTGCTGTCGGAAAACCAGTCAACCTATATCCCGCTTGGTGTGACCCACCGCCTGGAAAACCCAGGCAAGATTCCGCTCGAGCTGATTGAGGTGCAATCGGGCGGCTACCTTGGCGAGGACGACATCGTGCGCTTTGAAGACCACTACGGGCGCGTCGCATAAGGAAGACTGACGACGCCAGCCATGTGTGCGGCCCGAGCAGGTGGCGGGCCGTATTGCGAAACTGGATCGCAATATCGGTCGCAGCCGCTGATCGCGTCGAGCGATTGTGAGCTGCATCGAAAACAAAAAACCCCGCAGAGCCAAGCCCAGCGGGGTTTCATTGCCAAACGTCGAAGACGTTTGAGTGCGGTGTTTGGTGGAGCCGGCGGGAATCGAACCCGCGTCCGCAAGCCCTCCACAGAGAGTTCTACATACTTAGTTCTGTCATTTGATTTAACCGCCGCATCGCGGACGAACACGCTCTACGACGGCGATTCACTAGGTTTTCGTCTCTAGGCCCGTGACTCACCTAAAGCTTATCTGACGTAAATGACCTCGCTAGTCTTGCGACCCTAGCCCGTCAGCGAGCCAGTGCGAGGACGGCGGCCCTTAGGCTGCCAGTGCGTAACGTTCGTCGTTAGCAGTTATTGCATTCCCATTGATTAACGAGGTGACGGGTCCTCGGTATGCCCTCCACTGCTTCGCAACCCACGTCGAAACCAGGTCGGCCCCAGAGAAGAAGAATGATTATCCCATAGATGGGCTACTTCAGCGCGAAATCAACCCGCGTCGTCTTACCCTTGTCCTTGATGCCCTCGGCGCTGAGCTTGGGCGCCACCACAAAGAGACGCCCCGGATCCACGCGTTCGGCCAGCGCCACATGCACGGCGTTGGCGCGGCGCTGGGCAAGTTCACGCAGGTCCGCATCGGTCACTTGCACGTTGGTCTCCATCAGCTTGCGCATTTCTTCCGGCGGCAGCGATTTCGCCAGGCCGATCATGTTGCGCGGCTTCGGAAACTTGGCGGCCTTGTAGGCGCGCTCCAGGTACTTGTTCTCTTCTTCCGGCTTGACCGTGGTGTCGGCCTCGGCGGCGTCACCGGCGTCCTTGAGCTTCTGCTCGCGGATCTGGCGGTTCACGGCTTCGCGGCGCAGGCCGTCGCGGTCGAATTCCGGGTCGACGCGACCGATGACGTCGACCTTCAATGCGGGCCGATCCTTGAGTGCCGTGGCCAGCTTGTCCATCTTGGCGACCGACGCCTGGCTGATGGTGGACGTGCCCGGATCAAACTCGATATAGCCGAGCTCTTCACCGCCGCTACCGCCAAAGGCGCTGGCGAGCAGCGAGAAGGGTGCCGTCACTGCACGCACGATCAGGTTGACGAGTGCGCGTACGACGATGCCGCCGACGCTGAACTGCGGATCATCGAGCGAGCCCGAGACCGGCAGGCGCACGTCGATCTCACCGCGTGAGTTCTTGAGTAGCGCTACCGCCAGCCGCACGGGCAGGTTGGTCGCGTCCTTGCTCTCCACACGATCGCCGAAGGTGAGCTGGTCGATGAAGATATGGTTGTCGGCAGTCAGCTTTTTCTGGTCCAGCAGGTAGTGCAGGTCCATCGTCAGCTTGCCCTTGGTGATCGGGTAGCCGGCGTACTTGGCGGAGTAGGGCGTGAGGTTGGTCAGCTCCACGCCGTCGGCCTTGGCCGACAGGTCCACAAAAGCGGTGGGGGCGAGCGGGTTGATCTTGCCGTGGATGTCCACTGGCGCGGTGCCGTCGACACTGCCGCGCAAGGTCACGTCGGCAGGCGTCTGGTTGGCGGCGGTGCTGATCGTGCCCACCGAGCCGCCAATGGCCGTCAGGTTGGCGGTGTAGTTGGGTTTGACGAAGTTGTCGGTAAAGCGAATGTTGCCGTCTTGCAGTGTGATGGCATCGATGCGCAAGTCGGCGCTGCTGGCCTTGGGCGCCGTGGCTGCAACTGCCGATGCGGGTGCGGCCGCCGGTGCTGAGGCTGCAGCTACGGCCACCGGCGCACTGGCGACGGGGGCGGTGGCTGGGGCAGAAGCCGAGGCTGGCTGCGCTTGCGTGAGCGAGCGGCGCTCCTCATCCGATTGCACGCGAATGTCCTGCAGGTTCAGGCGTCCGTTCGGGTTGATGATGATCCGCGCATAGAACGTCGACAGCGCCACCGCGCCCACGCGCACACGCGGCGTGTTGCCGTCGTAGTTGGCCTGGATACGGTTGAGCGCGAGCGAGCGCCAGCGCAAGAAGTCGTCAGAGGTCACGCGGTCTTGCAGGCGTACGTTGCCCAGCGTGGCGTTGCCCTGATAGCTGACCGTCAGTGCCTTGCCCTGGTTGAGCACCAGGCGACCATCCATCGTCAGCAGCGCGCTGGTGATGGCGGCGTTCAGCGCCTTGTCGAGGTACGGATCGAAGCCCGCCAGCGACAGGTTCTGCGTGTTCACGCGCAGATCGGCCTTGAGCGGCTGCGGCACCACGTCGCCGCGCACATCCAGCTTGCCCTTGCTGCCCAGCCCGGCGCCAATCTGCACGTTGACAGGCTTGCCGAGATCGGTCGACGCGTTCTGCACGACTACGTTCAGCGGTTCAACGCGCACCTTCACCGGGTGTGCGTTGGTCTGGTCCTCAAAGCCGACGGCGCTGTTGTCCAGCTTGAACGTCTGCACGGTCACGGCCCAGGGTTTCTCGGCCGATGCGTTTGCCTTGGGTTTGGCCGGAGCGGCAGCGGGTTTGGCTGCAGCAGTGGGGGCGCTGTCGAGCAACGTCAGCGTGGTCGTGCCGTCTTTTTTGCGCAGCGCATCGAGCTGCAAGCCATCGGCACGCACTTCGTTCAGTGCGATCGTGCGGGCGGCCAGGTCGAAGCTCTTTACGTCGGCACGCAGCAGCTTGGCGCGCAGGGCCGTGTCCTTGCCCGTGGGCGGCGCCATCGATAGGTCCGCCAGGCTGGCTGTCAGCGGTTCGGCACGCACGTTGAATTTGCCGGCACCGAAGTCGAGCGCGACCTTGCCGTCTGCCGACAGCGCACCGTTCTGCAGTTGCGGCGCACCCGCCTGGCGCAGATACGGCCCGATGCCGGCCAGCTTCACGCTGTCGAGCTTCAGCTCCAGTTCGCCATTGTTTTTCTCCAACGAGGTGTTGCCCTTGACGTTGAGCGTGCCGCCTTGGGACAGCTTGGTCCCCACGTCAAACGTGATCGGGCCACCCAGCGTGCGCACGGCTACGTCACCGTGCAGGTCTTCCAGCGTGAGGTCCGCCGCCGGCTGCGTGGTGGCGTCTCGCCAGTGCACGGTGCTGTTGGCCAGCTGGAGTTTGCTGACGACGACGTCCAGCGGTTTCGGTTTGGCGGTGGGCTCCGGTGCGGCAGGCTTGGCCTCCGCCGGTGCCGACTTGCCGCCCAGTTGTGCGAAGTTGATCGCCCCATCGGTGCCACGCACGGCGTCCACACGTACGCCGTCGAGCGTCAGGGCATCCAGGTGGAATACGTTGTCGAGCGGGCGCACATCGGCCAGCGTTGCACGCACTTGCTTGGCGGCTACCAGCGGTGCCTTCTTGGCGTCGGTCACTTCCAGGTTGTCCAGGCCGGCCGTACCGTGCACGCGCAGCACCGGGGCGCCCGTCTTCGGCTTCTGGAAGTCGATCGTCAGGTCAGTCGTCAGCTTGCCCTGTGGCACGGCCACCGGCAGCGGGCCAGGTACGTAGCCGAGGTAGCGGGGCAGTTCCAGACCGTCGAGCTTGATGTTCAGGTTCGATTCCAGTGAATCGGAAAATGGCTTGGTCTGGCCGGAAAAACGGAGCGGGGCACCGTCGATGCTCGCTGCCAGCAGCGGCTGCACGAAGATGTTCACGTCGGCCGGCAGGCTCGCCAGGAAAGGCACGCCAATCTGTAGGTTGTCCACCTTGTGCTGCGAGCCCAGCGGCTGGTCGACGAGCTCGATCGCGCCGTTGGTCAACTGCAGGTTGGCAAACACGAAACGCGCCGGCTCGGTCGACTTGGGCTTGGGCGGGTTCTCCGGTGCAGTGAGCCTGTCGACGATGTCGGAGAAGTTGAAGCGCTGCTCGGCGGTGCGCACGATATGCACGCGCGGCGCATCGATGCGCAACTCTTCAATGACGGGGGCACGGCGGAAGATCGAACTCCACGAGGCATTCACGTGGAGGTGGCCGACGTCGACGAATGGCGCCTTGCCGTCGCGCTCCGCAATGTGGAGCTGGTCAACGTCGAGCCGCAGTGTGTACGGGTTGATGCTGATCTTGCCGACTGTGACTGGTCGCTCCAGAACCTTGCTCAACTGCGTCTCGGCCAGGTGGTGCAGCAGCGGTGGTCCACCCAGAGCGCCCAGCAGGCCGAACACCACCAGGAACATCAGAACACCCAATCCAATGCGCTTGGTGCGCCGCGACGTGCCCACCTGCGCGGCGCGTTGCCACCCAGCTGTACCGCGCACACGCTCAAGCTGCGCACGCCAGCCGTTGGACTTCGATTGCAGGTCGGGACGCGAATCGGGGGAGGTGCTCATGCTGGTGTCGGTCCGGCCACGGTGTGGCGTACTTCGTCAGTCGGTCGACCGCCGCGTCCCATGTGGAAGGCGGCGGTCCTGAATAGTGCTGGGCGTTGGCCCTGGCACCGTGCTCAAGCGCGTTGGGACGCGAGCAGCAGCGGAATCAGCTCGGCGGCGTTGGCGATCAACGCATCTGCGCGCCATTCCGAGGGCGGAGGCCCATTACCACAATAGCCGTAACTGGCGGCAATGGTAGGCATGCCGGCGGCACGGCCGGCTTCGATGTCGCGCACGTCGTCGCCCACATAGACGATCTGACGGGCATCCACGCCGATGGACTCGGCCGCATGTAGTAGCGGGGCGGGGTGGGGTTTCGCGTGCGGCGTGGTGTCACCTGCAACGACGCAGGCCGGCGGCACCGGAAACGTCAACTGAGCGACCAGCGGCACGGTCAGCCTGCCTGACTTGTTGGTGACGATGCCCCACGGAATGCCTACGCGGCCGAGTTCGGCCAGCACGTCTGCCATGCCCGGGAACAGCGTTGTGCGCACGCAGATTTCCGCCTCGTAGTTGGCGAGGAATGCCAACCGCAGCGATTCGAATTCCGCATCCTCCGGCCCGATGCCGAAGGCCACGCCGAGCAGTCCGCGCGCACCGTGTGAAGCGACAGGGCGCAGCGCTTCATAGGTCAGCGGATCCAGGCCGCGGTCGGTGCGTACTTTGTTGGCCGCAGCCGCCAAGTCTGGCGCAGTGTCGGCCAGCGTGCCGTCCAGGTCGAACAGCACCGCGCCCAGCGGAGCCGGAAATTTGCCTGCCGTCATGCGTTGCCCGGACGGCGCGTGGCCATCAGATAGTTGACGCTGGTGTCCTGCGTGAGGGCGTAGCGTCCGGTGATCGGGTTGTATTCGAGCCCGCGCATCTGCTCCGGCTGCAAACCTGCTTGGCGTGTGAACGAGGCAAGCTCCGACGGGCGGATGAACTTGGCATAGTCGTGCGTGCCGCGCGGCAGCATGTTCAGCACATATTCCGCACCGATCACCGCCAGCAGATACGCCTTGGCGTTGCGATGGATGGTCGAGAAGAACACGTGGCCGCCCGGTTTGACCAGGGTCGCGCAAGCGCGCACAACCGACGCCGGATCGGGCACATGTTCGAGCATCTCCATGCAAGTCACGACGTCGTAGCTGCCGGGTTCACGTGCCGCGAGCGCTTCTGCCGCGATCTCTTCGTAATCGACGGCAACGCCCACTTCCAGGCTGTGCAGATCGGCAACCCGCAATGCTTTGCGTGACAGATCGATGCCTTTGACGTTGGCCCCGACACGCGCCATGCTCTCGGAGAGGATACCGCCGCCGCAACCGATGTCGACAACGCGCTTGCCCGCCAGCGGCGCGATGGATTGAATCCAGTCGAGGCGCAGCGGATTGATTTCGTGCAGGGGTTTGAACTCGCTGTTCGGGTCCCACCAGCGGTGAGCGAGTTCGCTGAATTTTTCGAGTTCGCCGGGATCGGCGTTCGCGTGAGTGGTCGTCATGTTGCGCTGCGCCTGGGTATAACGGCTAGGTGAGGAAATGTACCAAAAAGCGCCGCCCCAACCAAATCGAGCGCGCTGGGAAAAAGGTTTCACATTGAAACAAAGGTGAACGAACGCGCATGCGTTTTCTCCAACCGTCACCTTCCCTCAAGGAGAGATCAATGAAATCCAAACAGATACTGGTAGGGCTCGGCGTTGCGGGCCTGACGGTGCTGGCGGGCTGTGCTGCACCGGGGTACGGTGGCGGTTACGGTGGCGGTGGGTATGCTCCCCCTCCCGCCTATGGCGGTCAGCCGCAACAGCAGCCGGGCGCGTTGTACGGCCGGGTCGAATCGATCCAGCCGATGCAGGCGCCGGTTAACAGCCCAGGCATTCTGGGCACCATTATTGGTGGTGTGGCGGGCGGTATCCTAGGTCACCAAGTTGGCGGTGGCACCGGTAACACGGTCGCCACAATTGGCGGCGCAGCGCTCGGCGCTTATGCTGGCAATCAAGTGGAGCAACGTGCTGGCGCGGGTGGGCAAACGGTATACCGCATCAGTGTGCGGCTGGACGATGGCCGCGTAGCAACCGTTACGCAGAAGAACCCGAATAACCTGCGCGTGGGTGACCGCGCCATGGTCGCCAACGATCAGGCGACGCCGTCTTACTAATAGAGAAGGACGAATGGGGTTACAGACCCCAGAGGGCCAAACAGCGGTGGCGCATGGGCGTCACCGTTTTTTTTGCCTTGGCCATTTGCGAATCGATAAGCCAACCAAGCCGTAACGCTAGGCGTGCAGGCAAAAAAAAGCCCAGCTTTCGCTGGGCTTTTTCTTCGGTGGAAACCGAATTACTTCTTGGTGCCGACCACTTCAACGTCAACACGACGGTTCGGTTGCTGGCAGGCGATTTGTGCCTTGCGAGCGCCCTTGCACGACTTCGGATCAACCTTCAGCTGGCGCTTGCCCTTGCCTTCCGTGTAGACACGGTTGGCTTCGATGCCCTTGCTGACCAGGTAGCCCTTGACGGCTTCAGCACGACGGACCGACAGGCGGTCGTTGTACTTGTCCGAACCGAACGAGTCGGTGTGGCCAACGGCGATCACGACTTCCAGGTTGATGCCTTGCAGCTTCGAAACCAGGTCGTCCAGCTTGGCCTTGCCTTCCGGCTTCAGCACAGCCTTGTCGAAGTCGAACAGCGTGTCAGCAGCGAACGTAACCTTCTCGCTGGTCGGAGCAACTGCTGCCGGAGCGGTCGGGGTAGCAGCCGCCGGAGCAGCTGCCGGAGCCAGGGCGCCGTCGCACTGAGCGTTGGCCGTTGCCGGCGTCCAGAAGCCATTGCGCCAGCACAGTTCGTTCGTGCCGTTCTTCCAGACCCACTCGCTCGTGCCGTTACCCCAGTTGTCGTTGACGGCCTTCTTTTCGTAGGGCACCGACTGAGCGTAAGCGGACGCAGCCATGGCTACCGCAGCTGCAGCGAACGCGAGCTTGGCAAATTTTTTCATATTTCTCCTCTCAGGATGAGATCACCGCAGAAGACTGCGAGCAGATGGGACGAAAACAAGTCATACATTCTTCGGAGTGTAGCATCCTCGATGTAGCGAATTCGCCACTTCGAACAATGTCTGCCTCTTCGCTGGGGGATTGTGCCACAAGCACGCACTCCTAAAAAGCAAATATAAGCGATTCCAACGGGGCACCATGGCCTTGTGGTGTGTACGCAACAAGGCGGAAAACTGCTCGCAAACCCTTGTGGGGACTGGGTCGCGGGTTTTGGTCACATTCGCAGGGAGCGTGCCCGGGTTGATGATGCGTCGCTCGCCCGTATAAGGGGGAGGGGGCTTGCGGCATGGTAAAATGTTCTGTTATTCGCGCAACCGTAGCGCCTTGTCGTGCTCACCTCAGTGAGTGCTGCCGGGCCTCCCATCGTTCGCCCAATGGATCAATTCGCCAAAGAGACACTCCCGGTATCGCTTGAAGAGGAAATGCGCAGTTCGTACCTCGCTTACGCCATGAGCGTGATCGTGGGCCGCGCCCTTCCAGATGTACGGGATGGTCTCAAGCCGGTGCATCGTCGTGCGTTGTATTCAATGCATGAGCTGAACAACGACTGGAATCGCCCCTATAAGAAGTCTGCTCGTATCGTCGGGGATGTGATCGGTAAATATCACCCCCACGGTGACACTGCTGTATACGACACCATCGTGCGGATGGCGCAGAACTTTTCGCTGCGCTACATGCTGGTCGATGGCCAGGGCAACTTCGGTTCGGTCGACGGCGACAACGCCGCAGCCATGCGGTACACCGAAATCCGCCTGTCGAAGATTGCCCACGAACTGCTGGCCGACCTTGACAAGGAAACCGTCAATTTCGAGCCGAACTACGATGGCAGCGAAAGCGAGCCCTCGGTTCTACCGGCGCGCATTCCGAACTTGCTCGTTAACGGTTCGTCCGGGATCGCGGTCGGTATGGCGACCAATATTCCGCCGCATAACCTGAATGAGATTGTCGACGGGTGCTTGCATCTGCTGAACAATCCGGAAGCAACCGTTGATGAGCTGATCGAGCTGATCCCGGCGCCGGACTTCCCGACGGCCGGCATCATCTATGGCATCTCGGGCGTGCGCGAGGGCTATCGCACCGGCCGCGGCCGTGTGGTGATGCGCGCCAAGACGCACTTTGAGGATATCGATCGTGGCCAGCGTCAGGCGATCATCGTCGACGAGCTGCCTTATCAAGTTAACAAGCGCACGCTGCTTGAACGCATTGCCGAGCTGGTGACGGAAAAGCGTATCGAGGGCATCTCCGACATCCGCGACGAGTCGGACAAGTCCGGCATGCGCGTGGTGATCGAACTCAAGCGCGGCGAAGTGCCGGAGGTTGTGCTCAACAACCTCTATAAGAATACGCAGCTGCAGGACACGTTCGGCATGAACATGGTGGCGCTGGTCGACGGCCAGCCGCGCCTGCTGAACCTGCGCCAGATGCTGGAGTGCTTCCTGCTGCACCGCCGTGAGGTGGTGACGCGTCGCACGGTGTTCGATTTGCGCAAGGCGCGCGAACGTGGCCACATCCTGGAAGGGTTGGCCGTTGCGCTGGCCAATATCGACGAGTTCATCGCCATCATCAAGGCTGCGCCGACGCCGCCGGTTGCCAAGGCCGAGTTGATGAGCCGCAGCTGGGATTCGGGTCTGGTGCGCGAGATGCTGTCGCGTGCTGAGGGCGAAACCGCCGGTGGTCGTGATGCGTACCGTCCGGAAGGTCTGCTGCCGGCGTTCGGCATGCAGGGCGATGGTCTGTACAAGCTGTCGGATACGCAAGCGCAGGAAATCCTGCAGATGCGTCTGCAGCGCCTCACTGGGCTGGAGCAGGACAAAATTGTCCAGGAATACCGCGAAGTCATGGCGCAGATCGCCGATCTGCTGGACATCCTGGCGCGTCCGGAGCGTATTACTGCCATCATCGTCGAGGAACTTACCGCCATCCGCGCGGAGTTCGGTGATGAGCGCCGCTCGCAGATCGAGCACAATGCGACCGAGTTGGATACAGAAGACCTCATTACGCCGCAGGATCTGGTGGTGACGCTGTCCCACAGCGGCTATATGAAGAGCCAGCCAATTTCCGAGTACCGTGCGCAGAAGCGCGGCGGTCGTGGCAAGCAGGCCGCTGCCACGAAGGAAGACGATTGGATCGACACGCTATTTGTCGCCAACACGCACGATTACATTCTTTGCTTCTCGAACCGCGGCCGTCTGTATTGGCTGAAGGTGTGGGAAGTGCCGGCAGGCAGCCGTAACTCGCGTGGTCGCCCGATCGTCAATATGTTCCCGCTGTCACCGGGCGAGAAGATCAACGTGATCCTGCCGGTCAAACAGTTCGATGAGCAGCATTTCGTGTTCATGACCACCTCCAAGGGCACGGTCAAGAAGACGGCGTTGACCGATTTCTCGAACCCGCGCAAGGCCGGCATCATCGCAGTGGACCTGGATGAGGGCGACTTCCTGATTGGCGCTGCCATTACGGATGGTCAACACGACGTGATGCTGTTTTCGGATGCCGGCAAGGCCGTTCGCTTCGATGAGAACGACGTGCGTCCGATGGGTCGTCAGGCGCGCGGTGTGCGCGGCATGAACCTGGAAGAGGGTCAGCAGGTGATCGCCATGCTGGTGGCGCCGGCTGAGACTGAGACCGAAGGTGAGGGTGCTCAGGCGAGCATCGGTAGCGTGCTGACGGCTACCGAAAACGGCTACGGCAAGCGCACGCCGATTTCGGAATACACCCGTCACGGCCGCGGTACCAAAGGCATGATCGCCATCCAGACCTCTGAGCGGAACGGCAAGGTGGTCGCCGCCGCGCTGGTGGCGCCGGAAGACGAAATCATGCTGATCACGACTGGCGGCGTGCTGATTCGTACGCGTGTGGACGAGATCCGCGAAATGGGTCGCGCCACGCAGGGCGTCACGCTCATCAATGTGGGTGAGGGCAACAAGCTGTCCGGTCTGCAGCGTGTGGTGGAGTCCGACGCAGAAGGTGATGAAAGTGTGGATACGCCAGATGCCGCACCAGACGCCGATGCACAGTCGGATGACAGCGCCGAGTCATAATTGGAAACAACTTTTGCTTGCCGTTGCGCACAGTTCTGGTCATGATGCCGGACCTGTGCGCGGCAGGGGCTGGAACTTTTGCGTCACTCGCCCGGCCTAAACGCAACGCTTATTTCAAGGGAGCAACAATGCACAAGAGTCTCAAACTCAAACATCTGATCGTGGTGGCTGGTTTCGCTCCGCTGTTTGCTTTCGCCCAGGCTGGCGATGCTGACAAGACGGCTGCCATCAAGGAACTGCTGACGACGATGAACGTCGACGCAGCCATCAAGGGTCAGGGTGAAGTGCTGGAAAACGGTGCCAAGCAGGAAGCCCCGCTGGTGCTGGAGCAATCGCTGGTCGAGAACAAGTCGCTGAACGACAAGCAAAAGCAGGCTGCTGTCGACAAGCTGAAAAAGAATGGCGCTGTGCAGCGCATGACCGACGGCGCCGGCAAGGCGTTCGAAACGGATGCCTTCCGCAAGGATGCTCTGCAAGCACACTACGATTCGCTGGGCAAGTACTACTCGACCCAGGAAATCAAGGATCTGACCACGTTCCTGAAGACGCCGAGCGGCCAGAAGTTCATGGCTAACCAAGGCAAGGCCATGCAGGAAGTGTGGGGCAACGTGATGCAGAAGTACGGTCCGCAAGTCGGCAAGGCAATGCGCGACATGGCTGACAAGGAAGTTGCCGCTGCTTCGAAGTAATTGACTGGCGTAGGCGGGCGATCGGGGCTGAGTTCCCCGCCTCGCTCCGTCGTGCCGCCAGTTGGTGGATAATGGCTGTTTGGGTTCACGCCCAGACAGCCATTTTTCTTTTGTCCTCCCTCTCATGAGCCAAGCCGATCTCGCCATCCAAGCCAGCCAGGCACGTGTCTACAATTTTTCGGCCGGACCGGCGGTGCTGCCGGCTGAGGTGCTGCAGCAGGCAGCGGACGAGATGCTGTCCTGGCAGGGCAGCGGCATGAGCGTGATGGAGATGAGCCATCGCGGTCGCGAATTTGAGAGCATCCTGGCGCAGGCCTTTGCAGATTTGCGCGAGTTGCTGGCAGTGCCGGACAACTACGAGATTCTGTTCCTGCAGGGCGGTGCGATTGCTGAGAACGCCATCGTTCCGCTGAACCTGATGCGCCGCCTATCCGTCGATGCGCCGAAGGCGGACTACGTTGTCACTGGCACGTGGTCGGTGAAGTCGCAGCAGGAGGCGCGCAAGTACGGCGAGGTGAACATCGCCGCGACCTGCGAGGCCGAGCGTTTTCACAAGATCCCGGACGTCTCGAGCTGGAAGCTCTCAGATGACGCGGCCTACGTGCATCTGTGCACGAACGAGACCATTGTTGGCGTGGAATTCCAGGAAACCCCCGACATTGGCCAAGCGCAGGGGCGCGTGGTGGTGGCCGATGTATCGAGTCACATTCTCTCCCGGCCGATCGACTGGGGCGGCTATCAAGTCCTGTACGGCGGCGCGCAGAAAAATATCGGTCCGGCCGGCCTGACGATCGCGATCGTGCGCAAGGATCTGCTCGGTCATGCGCACCCGCTGTGCCCGTCGGCGTTCAACTGGCGCCTCGTGGCCGAGAACGGCTCGATGTACAACACGCCGCCTACCTACGCGATCTACATCGCCGGGTTGGTGTTCCAATGGATCAAGCGCCAGGGCGGCGTTGAAGCGCTGGAGACGCGCAATATCGTCAAGTCGAAGATGCTGTACGACTTTATCGACGCCAGTAGTTTCTACCGAAACGAAATCCATCCGACGTGCCGTTCGCGCATGAACGTGCCGTTCTTCCTAAACGATAAGTCCCGCAACGAGGCGTTCCTCACGCAGGCACGCGAACGCGGTTTGGTGCAGCTCAAGGGCCACAAGTCCGTCGGCGGCATGCGGGCGAGCATCTATAACGCGATGCCGCTGGAAGGGGTGGAAGCGCTGGTCGACTTCATGCGTGACTTTGAACGGGCATCCGCCTAAGGCATTCGCCCAACCACAGCAGAACATTGCGCGAAGCGCCTGCTTTGCGCGGCAATTTGCAATCCATTGCCGAACCCGATTCCTACAATGACCAGTCAGTCAGACGATACGAAGCAAAACAAGGACGCCGCATTGGCGGCGGAGTTGGCGCCCTTGCGCACGCAGATCGATTCGATCGATAACCAATTGCTTTTGCTGCTCTCCGATCGCGCCAAGGTGGCGCAGGAAGTGGGCGAGGTGAAGAAGCGCTATTCGGCGCCGGCGTTCCGACCGGACCGTGAGTTGCAGGTCATCCGCAAGATGCAGTCGGGCAATGCAGGCCCGCTGCACGATGAGAGCATCGCCGCAATTTGGCGTGAGGTGATGTCTGCGTGCCGCGGCCTGGAGCAGGCGCTGCGCATTGGCTACCTCGGCCCAGCGGGTACGTTCTCGGAACAGGCGGTGATCGCGCATTTCGGTCACGAGATCCAGCCGATGCCGTGCCCGAGCATCGATGAGGTGTTCCGTGCGGCGGAATCCGGCACGGTCGATTGCGGCGTGGTGCCGGTGGAGAATTCGACGGAAGGCGTGGTATCGCGCACGCTCGATCTGTTCTTGACGACGTCGTTGAAGATCAGCGGCGAGATTGCGCTGCGGGTGCACCACAACCTGCTGCACAAGACGGACGACATGTCGAAAGTCAAGGTGGTGCGTGCGCATGCGCAGGCGCTGGCGCAGTGCCAGCGGTGGCTGAACACGAACTATCCGAACCTGCCGCGCGAGGCCGTGTCGAGCAATGCCGAAGCTGCGCGCATGGCAGGCGAAGACGAAACTGTCGCCGCGCTGGCAAGCGTGCAGGCAGCCAACCGTTACGGCCTGCACGTGGTGCGTGCCAACGTGGAAGACGATCCGCACAACCGCACGCGTTTCGTCGTGATCGGCAACTATGAAACGGAGCCGAGCGGGCGTGATCAGACGTCGCTGATCCTGTCGGTGCCGAACGAGGCCGGTGCGGTCTACAAGCTGCTCGCGCCGCTGGCGGAGAACGGCGTGTCGATGTGCCGCTTTGAGTCGCGTCCGGCGCGCAGCGGTGCGTGGGAGTACTACTTCTACGTTGACGTGGAAGGCCATCAGCGTGACCCGCAGGTGGCGCGCGCGCTGGAAAAGCTGCGTCATGACGCGGCGTATTTCAAAGTGCTGGGGTCCTACCCCTCGGCACGCTAACGGGGACGAGGCAAGCCGGCGCTGGTTTGCAGCGCTCCCGAGGGATTCAAAAACGCGTCTCGCACGGGCGAGGCGCTGATACCAAAGGAGCACCCCATGTCTTTGCAGTTCGGCCCGGAGTACGTCCGCGCCATCGCCCCCTATGTGGCCGGCAAGCCGATTTCCGAAGTGGCGCGCGAGTTCGGTCTGGATGCCGCGCGCATCGTCAAGCTGGCATCCAACGAGAACCCATTGGGCATGCCGCAATCGGCCAAGAACGCGATGGCTGCAGCCATTGACGAACTGGCGCGCTATCCGGATGCCAATGGCTTTAGCCTGAAGGCCGCGCTGCATGCCAAGTTTGGTGTGCCCGAAGCGTGGATCACGCTGGGCAACGGCAGCAACGACATCCTCGAACTGGCGGCCCGCGCGCTGGTGGAGCCGGGGCAGGGCGTGATCTACGCGCAGCACTCGTTCGCCGTGTATGCGCTGGCGGCACAGGAGGTCGGCGCGCGTGCCATCGAAGTGCCGGCTCGCGACTATGGCCACGACCTCGACGCGATGGCTGCGGCCATCACGCCGGACACGCGCCTGATCTACATCGCCAATCCGAATAATCCGACCGGCACATTCCTATCGGCGAGTGAAATTGCTGCGTTCCTGGCCAAGGTGCCGCCGACCGTCGTGGTTGTGCTGGACGAGGCCTACAACGAGTTCCTCAAGCCCGAACAGCAGTACGACTCGACAGCCTGGGTGCGCCAGTATCCGAACCTGCTGGTGTCGCGCACGTTCTCGAAGGCGTATGGGCTGGCTGGCCTGCGCGTGGGCTACGGCATCGCGCAGCCGCAATTGACTGATCTGCTCAACCGCATTCGCCAACCGTTCAACGTGAACAGCCTGGCACAGGCTGCTGCCGTGGCTGCGCTCAATGACGCGGAATTCCTGCGCGAATCGGCGGAACTGAACGCTGCGGGCTACGTGCAACTGACTGAAGCGTTCAATCGCCTCGGCCTGCAGTACGTGCAGTCGTCGGGCAACTTCGTGCTGGTGCGCGTGGGGGACGACAGCAGCGCGGGCGCCCGCGTGAATATCGCATTGCTCAAACAGGGCGTGATTGTGCGTCCGGTCGGCAACTACGGTCTGCCGCAATGGCTGCGCATCAGTATCGGTCTGCGCGAAGAGAACGCCACCTTTATCGAGGCGCTGGAAGTGGCGCTGGCACAGGAAAAAGCTGCCGCGTAACTTCTGTCGCAACCGTTGCGGCGCCCCGGATCGGGCATCGGGCGCCGCGCACATCGGGCTACAATGCCGCTTTGCTTTTTTTCTGGCAGGGCGGTGTTGTGGCCTCTTCTTTTTCCAGTTCCCGGTTGGTGATCGTCGGTGTTGGCCTAATTGGCGGTTCACTGGCGTTGGCGTTGCGCCGCGCGGGTGTGGTCGGGCAGATCGTGGGTGTCGGGCGGTCGGCTGCGTCGCTTGAAGCGGCGATCCGCCTGGGCGTGATCGACGAGGCGCTGCCGATGGAAGAGGCCGTGCGCGGCGCCGACATGGTCGTGCTGTGCGCGCCGGTGGCACAAACGCTGCCGCTGCTGCTCGCCATGCAGCCACACCTGGGGCCCGACACCATCGTCACGGATGCCGGCAGCACCAAGTCCGACGTCATCATGGCCGCCAAGACGGCGCTGGGTGATCAGGTCAGCCAGTTCGTACCGGCGCACCCGATCGCGGGCCGCGAGCTGAATGGCGTGGAGGCAGCGCTGGCTGATCTCTATGTCGGCAAGAAAACCGTGCTGTGCCCGCTGCAGGAAAACCGTCGCGTTGATGTTGCTCGCGTGCAGGCAATGTGGGAAGTGGCGGGCGCACACTGCCACATCATGTCGGCCGTGCAGCACGACGCGGTGTTCGCGGCGGTCAGCCACTTGCCGCACGTGCTGTCGTACGCGCTGGTCGCACAGATCATCAATGCCGAAGACGGCGCGCTCAAGCTCGATTTTGCTGGCGGCGGTTTCCGCGATTTCACGCGCATCGCTGCTTCGTCGCCCGAGATGTGGCGCGACATCTGCTTGTCGAACCGCGAAGCACTGCTGCGCGAGTTGAACACCTATGAAGCCGTGATCGGCCGCCTGAAGACGATGATTGCGGAGCGCGATGGCGCCTCGCTCGAACGCGTGTTCCGCCGCGCGAGCGAAGCGCGCCTGGCTTGGCCGCAACGCGTGGCCCCGACCACGCAACCCGAATAACGTTTTGTTTTGAACTGACTGGATTCATGGAACATCTCGACGTCGGTCCGCTGAAGGCGGCGCGCGGCACAATCAAGCTGCCGGGCTCGAAGAGCATCTCCAACCGTGTGCTGTTGCTAGCGGCACTTGCGCAGGGCGAAACCGTCGTGCGCGAATTGCTGGATTCTGACGACACGCGCGTCATGCTGGCTGCGCTCGACAAGCTCGGCGTCTCGGTCGAGCGCCTGGGCGACAACGCTTACCGCGTCACCGGCACCGGTGGCCGTTTCCCGAGCAAATCAGCGGATCTGTTCATGGGCAACGCCGGTACTGCCATCCGCCCGCTGACGGCCGCGCTGGCACTCCAAGGCGGTGAGTACACGCTGCACGGTGTGCCACGCATGCACGAACGGCCGATCGGCGATCTGGTCGACGGCCTGCGCCAGGTCGGCGCGCACATCGACTACACCGGCAACGAAGGCTATCCGCCGCTGGCGATCCACGCCGCGCCGGTCAAGATCGAGGCGCCCATCCGCGTGCGCGGCGATGTGTCCAGTCAGTTCCTGACCGCGCTGCTGATGTCGCTGCCGCTGGTCGAGTCCGCGGGCAACGTCACCATCGAAGTGATTGGTGAGCTGATCTCCAAGCCCTATATCGAGATCACGCTGAACCTGATGGCGCGCTTTGGCGTGCAGGTCGAGCGTGACGGTTGGGCGTCGTTCTCGGTGCCGACCGGCGTGGCCTACAAAGCGCCGGGCGAGATCTTCGTGGAAGGCGATGCCTCGTCGGCGTCGTACTTCCTGGCAGCTGGCGCACTTGGCGGCGGGCCAGTGCGCGTGGAGGGCGTCGGCATGTCCAGCATCCAGGGCGACGTTCGCTTTGCCGACGCGCTCAACCGCATGGGTGCCAACGTCATGGCCGGCGACAACTGGATCGAAGTGCGCGGCGTCGAGCGCGACGACGGCAAGCTGCACGCGGTCGAGTTGGATTGCAACCACATCCCCGATGCGGCGATGACGCTGGCTGTGGCCGCGCTGTTTGCCGACGGCACCACCACGCTCACCAACATCGCAAGCTGGCGCGTCAAGGAAACTGATCGCCTGTCCGCCATGGCCACCGAACTGCGCAAGCTCGGCGCCGAAGTGGAAGAGGGTGCCGACTACATCCGCGTGACGCCCCCGTCGCAATGGACCCCGCCTGCCGGCGGCATCGACACCTACGACGACCACCGCATGGCGATGGCCTTCTCGCTGGCCGCGTTCGGCCCGGTGCCGGTGCGCATCAACGACCCGCGTTGTGTCGCCAAGACGTTCCCGGACTATTTCACGGCGTTCGGCGGCATCACTGCCTGAAACGCAATTAACCGACAGCATTTCATCATGTCCGACACCGCTGCTTCCATGCCGTACCCGGTCATCACCATCGACGGCCCGACCGCATCCGGCAAGGGCACGGTCGCGCACCAAGTCGCCGATTTGCTCGGCTTCCACCTGTTGGATAGCGGATCGTTGTACCGCTTGGTGGCGCTCGTCAGCATGCGCGAGAACGTCGACGATCACGACGTCGCCAGCCTCGTCCGCATCGCTGGCACGCTGGATGTGCGCTTCAAGGCCGATCACATCTGGCTCAAGGGCGAAGATGTGAGCTTGGCGTTACGTCACGAATCTGTCGGCAACCAGGCCTCGGCGATTGCCGTGCACGGTGCGGTGCGTGAGGCGCTGCACGCACGTCAGCGGGCATTCCTGGAAGCCCCCGGCCTCGTGGCCGATGGCCGCGACATGGGCACGGTGGTTTTCCCCGAAGCGGTGCTCAAGGTGTTCCTCACGGCAAGCGTGCAGGCACGCGCCGAGCGGCGCTATAAACAATTGATTGCAAAGGGTTTTTCTGCTACAGTGGAAAGTCTTTCGCAAGACTTGGAAGCGCGTGATTTGCGGGATCGCACCCGCAGTGTCGCGCCGCTGCGTCCGGCGCAAGATGCGCGGCAACTGGATTCGTCCGATATGACGGTCGATGAAGTGGTTGCGCAGGTACTGGACTGGTACCGGCAGGTGCAGGGCGCCAATTAGGAAAACTAAGAGGCAAACTGACTCGGCTGTGCTGGTCCGATCGGTGCCGGTGGCATGTTGCCGCTGGCGGTTGTTCAACTCGTAACCCCGCATGCGCGTGTCTTCGCCAATTCGTCATTGAGCGAACGCTCTGCGAGGCATGTTCTGCGGATGCCTATTTTTTATGTCCCAAATTAACGAATCTTTTGCCGCCCTGTTCGAAGAGTCGATCGCCAAGTCCAATATGAAGGCTGGCGAAGTGATCTCTGCGGAAGTTGTGCGTATTGACCACAACTTCGTCGTTGTGAACGCGGGCCTGAAGTCTGAAGCATTTGTTCCGGTCGAAGAATTCCTGAACGACCAGGGCGAGCTGGAAGTGCAAGTCGGCGACTACGTTTCGGTCGCAATCGACGCACTGGAAAACGGCTACGGCGACACCATCCTGTCGCGCGACAAGGCCAAGCGCCTGGCTTCGTGGCTGAACCTTGAAAAGGCACTGGAATCCGGCGAGATCATCTCCGGTACCGTGACTGGCAAGGTGAAGGGCGGCCTGACCGTCATGGTCAATGGTATTCGTGCATTCCTCCCGGGTTCGCTCGTCGACGTGCGTCCGATCAAGGACACCACGCCGTACGAAGGCAAGACCCTCGAATTCAAGGTCATCAAGCTGGACCGCAAGCGCAACAACGTTGTGCTGTCGCGCCGTGCCGTGGTTGAAGCCACGCTGGGCGAAGAGCGTCAGAAGCTGATGGAAACGCTCAAGGAAGGCGCGATCGTCAACGGTATCGTCAAGAACATCACCGACTACGGCGCGTTCGTGGATCTGGGTGGTATCGACGGTCTGCTGCACATCACCGACCTGGCATGGCGTCGTGTGCGTCACCCGAGCGAAGTGCTGTCGGTTGGCCAAGAAATCACCGCCAAGATCCTCAAGTTCGACCAAGAGAAGAACCGCGTCTCGCTGGGCGTCAAGCAACTGGGCGAAGATCCGTGGGTCGGCATCTCGCGTCGTTACCCGCAAGGCACCCGCCTGTTCGGCAAGGTGACCAACCTGACCGACTACGGCGCGTTCGTTGAGATCGAAGCCGGTATCGAAGGCCTGGTCCACGTGTCGGAAATGGACTGGACCAACAAGAACGTGGCTCCGTCGAAGGTTGTCCAGCTGGGCGACGAAGTGGAAGTCATGGTTCTGGATATCGACGAAGACAAGCGTCGTATCAGCCTGGGCATGAAGCAGTGCAAGGCCAACCCGTGGGACGATTTCGGCCGTAACCACAAGAAGGGCGACAAGCTGTCGGGTCAGATCAAGTCGATCACCGACTTCGGCGTGTTCATCGGTCTGCCGGGCGGCATCGACGGCCTGGTGCACCTGTCGGACCTGTCGTGGCAAGAGACCGGCGAAGAAGCCGTTCGCAAGTACAAGAAGGGCGACGAGGTGGAAGCCGTTGTGCTGGCCATCGACATCGACAAGGAGCGCATCTCGCTGGGTATCAAGCAGCTGTCGGGCGATCCGTTCAACAACTTCGTGTCGACCAACGACAAGGGTTCGATCGTGCAAGTCACGATCAAGGCCGTTGATCCGAAGGGCGCCGTGGTGCAACTGGCTGACGACGTGGAAGGCTACCTGCGTGCCTCGGAAATCTCGAGCGACCGCGTGGAAGATGCCCGCAACGTGCTGAAGGAAGGCGAAACGATGACCGCGATGATCGTCAACATCGATCGCAAGTCGCGCAACATCAACGTTTCGATCAAGGCCAAGGACAGCGCCGACCAACAAGAAGCGATGCAGAAGTTCTCGGCGGATACCGGCACGGCTGGTACCACGAACCTCGGCGCGCTGCTGAAGGCCAAGCTGAACGAAACCAACCAGTAAGCATCCACCGGGTCGACCCTAAAGAACGACGAGGACGCGCGCACGATGCCCATGACCAAGTCCGAACTCGTGGAGAAGCTGGCCGCCCGCTTTCCGCAGCTGCTGCTGCGGGACGCGGACATCGCGGTCAAGACGATCCTGGATGCGATGTCCGACGCCCTGGCGGACGGCCACCGCATCGAGATTCGCGGATTCGGCAGCTTTGGTCTGAATCGTCGTCCGCCGCGCGTTGGACGCAACCCCAAGTCCGGCGAGAAGGTGCTGGTGCCCGAGAAGCGGGTGCCGCACTTCAAGGCGGGTAAGGAATTGCGCGAACGGGTCGATCGCAGCCTGGCGCAACAGGGTGAACCTTCTTCGGAGGGCGAGCCAGCTGTGTCGCTGATGGTTGTCAAGGCAGCTCGGCAGGCTGATGGCAAGCGCCAGACCGCCGGTTTTCCGGCGGATGCGGCGGTACCGCTGGCCATGTCGCGCTAAGCCTAGGTTGCAGAAGGTAGTTTCAGGAGCGCCCCGGTTTTACCGGGGCGTTTTCTATTGTGGCGATGGCTTTTCGCACAGCCCTTGGCGTGGTTGGCCATCATGTGAATCCGCTACAATGCGGCACAACCCGGCAATCGTGTACTGCCTTACCGCACCGCCGTTTGTTTCCGCGCTGTTGTTTGTTACTGAGCCTGCATGAAATTTCTCGTCTGGGTCATCCGCCTCCTGTTGTTTGTGCTGCTCTTTGCGCTGGCATTGCACAACACGGCGGAAGTCTCGCTGGTGTTGCCGTTTGGCGTGGCCTGGCATGCGCCGCTGATTCTGATCGCACTGGCATTCTTCGTGGCAGGGATTCTGCTCGCCATGCTGGCGATGACGCCGCGTGTAGTGCGCCATCGCTTTACCGCCAGCCGCTTGCGTCGTCAGATTGGTCGCATGAAGAAGGCGGAAGAGGTGGTCGAGCCGACTGCCCCCGTCGTTGCTGATTCCCCCTATCACGTTCCCGGCCCCAAGGTCTGACGCATGGACTTCGATCTCTGGTGGCTGTTGGCCATCCCGTTGGTGTTTGGCTTGGGCTGGGTTGCCGCGCGACTCGACGCCCGCCAGTTGCGCACCGAACAATCGTCGCTGCCGCGCTCCTATTTCAAGGGGCTGAATTTCCTGCTCAATGAGCAGCCGGACAAGGCCATCGACGCCTTCATCGAGGTTGCCCGCCTCGACCCGGAAACTACCGAATTGCACTTCGCGCTCGGCAGTCTGTTCCGCCGCCGCGGCGAGACTGAGCGCGCCATCCGCGTGCACCAGAATCTCGTCAACCGTCCTGATCTGCCGGCCAGCGAGCGCGACCACGCGTTGTATGAACTCGGCCAGGATTTCTTGCGCGCTGGCCTGCTGGACCGCGCAGAAGAGTCCCTGCGCAAGCTGATGGAAGGCACGTTTGCCGAACCCGCCAAGCGCGTACTGCTGGAGCTGTACGAAGTCGAAAAGGAATGGCGCAAAGCCATCGATGCCGCGCGTGAGCTGCAGACCCTGCAGGGTAAGGACTACGCTGTCCAGATCGCGCAGTTCTGCTGCGAGCTGGCGCAGGAATCGTTGCAACGCAAGGACGTGCCGACTGCCATTGAATGGCTCGAGCGCGCGCTGCAGGAGAACCCGAAGAACGTTCGCGCCACCATCCAGTTGGGCGACGTGGCGCAAGGGCAGGGCGATACCGAGGGCGCAATCAAGCGTTGGCGCAGCATTGAGCAGCAGAATCCGGCATTCCTGCCGCTGGTGGCTGAGCGGCTGATGAAGGCGTACGCACAGCTCGGCCGTGCCGCAGAAGGGCTGGCGTGGCTGCGCTCCAAGATGGATGCCCGCCTGGGGCCGGAGTTGCTCGATACGGTCTACAAGTATGAACTGGACGTGCACGGTATCGACGATGCCGTGGCGCTGATGCGTGATCAGATCCGCCGTCAGCCGTCGCTGATGGCGTTGACGCGTTTGGTGGAAGCCGAGGCGACGCGTGCTTCCGAGGCGGTCGGTCATGAAGCCGCCGCTACAGCGGATGTGGCCGAGAGTGCGCTGGCGGATCCCGTTGAGGCTGGCGGCAATGCCGACATCCAGCGCGCGCAGGATCTTGGCGCCATTCGCGATCTTCTGCAAAGCCGTACGCGCAACCTTGCGCGCTATACGTGTCAGGAGTGCGGTTTCCGCGCACGTCTGTTCTATTGGCAATGCCCCGGCTGCAACCGCTGGGAAACCTACTCACCGCGCCGTACCGAAACGCTTGGCGGCAGTGGCGGGGCCAGCATGTAATTCAGTCCGACGCGATGGGTTGTTCATCGCGCTGGCGCTTTTTTAATCTTTGAAGTGTTCGTATGAAAATCACCATCATCGGTAGCGGTTATGTCGGTCTGGTCACCGGCGCGTGTCTGGCGGAGCTTGGCAACGATGTGTTCTGCCTCGACGTCGACCAGAAGAAGATCGACCTGCTCAACGCCGGCGGCGTGCCCATCTACGAACCGGGCTTGAAAGAGCTGATCGAGCGTAACCGCGCGGCTGGTCGCATTCAGTTTTCGACCGATGTGGCGGCCAGCGTCGCGCACGGTGATGTGCAGTTCATCGCCGTCGGCACGCCGCCTGATGAGGATGGCTCGGCTGACCTGAAGTACGTGCTGGCGGCTGCGCGCAACATCGCGCAGCACATGAACGGCTTCAAGGTGATCGTCGACAAGTCGACCGTGCCCGTTGGCACTGGCGACAAGGTGCGCGCTGCCGTGGCCGAAGTGCTTGCCACGCGCGGCAAGTCCGATGTCGGCTTCTCGGTAGTGTCGAACCCCGAGTTCCTGAAGGAAGGTGCCGCGGTGGACGACTTCATGCGCCCGGACCGCATCGTGCTCGGTACCTATGCCGACAACGACGGCCAGCGCGCCAAGGCCATCATGCGCACGCTCTACGCGCCGTTCAACCGCAACCACGAGCGCACCTTCTATATGGATGTGCGCTCGGCCGAATTCACCAAGTACGCTGCCAACTCCATGCTGGCCACGCGTATCTCGTTCATGAACGAGATGGCCAACTTGGCCGACAAGGTGGGCGCTGACATCGAACTCGTGCGCCTGGGCATCGGCTCCGACCCGCGCATCGGTTACAGCTTCCTCTACGCCGGTACCGGCTACGGCGGCTCGTGCTTCCCGAAGGACGTGCAGGCGCTGGTGCGCACTGCGCAGGAGTATGGGCAGACGCTGCACGTGCTGGAGGCCGTCGAGGCCGTCAACGACAAGCAGAAGGAAGTGCTGGTCGGCAAGATTGAAGACCGCATGGGTGCAGACCTGACCGGCCGTACGTTCGCCATCTGGGGCTTGGCCTTCAAGCCGAATACCGATGACATGCGTGAAGCGCCGAGCCGTATCCTGATCGCTTCGCTGCTGTCGCGCGGCGCACGTGTGCAGGTGTATGACCCGGTCGCCATGGAAGAGGCCCGTCACGCACTGGCGCTCGATCTTTCTGCTGAGCAGCTGGAACGTGTGACGTTCTGCGCTGGTCAGATGGACGCGCTCAAGAACGCTGACGCGCTGGTCATCGTGACCGAGTGGAAGGCGTTCCGCAGCCCGGACTTCAACGCCGTGAAGGCCCTGTTGAAGACGCCGATGGTGTTCGACGGCCGCAACCTGTTCGAGCCGCAAGCCATGCGCGATGCGGGCTTTGAATACCAGGCCATCGGGCGCTCCACCCAATCGTAATCACTGCGCTGTGACCCTCGGCCGCCGCCGACACCCATGACCAAGACTGCACTCGCTTCCGAACAGATCCAGGCCGCCCGCATCCTCGTGGTGGGCGACATGATGCTCGACCGCTACTGGTTTGGCGACGTTGAGCGGATTTCGCCCGAAGCCCCAGTGCCCGTTGTGCAGATCAAGCGCTCGGACGAGCGCCTGGGCGGTGCCGCCAACGTGGCGCGCAACGCCGCCGCGCTTGGTGCGCAGGTGGGCATGCTGGGTGTGATCGGTGACGACGAGCCCGGTCGCAGCATCGAAACGCTGCTCGGCGAAAGCCAAGTCACGGGGCACCTGCATCGCGATCCGGCCGTCAACACGACGATCAAGCTGCGTGTGCTGGCACGTCAGCAGCAGTTGATCCGCGTCGATTTCGAGAACCCGCCCACGCATGAAGTGCTGATGTCGGTGCTCGACCGTTTTGGCACGCTGGTGCCGCAGCACGATGTGGTGGTGCTGTCCGACTACGGCAAGGGTGGTTTGACGCACGTAGGCAAGATGATCGAGGCTTCGCGTCAGGCTGGCCGCCGTGTGCTGGTCGATCCGAAGGGTGACGATTATTCGCGCTACAAGGGCGCGACCATGATCACGCCCAACCGCGCCGAGATGCGCCAGGTGGTCGGTTCGTGGAAGTCGGAGCAGGATCTGACCATCCGCGCACAGAACCTGCGCCGCGAGTTGCAGCTCGAAGCGCTGTTGCTGACGCGTTCGGAAGAGGGCATGACGCTCTACACCGAGCATGAAGTGCTGCACGTGTCGGCCCAGGCACGTGAGGTGTACGACGTGTCGGGCGCGGGTGACACCGTGATCGCCACGCTGGCCACCATGCTGGGTGCCGGTGCCAGCCTCAAGGAAGCCGTGCAATACGCCAACCGTGCGGGCAGCATCGTGGTCGGCAAGCTGGGCACGGCCGTTGTGACGTACGCAGAACTCTTTAACTGATCATTTGATCCACCGATCATGACCATCATCGTCACCGGCGCGGCCGGCTTCATCGGCGCCAACATCGTCAAGGGCCTGAACGAGCGCGGCGAGACCGACATCATCGCCGTCGACAATCTCACGCGCGCCGACAAGTTCAAGAACATCGTCGACTGCCAGATCAGCGACTACCTGGACAAGACCGAGTTCGTGGAGCGCTTTGCGCGTGGCGATTTCGGCAAGGTTCGCGCGATCTTCCACGAGGGTGCCTGCTCTGACACCATGGAGACCGACGGTCGCTACATGATGGACAACAACTACCGCTACACGTTGGCGGTGATGCGCGCGTGCCTGGATCAGGGCGTGCAGTTCCTCTATGCCTCGTCGGCGGCCACGTACGGCGCGTCGGAAACCTTCCGCGAAGCGCCGGAGTTCGAGCGTCCGCTGAACGTGTACGGTTACTCCAAGCTGTTGTTTGATCAGGTTGTGCGCCGCGTTATGCCGACGGCACTGTCGCAGATCGTCGGCTTCCGCTACTTCAACGTGTACGGCCCGCGCGAACAGCACAAGGGTCGCATGGCCTCGGTCGCGTTCCACAACTTCAACCAGTTCCGCGCGGAAGGCACCGTCAAGCTGTTCGGCGAGTACAACGGCTACCCGCAGGGCGGCCAGATGCGCGACTTCGTGTCGGTGGAAGACGTGGTGAAGGTCAACCTGTTCTTCTTCGACCATCCGGACAAGTCGGGCATCTTCAACCTCGGCACGGGCCGTGCACAACCGTTCAACGACATCGCCACGACGGTGGTGAATACCCTGCGTGGCGCAGAAGGCAAACCGGTGCTTTCCACCGAAGAGCTGGCGCAGGAAGGTTTGATTGAATACGTGAAGTTTCCGGACGCGCTGCGCGGCAAGTACCAGTGCTTCACGCAGGCCGATCAGTCGCGCCTGCGCGCAGCGGGCTACACGGCGCCGTTCCTGACGGTGCAGGAAGGCGTTGAGCGCTACTGCCAGTGGCTGCTGAAGCAGCCTGCCTGATTGCCAGTAATCAGACAGCGCGTGACTTTTTGTTTGCGCGCTGCAGTGTCCTGGTGATGCTCCTTAAGATGCGTTGAAACCGCCACCCGATGTGGCGGTTTTTTCATCTCTGAACCCAAGAATCAGGAGGAGCACATGTTGAAGAAAATGTTGGCCGTTGCGTTGATGTCGCTGTCCATGCTGTCGACCGCGTGGGCGTCGGTGGATGTGAACACTGCGGATCACGCTGGGCTGGAAACGCTGTCCGGCATTGGCCCGAAGCGTTCCAAGGCCATTATTGAAGAGCGCACCAAGAATGGCCCGTACAAGGACGCCGCCGACTTCAGGTCTCGCGTATCCGGCATCGGCGACAAGACGCTCGCCAAGCTGGAAAATGAAGGGCTGACGTTCGGTGCGCCGGCGCCGGCTGCAGCCAAGAAGGACGGCAAGGACGCCAAGAAGAAGTAAGCGCCTCGATCGTCTTTCCCCATGACGCCCCGCTCCAAGCGGGGCGTTTTGCCATGTGCGGGGCAGGGTTGTAGGTCTGCATTACAATGATCTGATTCCCGTTCCCCACGCATCATGGCTTATCTCACCATTGAAGACACCATCGGCAACACGCCCTTGGTTCAGCTCCAGCGCATTCCCGGCGAAGGCAATGCGCGACGCGGCAACGTCATCCTCGGCAAGCTCGAAGGCAACAACCCGGCTGGCTCGGTCAAGGATCGCCCCGCGTTGTCCATGATCAAGCGCGCTGAGGCGCGCGGCCGTATCAAGCCGGGTGACACACTCATCGAGTCCACCTCCGGCAACACCGGCATCGCGCTGGCAATGGCGGCGGCCATCCGGGGCTACAAGATGGTGCTGATCATGCCGGAAGACCTGTCGGTGGAGCGCCGCCAGAGTATGGCTGCCTACGGCGCGGAGATCATCCTCACCCCCGTCAAGGGCGGTATGGAATATGCGCGTGACTTGGCCGACGCGATGGAGAAGGAAGGCAAGGGTGTCATCCTTGACCAGTTCGCCAACCCGGATAACCCGCTGGCGCACTACGAGACCACCGGCCCCGAGCTATGGCGCGACACGGAAGGCCGCATCACGCATTTCGTCTCAGCGATGGGCACGACGGGCACCATCACCGGCGTTTCGCGCTTCCTGAAAGAGAAGAACGAGGCCATCCAGATCATCGGTGCGCAGCCGGAAGAAGGCTCGCGCATTCCCGGCATCCGCAAATGGCCGGAAGCCTACATGCCGAAGATCTACGACCCGAAAACCATCGACCGCACCGAACCCGTGAGCCAGTCCGACGCCGAGCACATGGCGCGTCGCATGGCGCGTGAAGAGGGCATCTTCTGCGGCATCTCGGCGGCGGGTGCATTGTGCGTGGCGCTGCGGATCGCCGAAGAAGTCGAGAACGCAACGATCGTGTTCGTGGTGTGCGACCGAGGCGATCGCTACCTGTCGACCGGCGTCTTCCCCGCCTGATCTAGGGCGCGCCGCAATGACGATGCGAATGACGTGCACGCGGGCGTGGATTGCGCCCATGGTTTTGGCGCTGGCCGGATGGTTCAACACTGCGCTGGCTGCCGAGCCGGACGATGCAGTTCAGGCCGTGGCGGACCAGTACTACCTTGATGCGGGTCGCGACATCGGCTCGATGTTGCGGCTTCACGATGACGGCGGGTTCGAGTGGCGCTGGGTGTCCAGCGTCGACAAGCACGCCGAAGGTATCTGGAAGTTCGACGGCGAGACCATCTTGCTGCGGGCCTACACGCCTGGTAAGCCGACGTTCTTCCTGTTCCGTGACGAAGACCTTGCCCGCACAAAGCCTGCGGAAGCCGGCACTTGGCTGGCGATCGTCGGGCTGCCCGGCAAAGGGCCGATGGCGGACGTGGAAGTCCAGTTCGAGGCGCGCTCGGGCAAGACTGTCACGCAGGTCACCTTGCCCAACGGCGATGCTCAGGTCGACATGCCTGCCACGGAGGTATGGGCGCGCGCAGGCCTGCGCCGCAAGGGCACCAGCGACGCCTGGCAATGGTTCGATATTCCGCCGCAGCGTGCTGCGGCACGGCTGGCCGGGTTTTCAGTCGACAATATCGAGCAGCTTGGGCGCGCACCGTTCGAGCAGATGCGGCTGGTGCGTCAGGGACGGAATCTGGCTGTGATACGTATCGACGACAAGGTCCTCGACCCCGCATCGAGCGACACGCGCATGGTGTACCTACCACGCTGGAAATAATCGGTACGCCGGTTCGGCCAATGAAAAAAGCGCAGCCGAAGCTGCGCTTTTTCTTTGCGTGAGCGCTGGGCTGGTGATCAGCCGCGCATTGCCTGCCGCACGGCTTGACCCAACTCATACACCGCGGCTGCGTAGAAGAAGCTGCGGTTGTAGCGCGTGAGCACGTAGAAGTTGCGCAGACCAACGCGGTACTCGGTGGCCTGGCCGGGCGTGGGCAGATCGACCACCAGCACTTCGGTTTCCTGTTCGCGCGTGGCATCCACGCCGGGCGCCAGTGCCAAGCCGGCGCGTGTGAGCTTGGACAGCGTCATGCGCGGATACGGCTGACCGTCGGCAGCTGCCGCTGCAATGCCTTGGCTGTCGGTGTCACCGGCGATATTCCACATCACTGGGCGATTCGGCTCCCAGCCGTGCATCTGCAGGAAGTGCGCGACGCTGCCGATGGCATCGACCGCGCTGTTGCGCAGGTCGATGTGGCCGTCCTTGTCATAGTCCACGGCGTATTCGCGAATGCTCGTCGGCATGAACTGCGGAATGCCGACCGCGCCCGCATACGATCCCAGCACCGAGAACGCGTCCGTGCCGGTGTCGCGGCACCAGATCAGGTAATCCTTGAGCTGGTTGCGGAACATCGTGCTGCGGTCTGCGCGATTGGGTGTGTCGGGGTAATCGAAGGCCAGCGTGGACAGCGCATCCATCACGCGGAAGTTGCCCATGTCGCGGCCGTAGATGGTTTCCACGCCCAGGATGCCGACGATCACGTCAGCGGGCACACCGAATTCGCTTTCGGCGCGGCGCAGCGTGTCGCCGTACTGCTGCCAGAACTGTACGCCGGCGTTGATGCGGATGGGCTCGATGAAGCGGCCACGGTACGCCGTCCAGCTTCGGCGTGCAGGCGTGGCCGGCGGCAGGATCAGGCGCGCCACCGTCGCGGAATAAGCGGTGCCGGCAAACAGCACATCAAGCGAGGCGCGGTCGAAGTTGTACTGGCCGACCAGTTCGTTGACGAAGGCCTGTGTTTGGGGGTTGTTGCGGTAGCGGTCCGGGTCGATCTCTTCTTCATGCACCGCCACGCGGCGCTTGGGCGACTTGGTGGCTTTCTTTGCGGCCAGCGAGAGCGCAGGGAAGGACAGCGCGGAGAACGCGGCGCCCGCTAACAGGGCACGCAATACGGGACGACGGGAAGAAGGCGATTGGCTCATGAGCGGGCTTCAAACGGGATCAGGGCATTGTAGCGGATGGTTTCATCGGATCGCCTTGGCGTGCGACGTGTTGCCGCCGTGCTAACGTAGCGGTTGGAGACACATGCACCGCATAAGCCCCAGCGGGCACACAACACGAACATGGCGACCGGCCTCTACACGCATCCCGAATTTCTCAAGCACGAGATGGGGTATCACCACCCCGAGTGCCCCGACCGGCTGCGCGCGATCGAAGATCAACTGATCGCCAGCCGCATCGAAGATCTGCTCGTCCCCTGCGAGGCGCCGCCCGCGACCGAGGCACAGCTGTGCCGCGTGCACCGGCCTGAATACCTGCGCGAACTGGTCGCCAGCGTGCCGATTGCCGGCTACACGCCGATCGACCCCGACACCTCGATGAACCCGCACACCTACATGGCCGCCGTGCTGGCTGCGGGTGCGGCGGTGGATGCCACCGATAAAGTGATCGCCGGTGAGCTGGAAAATGCCTTCTGCAGCGTGCGTCCGCCCGGTCATCACGCCGAACCTGGCCGTGCGATGGGCTTCTGCTTCTTCAACAACGTGGCGGTAGCTGCACGGCATGCGCTGGAGCACCATGGGTTGCAGCGCGTTGCGATCGTCGACTTTGACGTGCACCACGGCAACGGCACCGAGGCGGCTTTCCGCGATGAGCCTCGTGTGCTGATGTGCAGCATCTTCCAACACCCGTTCTATCCGTACTCGGGCACCGAGGTGGTGGCGGCCAACATGGTCAACATCCCGCTGCCGGCGTACACCAATGGCCTGACCGTGCGCGAAGTGGTGGAAACGATCTGGCTGCCGCGCCTGGAAGCCTTCCGGCCGGAGATGCTGTTCATTTCTGCCGGCTTTGACGCGCACCGCGAAGACGACCTCGGCCAGATGGGTCTGGTTGAAGCCGATTACGCCTGGATCACGCAGCAGCTCATGCAGGTGGCACGCACACATGCCAAGGGCCGCATTGTGAGTTGCCTGGAAGGCGGCTACAACCTCAGCGCGCTGGGCCGCAGCGTGGTCGCGCACGTCAAGGCGCTGGCTGAGCTTTAGGCGTCATATGGCGACAAATCGCCTGCAAAATTCGAAAAAGTAATAAAGACATCGTTAAAGAATCGTTCCTCGCATGTAAGGCCTGCCTTACACTAGCGCCTCATTCCAACGATAAAAGAGACGGCAACCGCGCTGGAGCCTGAAGGGCTTGGCGAGTTGCCGTTTTTGCATGTACGCATGATTGAACTCAAGGGGATATCGCAGCACTTTCGGGGGGCGGGCGGCAACGACGTCCACGCGCTGCGCGACGTCGACCTCACCATCGACCGTGGCGAGATCTTCGGCATCATTGGCCGCAGCGGCGCTGGCAAGAGCACGCTGGTGCGCGTCATCAACCTGCTGAACAAGCCGACCTCGGGCACCGTCACGGTGGCGGGCCAGGAACTGACCGCACTCAATGCCGATGGGCTGCGCCAGGCGCGCCGCAAGATCGGCATGATCTTCCAGCACTTCAACCTGCTGTCGTCGCGCACGGTGTATGACAACGTGGCGCTGCCGCTGGAGTTGGCGGGCACGTCGCGCGAACGCATCCGCGAGATCGTGCTGCCGCTGCTGGATCTGGTTGGCCTGTCAGCGCACAAGGATCGCTACCCCGCGCAGATTTCCGGCGGCCAGAAGCAGCGCGTCGGCATCGCTCGCGCGCTGGCGAGCCAGCCGGATGTGCTGCTCTCCGACGAAGCGACCTCTGCGCTGGACCCGGAGACGACGCGCTCGATTCTCGACCTGCTGCGCAAGATCAACCGTGAACTCGGTCTGACCATCGTGCTGATCACGCACCAGATGGAAGTGATCAAGCAGGTGTGCGACCGCGTGGCCGTACTCGATGCCGGCCGTGTGGTGGAGCTCGGCCGCGTGATCGACGTGTTCCTGCAGCCGCATCACGACGTGACGCGCGCGCTGATCGGCGAGGTGATCTCGCAAGAGCTGCCGCCCTCGGTACTGGCGCGTGTGGAAAGCCGCCTGGTTGCCCGCGAGCACGGCGGCCGCGACCGCCTGTTCCGACTCGCCTTTACCGGCGAAGGCGTGGACCAACCCGTGCTGGCGCAAGCCGTCCGCACTTACGGGTTCGACTTCAACATCCTGCACGGCCATATCGACGAGATCCAGGGCCAGGCTTTCGGCTCGCTGGCGATCCTGGCGTCGGGCGAAACCGCTGATATCAACAACGCGATGCACTTCCTGCGCGAGCAAGGCGTGGTGGTCGAGGAGATCAACCATGTGGTCTGACCTGACCGATCTGTTTCTGCCGGCATTCTGGGAGACGCTCGCCATGGTGGGCGTGTCGGGTGGCATCGGTGCGCTGTTCGGCGTGCCACTGGGCGTGCTGCTGTATCTGACGACAACGGGCGGTGTACTGTCTGCGCCGGCGTTCAACCGCGTGGCTGGCCTCATCGTCAACGCCGTACGCTCGGTGCCGTTCATCATTCTGCTGGTAGCGGTGATTCCGTTTACGCGCTTGCTGGCAGGATCGTCCATCGGCACCGCAGCGGCCATCGTGCCGTTGACGATCGCTGCGATCCCCTTTGTCGCGCGTCTGGTGGAAACCGCGCTGCGCGAAGTGGACCGCGGCCTGATCGAAGCCGCGCAGTCGATGGGTGCGACCACCGGCCAGCTCGTCTACAAGGTGCTGCTGCCCGAGGCCATGCCCGGCATCCTGGCCGGTCTGACCATCACCTTCGTCAGCCTGGTCGGTTACTCAGCCATGGCCGGCACCATCGGCGGCGGTGGCCTGGGCGACCTGGGTATCCGCTACGGTTATCAACGCTATGAATCGGACATCATGCTGGCGGTCGTCGTCATCCTGATCGTCTTCGTGCAGGCGGTGCAATCGACGGGCGATTGGCTCGTGCGCCGCCTCAGCCATCGTTAAACCATCACAGACTCATCTACGAGGGAACGCAATGAATCGTCGTCAACTGCTGCAATGGTCCGCGAGCCTGGCTACTGGTGCCACCCTTGCGCTGGCACTGGCATCGGGCGCCGCCATGGCGCAGAGCAAGCCGATCAAGATCGGTGTGACCGCCGGCCCGCACGCCGAGATCATGGAAGAAGTGAAGAAGGTTGCCGAGAAGGACGGCCTGAAGCTCCAGATCGTCGAGTTCAACGACTACATCCAGCCGAACGCCGCACTGGCCGCAGGTGATCTGGATGCCAACAGCTACCAGCACCAGCCGTATCTGGACGACCAAGTCGCCACGCGCGGCTACAAGTTCGTGAGCGTCGGCCAGACCATCACGTTCCCGATGGGCATCTACTCGAAGAAGATCAAGTCGATCAAGGATCTGAAGGACGGCGCACGCTTTGGCCTGCCGAACGACCCGACCAACGGCGGCCGTGCGCTCCTGCTGCTGCAATCGCTGGGCGTGATCAAGCTCAAGCCGAACGCTGGTTTCAAGGCTTCGCCGCGTGACGTGGTGGAGAACCCGAAGAAGCTGAAGTTCGTCGAGCTGGACGCCGCCCAACTGCCGCGCTCGCTGGATGATCTGGACGCCGCTGCCGTCAACGGCAACTACGCCGAGAAGGCCGGCCTGGACCCGACCAAGGACGGCATCGCCATCGAAAGCCCGAAGGGCCCGTACGCCAACGTGATCGCCATTCGTGCCGCCGACAAGGATCAACCCTGGGTTGCCAAGCTCGTGAAGGCGTATCATTCCGACGCGGTGAAGTCCTTCGTCAAGACGAAGTACAAAGACGCCGTGATCGTGGCGTGGTAAGCACGTTTACACACGGTTAGAGGGTTTTCCCCAACAAATTGCCGGACGTTTGACTGGTGTCCGGCAATTTTTCGCGGTTAAAATAGCACGACCGTTCGGAAATTTAACGCGAGCGACCGACCACCCTTATAATGGCCGGCGTCTTGTAACAAATGTCTTATTAATGAGTGGAGTGAGCGCATGAAAGTCCTGGTCGCAGTCAAGCGCGTGATCGATTACAACGTGAAGGTTCGCGTGAAGACGGACGGTAGCGGTGTCGATCTTGCCAACGTCAAGATGAGCATGAACCCGTTCGACGAGATCGCCGTGGAAGAGGCGGTGCGTCTGAAAGAAGCGGGCGTCGCTACCGAAGTGATCGCCGTGTCGTGCGGCGTGACGCAGTGCCAGGAAACCCTGCGCACCGCCATGGCCATCGGCGCCGACCGCGGCATCCTGGTCGAGACCAACGAAGAACTGCAGCCGCTGGCTGTCGCCAAGCTGCTCAAGGCGCTGGTCGACAAGGAACAGCCGCAGCTGATCATCCTGGGCAAGCAGGCGATTGACGACGACGCCAACCAGACCGGCCAGATGCTGGCCGCGCTGGCAGGTCTGCCGCAAGCCACGTTTGCCTCGAAGGTGCAGGTTGCCGACGGCAAGGCTTCGGTCACGCGTGAAGTGGACGGTGGTCTGGAAACCCTGTCGGTCAAGCTGCCGGCCGTAGTCACCACCGACCTGCGCCTGAACGAGCCGCGCTACGTGACGCTGCCGAACATCATGAAGGCGAAGAAGAAGCAACTCGACGTGGTCAAGCCGGAAGATCTGGGCGTGGACGTTGCACCGCGCCTGAAGACGCTGAAGGTGGTTGAGCCCGCCAAGCGCAGCGCCGGTGTGATGGTGCCCGATGTGGCCACGCTGGTGTCCAAGCTCAAGACCGAAGCGAAGGTGCTGTAAGCGGTCTCTGACTGCAGGCACTTCAAGCACACCGAACAGGCAGATCAAGATGACCGCACTCGTTATTGCTGAACACGACAACCAATCCATCAAGGCCGCGACGCTGAACGCCGTGACCGCAGCCGCCCAATGCGGCGGCGACGTCCACGTGCTGGTGGCCGGCGCTGGCTGCGGCGCTGCCGCCCAGGCCGCCGCGCAGATCGCCGGCGTTGCCAAGGTGCTGGTGGCCGACGCGCCCCAGTTTGCCGATGGCCTGGCCGAAAACGTCGCCGAGCAGGCCCTGGCCATTGCCGGCAACTACAGCCACATCCTGGCGCCCGCTACCGCTTACGGCAAGAACATCCTGCCGCGCGTGGCCGCCAAGCTGGACGTGGCCCAACTGTCCGACATCACCAAGGTCGACAGCCCGGACACCTTCGAGCGACCGATCTACGCCGGCAACGCAATTGCCACCGTGCAATCGGCCGACAAGGTGAAGGTGATCACCGTGCGCGGCACGGCGTTCGACGCTGCAGCCACCACTGGCGGCTCCGCTGCTACCGAAACGCTGACCGCCGTGGCTGACGCCGGCATCTCGCAATTCGTCTCGCGTGAAGTGACGAAGAGCGACCGCCCGGAACTGACCGCCGCCAAGATCATCGTGTCGGGTGGCCGTGGCGTGGGCTCGGGCGAGAACTACACCAAGGTGCTGACGCCGCTGGCTGACAAGCTGGGCGCCGCACTGGGTGCCTCGCGCGCAGCGGTGGACGCCGGCTTCGTGCCGAACGACTACCAGGTCGGCCAGACGGGCAAGATCGTCGCGCCGCAGCTGTACATCGCCGTCGGTATCTCGGGCGCGATCCAGCACTTGGCCGGCATGAAGGATTCCAAGGTGATCGTCGCGATCAACAAGGATCCGGAAGCGCCGATCTTCCAGGTGGCTGACTACGGCCTCGTGGGCGACCTGAACACCGTCGTGCCGGAGCTGGTGACCGCACTGGGCTGATCGCACCGCGCAGCGCGCATCGTCTGACGCGCGCTGCAATGAACGCCCGACGCAAAGCCGTTTCCGACCTGTTTGGAAACGGCTTTTTTATACGCGAGCGCCATCAGGAGAGCGCGTCACGCACCCGCTGACGCACTGTCCTGATCGCGCTTAACAAGGATTGGAGAGAGACATGACCTATCAAGCCCCCGTCAAGGACATGCTGTTCGTGATGAACGAACTGGCCGGCCTGGACAACGTTGCCAAGCTGCCCGGCTTTGAAGACGCCACCGCCGACACCGCACAGGCCGTGCTGGAAGAGAGCGCGCGCTTTACCGGTGAAGTCGTCGCGCCGCTCAACGTGGAAGGTGACCGCAACCCGAGCAGCTGGAAGGACGGCGTCGTCACGGCCACCGCTGGTTTCAAGGAAGCCTTCGCGCAGTTCGGCCAAGGCGGCTGGCAGGGCGTGCAGCACCCGGTGGAATACGGCGGCCAAGGCCTGCCCAAGCTGATCGCCACGGCGTGCATCGAGATGTTGAACGCGGCCAACCTGTCGTTCGCGCTGTGCCCGCTGCTGACCGACGGCGCCATCGAGGCGCTGCTGACTGCTGGCACCGAAGAACAGAAGCAGCTGTTCGTGCCCAAGCTCATTTCGGGCGAGTGGACCGGCACGATGAACCTGACGGAGCCGCAGGCCGGTTCCGACCTGGCACTCGTGCGCACGCGCGCCGAGCCGGTGGGTGACGGCACGTTCAAGATCTTCGGCACGAAGATCTTCATCACCTGGGGCGAGCACGACATGGCCGAGAACATCGTCCACCTTGTGCTGGCGCGCACGCCGGGTGCGCCCGAGGGCGTGAAGGGCATCTCGCTGTTCGTGGTGCCGAAGTTCATGGTCAATGCAGATGGTTCGCTGGGTGCGCGTAACGACGCGCATTGCGTGTCGATCGAGCACAAGCTCGGCATCAAGGCGAGCCCGACGGCCGTACTGCAGTTTGGCGACAACGGTGGTGCCATCGGCACGCTCGTCGGCGAAGAAAACCGCGGCCTGGAGTACATGTTCATCATGATGAACGCCGCGCGCTATGCGGTGGGCATGCAGGGTATCGGCGTGTCGGAGCGCGCGTACCAGAAGGCCGTGGCCTATGCGCGCGAGCGTGTGCAGAGCCGCCCGGTGGATGGTTCGGCCGGCAAGGCTGTCGCGATCATTCATCACCCCGACGTGAAGCGGATGCTGCTGACGATGCGCGCCATGACCGAAGGCGCCCGCGCGCTGGCCTACGTGGCCGCCGCCGCGTGTGATGCCGGCCACCATGCTGCCGATGATGCTGCGCGTAAGCAGAACGAAGCGCTGTACGAATTCCTCGTGCCGATCGTGAAGGGCTGGAGCACGGAGATGTCGATCGACGTGACGAGCCTGGGCGTGCAGGTGCACGGCGGTATGGGCTTCATCGAAGAGACGGGCGCTGCGCAGTACTACCGCGATGCGCGCATCCTGCCGATTTACGAAGGCACCACGGCCATTCAGGCGAATGACCTGATTGGTCGCAAGACGGTGCGTGATGGCGGAGCGGTGGCACTGGGTATCTGCGCGGAAATTGCCAAGGTGGAAGCGGCGCTGGCTGCGAAGGGTGGCGCGCATTGCGAAGCGATGCGTGCGCGTCTGGCGGCGGGCCGCGAGGCGATGGAATCGGTGGTGCGCTTTGTGGTGGCGCAGACCAAGGCGCAGCCGAACGCCGTGTTCGCGGGCAGCGTGCCGTATTTGCGCCTGTGCGGCATCGTGCTGTCGGGCTGGCAGATGGCGCGTGCGCTGCTGGTGGCCATCGACCGCGAGAGCGAAGACCCGAACTTCTACGGTGCGAAGATCGCCACGGCGCGCGTGTTTGCCGACGTGCTGCTCACGCAGGCGCCTGGCATTGCGCAGAGCGTGCTGACGGGTGGCGAGACGATCGGCGCGGTGCCGGAAGTGCAGTTCTGAGCCGCATCGGCGAGCATAAAAAAGGAGGCTTCGGCCTCCTTTTTTCGTTGGTGCATTGCTGACGTCAAGCCGGTGTGATTGCCAGGTGCAACTGCTGATCGGGCCGCAGCGTGACGTTCATCACGGGGCGTGGCGGCTGCATGTTGTCCGGCACCGACAACGTGAAACGCTGCAGCAGCATCGCGGCGATCACCGTCATCTCGGACATGGCCAAATGCTGCCCAAGACAGACGCGCGGGCCGGTGCCAAAGGGTAGGTAGGCACCGCGTGCGCGTGGCAGTTCTAGAGCATCGAGTGCAAAGCGTTCCGGGCGGAACGCCAGCGGCTCGGGGAACCAGCGCGGGTCGTGGTGCATCACTTGCACCGGAATCAGGAACATGGTGCGCGCAGGCAATTGCCACGTGCCCAGGGTGATGGGCCGGGTGCTTCGCCGGCTCACGAGCACCGGGGCAGCCGGGTAGAGGCGCAGCGTCTCCTTGATCGTCTGTGTGAGGTAGGGCAGCGAGGCCAGCGTGTCCGGGCTCGGTGCGTGGCCCTGCAGTGTTTGCTGGACCTCCCTGCGCGCAAGGGCCTGCGCAGCCGGGTTCGACGCCATGCACCAGGCCCACCAGATCAGCGTGGCTGCGGTGGTTTCGTGCCCTGCCAGGAACGCGGTCATGCATTCGTCGCGTACAGCGTGCAGGGGCCATGCGGTGGGGGCATCCCGATGCAGCCGTAGCAGGCGGGTCAGCAGATCGTCGGGCCAGGCGTCTTGCGGCTGGGCCAATCGCGCTTGGAGATGATGGTCGATCAGGCCGTGCAGTGCAGCCAGGGCACGCCGTTTTGCGCGCTTCCAGGGCACCCAGTCCGGTGCGCTTGCGGGCCAGTAGAACTCTGCATTGGCGGCGGCACTGACGACGCGGATGGCTTGCTCCGCGATGCGAGCCTCCTCGCCAATCTCGCTTGAAAACATCATCCGTGTAATGACGTCCATGGCGAGCGAGGTGATCGCGCTCTCGATCGGCCAGCGCACATCGTGCTTTGGCCACTGTGCGAGTGCTTTCTCGGTGGCGGCGCTGATCGTGGGCACGAAAGCTTGGACAGCCTTGGGGGAGAAGTTCGGCTGCATGGCGTGCCGCTTGCCACGCCAGGCTTCGCCTTCGGCAATCAGTACGCTGTGCCCGTGCAGCTGTGCAAACACGTGCATGCCGCGCTCCCAGCGGACCAGCGCGTCGTGATGCGTCACCAGCAGTTCGCGCACGAGTGACGGGTCTGAGACGACGATTTCGTGTTCGGGCCAGAAGCGCAGATGCACAACATCGCCGAACTCGCGCTGCCATGCTGCCAGCGTCCCCAGCAAGTCGCGCGACATGCGGGCGAGCAGGCTCCAGCCAGTCAGCGCGGTGGATGGGCCTGGCGGCCAAATGCCGGGCGGATGGGCGGCGGGTGTGGGCGATGCATCCTTTGCGTGGAAAGGGCATTGGCCGGAATTGGTCGGGTTCATCTGGGTCTCCAGGGGCATCTGGGCATGTCTGACATTGTTCGCTTGGCGGCGTGACCTGTCTTGAACGCAAACGACATCGACACCTGTCCGGCACCTGCCTATACTGCGCCGCCATGTCCTCACAATTCGAGTGCCCGGATCCCCTCGCGCGAGCGCCACGTGTTGTACGCGATGGCCGCGTACCGGATACGCGGCTGCATCTTGCGTCGCCTGCTTTGCAGGGCGCCATCGTGGCCATTCTGTGCCGTGACACGCGGGGCGTTGCGTTGACCGATGCGCAGCGCCTGTCTCATTTTCCTGCGTCGCCCATGGTGTCGCTGTCGTGGTTTCAGGGCATCGATGCAGGGCTTGTCGAGCGTACGGATGACGGACCGCAATGGCGGCCGTTTGGTACGGCGGCGGTGCTGTCAGGCAGTCAATCCCTGCCTACAGTAACGTGGGCACCGACCACTGGGCGTGGCGGCATGATCTGCTTGACGGCAGATGTCGCGCAGACCTTGTTCGGCGTCGACAAGGCTGTGGCAGCGGACCGCTTTGTCGACGCCTATACCGTACTGGGCGCCGTCTGGCATCCGTTGCTGGATGCGTTGCTTGACACCCATGACGATGCGGCTGTGCTGGCTGTGCTGGAGCAGCATCTTGCTGCGCGCTGGCACGCGCTACAGGGACAGGACACGATGGTGTCGTCGCTGCGCAGAGCAGGTCGGCATTGGGTCCAGCGTCTGGCATGGCAGGCACATGAGTGGCGGCGCACACAGAGTCCACGCCAAGTGGAGCGACGCATCAAGACCTTCAGCGGACGGTCTTTGCGCGAGTGGCAAGCGCTGGTGAAAACCGAAGGCGTCTATTTTGCCGCGATGGATCGGCACGCAGCCGGTGTGCCGTTCGATTGGGCCGCACTGGCCCAGGATGAAGGGTTTGCCGACCAGGCGCATTTCAGCCGCACGGCCAAGCGCATCACGGGCTTTTCCCCAAGTGAGTTTGTCGAGCGCTTTGTCGAAGACGAGGCCTTCTGGGCGTACCGGCTGTGGGTTTGAGCAGGCAAAAAGAAAGGGAGGCTTCGGCCTCCCTTTCTCATGACGATGGCGTAGACGATCAGGCCAATGCGGGCTTGGTCGTGGGCATCGGCGCGCCGCCCAGATAGCGATACACCGACAGGTCATCCGCACGAATCGCCGGCGAGCGGCCCGACACCAGATCCGACAGCAGCTTGCCCGAGCCGCAGGCCATGGTCCAACCCAGCGTGCCGTGGCCGGTGTTGAGCCACAGGCCGCGCACCGGCGTCTGGCCGACGATGGGCGTGCCGTCCGGCGTCATCGGGCGCAGGCCAGTCCAGAACGAAGCGTGCGACACATCGCCGGCACCCGGGAACAGATCGTTGACGACGAACTCCAGCGTGTTGCGCTTGCCCGGGTCCAGGCGCTTGTCGTAGCCGACGATCTGCGCCATGCCGCCCACGCGGATGCGGTCGTCAAAGCGCGTCACGGCCACCTTGTAGGTCTCGTCCAGGATGGTGGAGACGGGGCTCTTGGCCGCGTCCGTCATCGGTACGGTGATCGAAAAGCCCTTGAGCGGATACACCGGCACGTTCACCAGGTTCTTCAGGAACGGCGAGCTGTAGCTGCCCAGCGCCACCACCACGAGGTCGGCTTCCATCGGCTGGCCATCGACCAGCGCACCGCGCACAGCGTCGTTCTTGATGATCAGGCTATTGATGGTGCGGTTGAAATGGAAGCGCACGCCAAGCTGCTCGGCCATCGCGGCCAGGCGCGTGGTGAAGAGCTGGCAATCGCCCGTTTCGTCATTGGGGAGGCGCAAGCCACCGGCCAGCTTGTGGCGGGTCGAGGCCAGGCCTGGTTCACTGCGCACGAGGTCTTCGCGCGAAAGCAGTTCGTAGGGCACGCCGGCACGCTCGAGCACAGCGATGTCGTTCGCGGCGCCGTCGAGCTGTTGCTGGGTGCGGAAGATTTGCAGCGTGCCTTGCTGGCGGCCTTCGTAGGCGATGCCGGTGTCGGCGCGCAGTTCGCGGATGCAGTCGCGGCTGTATTCAGCCAGGCGGACCATGCGCTCCTTGTTTTGCGCGTAGCTGGCGGCATCGCAGTTGCGCAGCATCTGCCACATCCACTTGAGTTGGAAGAGGGTGCCGTCGGGGCGGATGGAGAGCGGCGCGTGCTTCTGGAACATCCACTTGATGGCCTTGAGCGGTACGCCCGGTGCAGCCCACGGCGATGCATAGCCCGGCGAGATCTGGCCAGCATTGGCAAAACTCGTCTCCAGCGCCGGGCCGGCTTCACGGTCGACAACAGTGACTTCATGGCCGGCGCGGGCCAGGTAATAGGCGCTCGTCACGCCGATCACGCCACTGCCAAGAACGAGCACGCGCATGGTGATACTCCCCGGGAATGCATTTACGATAGATGTCGCTATCGTATTCGCACATAACCAGCAATTGTTTCTGTATATTTTCAGGAAACAGGAACAACTTCGAATTTGGAGCGTTTTCGTTCATGCGAACCCAGCGCAAGCCCGTCCGGGCCCTCGACAAGCTCGACCGCCGCATCCTCGACCTGCTGCAAAAGGACGGGCGGCTCTCGATGAAGGAGCTGTCCGAAGCCGTCGGCCTGACCATCACGCCATGCATTGAGCGCGTCAAACGGCTGGAGCGAGAGGGCTTCATCCTCGGCTATTTCGCACGCCTGAACCCGGCCATGCTGGGCGCTTCGCTGTTGGTGTTCGTGGAGATCAGCCTGGGCAGCAAAGCCGGCAACATGTTCGAGCAGTTCCGGCGCGAGGTGCTGCGCATTCCCGAGGTGCTGGAGTGCCACTTGGTCTCGGGCGATTTCGATTACCTCATCAAGGCGCGCATCCGCGAGATGAGCGAATACCGCCGCCTGCTCGGCGACATCCTTTTGCAGCTTCCGGGCGCAGTGCAGTCCAAGAGCTACATCGTGATGGAGGAGATCAAGGAGACCCTCGCCATCGACGTGACGGAAGAGGGCGGGTGACGTAGCGCTGTCACGGAAGCGACTTACGCTGGGCGGCACCCTCACCACTCAACGCCAACCTGCGGAGCCGCCATGTCCGACCAGCCGATCTTCAAACCGACCCGCCGCACGCTGATCAAGGGTCTTGTCTCCGCCAGCGGCACTGCGCTGCTCGGCTCGCGCATGGGTGACGTGCTGGCCCAGGGCGTTGCGCCCGCCGCAGTCACTTCCGAACGCCTGCGCCCGCAAGTGCCCGGCGGCGTAATGAGCGGTGACATCACCGCCAACAGCGCCATCGTGTGGAGCCGCACTGACCGCCCGGCGCGCATGATCGTCGAATATTCGACCGATGCCGCCTTCAAGAAGGTCGTGCGCCGCGTTGGCCCGACGGCCATCGAAACCAGCGGACTGACGGCGCGTGTCGATCTCACTGGCTTGCCTGCTGGTGCCAACCTGTTCTACCGCGTCCGCTTCCAGGATCTCGTGCACGAGAAAGCGTTCAGCGAGCCCGTTGTCGGCCGCTTTCATACTGCGCCCGTGCATGCCAACCGCCCGATCTGTTTCGTGTTCTCCGGCGACGAAGCCGGCCAGGGCTGGGGCATCAACGAGCGCTTCGGCGGCTATCGCCTGTACGAAGCCATGCGTCGCGAGTCGCCCGATTTCTTCATCCACTCCGGTGACCAGATCTACGCCGACGGCCCGATCGAAGCCGAGGTGAAGCTGCCCGACGGTTCGCTGTGGACCAACCTCACGACCGAAGCCAAGTCGCACGTCGCGCAAACACTCGACGACTACCGCGGCGCCTTCGCCTACAACCAGCTCGACAAGAACAAGCGCGCGTTTGCTGCCGAGGTGCCGTTCCTCGTGCAGTGGGACGACCACGAAGTGCGCAACAACTGGTACCCCGGCCAGCAGATCGGCCCAGAAGAAAAGCGCTATCAAGAACGCAGCGCATCCGTACTGGCCGCCCGTGCAAAGCAGGCAATGTTCGAGTACAACCCGTTCCGCTTCAACCCGGTCGACCCGGAGCAGATCTATCGCGCGTTCCAGTACGGCCCGCTGCTCGACGTGTTCATGCTGGATGAGCGGAGCTATCGCGGCCGCAACTCACCAAACCGGCAGACCACGCTGGATGCCGATGCCGCTTTCCTCGGCCCGAAGCAGGCGGCGTGGCTAAAGCAATCGCTCAAGCAGTCGAAGGCCACGTGGAAGGTGATTGCCAGCGACATGCCGATCTCGCTGGTGGTGCCTGATTTGAACCCCGACGTGCCCAAGGGCACCTACGAAGCGTGGGCGAATGCCGATGACGGTGCGCCGTCTGGCCGCGAGCTGGAGCTGGCCGAGATCCTGCGCTTCATCAAGCAGGAGAACATCCAGAACGTGGTGTGGGTGACGGCCGATGTGCACTATGCGCAGGCCACGTACTACCACCCGTCGCGCGCCAAGTTCACGGAGTTCAAGCCGTTCTGGGAATTCGTCGGCGGGCCGATCAATGCGGGCACGTTCGGGCCGAACGAGGTGGACCAGACCTTCGGGCCGGATGTGCGCTACTTCAGCATCCCCAAGGACAATCCGCAGAACCAGTCGCCGGCTGCGCTGCAGCAGTACTACGGGCGCGCAAAGATCGATCCGGCCACGCGCACGATGCACGTGTCGCTGCATGATCTCGACGGCAAATCGCTCTGGGACGTAAAGCTCGATCCAGAGGCGTAGCCAACGCCACCCACAGCGAAGCGGGGGCGGATGCGATACGATCAGCAGGCCCCCCCATCCGATCCATTCCGCTGTGTCCGACATGTCTGATCGCCGCGTCCCCCGCAAGGGGCGCGGCGCCACTTCCAATCTGCAAGGCCGCTTCGAACGCGACGAACGCACGCGCGTCGATGACGGCTGGCAGCCGCTCGTCGGGCAGCTCGATCCGGAAGACGCGCCGCCACGCATCGAGACCACGGTCTCCGTTGAGCGTGCGCGCTCGATCCTGAGCCACAACCAATCGCCGGACATTCCGTTTGGGGTGTCGCTGAATCCCTATCGCGGTTGCGAGCACGGATGCGTGTATTGCTTCGCGCGGCCAACGCACGCGTATCTGGAGTTGTCGCCGGGGCTCGATTTCGAGACCAAGCTGTTCGCCAAAACGAATGCCGCCGAGGTGCTGCGCGAAACGCTGGCCAAGCCCGGCTATCGCTGCGAGGCCATCGCACTGGGCGTGAACACCGACGCGTACCAACCGATCGAGCGCGAGTTGCGCATCACGCGCGACGTGCTGCAGGTGCTGCACGATTGCGATCATCCGGTCGGGCTCATCACCAAGTCGACCTTGATCGAACGCGACATCGATCTGCTCGCACCGATGGCGGCGAAGAACCTCGTCGTCGCAGCAGTCACCATCACGACACTGGACTCGGAGCTTGCGCGCAAGCTCGAGCCGCGCGCAGCCACGCCATCGCGCCGCTTGCGCACGATCCGCACATTGGCCGAAGCGGGTATTCCGGTAGGGGTGAGTGTGGCGCCGATGATCCCTTTCATCACCGACGATCACATGGAGCAGATTCTGGAAGCCTCACGCGAGGCGGGCGCCACGTACGCCAGCTACATCGTGCTGCGTTTGCCGAATGAGCTGAACGCGGTGTTTCAGGATTGGCTGATGGCGCATTTTCCCGACCGCGCACAACGCGTGATGAATCGCATCCGCGATCTGCACGGCGGCCAGGACTACAAGGCGGATTTCAGTACGCGCATGCGCGGCACAGGCATCTGGGCCGATCTGCTGCGACAACGCTTCTACAAGGCCGCCGACAAGCTCGGCTACCGTTATCACCGCTATAACGAGTTGGTGCTCGACACCTCGCAGTTCAAACCGCCCGAACGTGCAATCAGCGCCGTCAAGCCGAGAAAGCCGGTCGACGAGCGCCAGGGCAGCCTGTTCTGATTACTGCGACAGCTCCTTCGCTGCCTGCACCTGCGTCTCAAAATACGTCTGGAAGGTGATGGCGAGACCGGCCATGAGCAGGCCGGTGCCGATCATCAGCGTGAGGATGGTCAGCATCACGACGGGCCAGCCGGATTGCGTGGGCGTGCCGTCGGCATTGAACTGCGCATCCCACTTGTCGTCCGGGCGCAGGCCATACACCAGCGCCGACAGGAACCCCGCCAGCAATGAAGCGCCGCCGATGATCGCGCAGATCCAGCCAGGCACGCTGGCGCGCTGGGTCGACAGCAGGAGTGCCACGCCAACCGCGCCGAGCACCATGGCAAAGACTTGCGACCACGCCCAGAAGTCGCGTCCGCCCTTGAGGTAGAAACGATGCGCGCCCACGCTCCCGAACAAGAAGGCGAGCAGTACGGTCAGCAGCTTGGATTTTTTCTGAAGAGCGGTCGTAGGCATGGCAGGCGGAGAACACACGGCAGGACAACACAGCGCCGCGCATTCTACGCCCAACATGAACCGCGACGCAGCCTAGGGGCGGCACCGGGGGCGCGTCTCAAGGACGCATCAGCAATCGGGGGAGATGGCCTTCAGTTCGGCCGGACGCGCACAGCGTTGCGATGGGGCTGTGGCGGGGAGGGCAGGGGCGCTAAATCGGAACCAGACGCAGCGACGGCACGTTCATCGAAGCCGTCAGGTCTTGCAGCAGTTGAGGCGCTTGTTGGCGCAGGCTGACTTCGCCGTAGAGCAAGTGGGCAAGCATCAGCATGAAGGCCGAGGTCCATATCAGACCCAGCAGAAGCCGCACATGGCGGTGGAGTTGGGACAGCATTGAAGCACCTGTTGTCGTTGTGATTGGTGTGATGGTGGAGGCACACCAAACGTGTGCCACCTACCATTCAATACGACTGAGGTGCGTCGGGCAAGTTCCGCGATGTGAAATGCGGCGGGCTTGCGCGGCGGTCAGCCCCGGCGCGAGCCGCGCCATTCACCGCCCCGGTCGCCGTTGCCGCGCTCTTGGTGCATGCGCTCGCGTTCCTGCTGCTGCCAGTCACCACGGCCGCCGCCGTCGCGGGGCTGGACGCGGCCGTTGAGGCGGTCATCGGCACGCGCGCGTGCTTCCATGCGCTCCATCTGCGCGCGGATGCGGGCTTGGTCAGCGCGCGCATCGACAAAGAACATCTGCGCCACCATCGGGCGCGCTTGCGCCACAGCATTGGTGGGTTGCGTCCATGTCGGCATGGCGGTTTCTGCGAAGGCAACGGCGGCCTGACGCGCCGATGCGTTGGCTGCCAGGGCGCCCGCAGAGGCGGCGATCAGAACACCTGTCGCCAAGGGGCGAAGCAATGCGCGGATCGGCACGGCTATCTCCTGTCTGACGAGGGTTCGAGAGCGCCACGTACCGCTTTTGTTCCAGCTTGAGCAAGAGAGCAGCAGCACGTGTTCTGCCTGTCAATGTAAGGCTTCACTCAGGTCGCATCCACTGTCCAAAGGTTTCCTGTGTAACGAGATGTTTCCCGCACGCGTTACCCAGGCGGTAGGCGACGATTGCGTCATTTCCCGATGTAGCGGATGCGGTACACGGCACCCGCGTAGTCATCCGCCACGAGCAGGCTGCCATCTGGCGCGACGAGCACGTCGGCCGGGCGGCCCCATACGCTCTGACCTTGCAGCCAGCCTTGCACGAATGGCTCTTGCCGGATGACCTTGCCCGCTTCATCCAGCACTACACGCATCACGCGATAGCCGACCTTGGACGAACGATTCCACGAGCCATGCTCCGCAATGAAGATGTTGTTGCGATACTCGGCCGGGAAACTGCTGCCGGTGTAGAACCGCATGCCGAGCGCTGCCACGTGCGCGCCCAGCTTGGCGGCCGGTGGCACGTAGTTGCTACAGGGGTGACCCGCGCCGAATTCCGGATCAGGAACATCGCCGGCATGGCAGAACGGATAGCCGAAATGCGGGTTGGGTGCGGTGATGCGGTTGAGCTCGTCGTCGGGTACGTCGTCGCCCATCATGTCGCGGCCGTTGTCGGTGAACCACAGCTCGTGTGTCTTCGGATGCCAGTCAAAGCCGACCGTGTTGCGGATGCCGCGCGCGACCAATTCCAGGCCGCTGCCATCGGCGTTCATGCGCATCAGGTTGGCGTAACGGTTTTCATCGGGGTGACAGATGTTGCAGGGTGCGCCCACTGGCACGTACAGCTTGCCATCGGGGCCGAAGGCGATGAATTTCCAGCCGTGATGCGTCTCTGTGGGCAGCTTGTCGTTGACGACCACGGGCTCGGGCGGATTGTCGAGGCGCTTATCGATGCCATCGAGTCGCACGATGCGCGACACGGCCGACACATACAGGCTGCCGTCACGCCAGGCCACACCCACGGGCAGCTGCAGGCCGGAGGCCACCACATGCACTGGCGCGCCAGCCTTCTGCAGCGACATCGCGTAGACTTTGCCCGCGCGGCTGCCCACATACAGCGTGCCCGCCGGGGAGATCACCATCTCGCGTGCCGAGGGCATCTCATCGGTCAGCACTTCAATCTGGAAGCCCGGAGGTACGTGCAGCGTTTCGACTGGCAACGTGGCCATCGCCGGCAATGCCGCGCCAAGCCAAGTCGCGAGCACAATGGCGCCCCGCACGTACCGTCCGCGCCACGCAGGCCGCCCATCGTTCAGTCGCGTCCAGTCTAAGTGTTTGTTTGGTCTGGAAAATTGCGCTATACTCGAGTGTTTCTCTGTACGCATACTCAGTTTTTCAAGGAATAGATCCATGGTCGTGATCCGTCTGGCCCGCGGTGGCTCCAAGAAGCGCCCGTTCTTCAACATCGTTGCGACCGACTCGCGTAACCGCCGTGATGGCCGTTTCATCGAGCGCGTCGGTTTCTACAACCCGCTCGCCAAGGATGGCGAAGAAGGTCTGCGCCTGGTGCAAGACCGTCTGGCCTACTGGCAAGGTGTTGGTGCTCAGCTGTCGCCGACGGTTGCCCGTCTGGTGAAGCAAGGCGCCGCCAAGGCTGCTGCCTAAGTTTTAGCATGCGTCGATCGACGGTGCCGTCTGAGCACATTCTGCTGTGACGCGCGCTGCATCGGCGCCGCATCGCGCACATAAGGGCCCTGTGGCCGCTGCAACGCAGGCGACCTCGCAAAAGGTGGCTGAGCGTTTGCAAGCCATGTGCCCGGGTGCGGGCACCACGCTGCCTGACGATCTCGTTGAGGTCGGCTATGTGGGCGGTGCCTACGGAATTCGCGGCTGGATCAAGGTTCAGCCGCACGGCGAAGCCGACGCGTTGCTCAACGCCCGCGCCTGGTGGCTCAAGCCGGCAGCAGGTGCAGTCGCAGCGTCGACGGACTGGCGGGTGTTCCCCGTTGGAACGTCGCGCGAGCATAGCGGTACGGTGGTGGCAGGTTCGCCTGCCGTACCGGATCGCAATGTCGCCGAGGCGCTGCGCGGCTGTGTCGTGTGGGTTAGCCGTGCCGATTTTCCTGCGCCGGATGATGACGAGTTCTACTGGGTCGATCTGATCGGCGCTACCGTCGTCAACGAACAGCAGGAAACGCTCGGCACGGTGACGGGGCTGATCGACAACGGTGCGCACCAGATTTTGCGCATTGTGGGCGAAGGTGACGTCGAGCGGCTCGTGCCGTTTGTCGAGGTTTACGTGAAGTCGGTGGATGTGGCTGGTCAGCGCATCGTCGTCGACTGGGGTCTGGATTACTGAACATGCGGCCGGAGAATTCGGCGATGCAGTTCGACGTCATCTCGCTGTTTCCGGACATGTTCCGGGCGCTGACGGACTGGGGTATCACCAGCCGCGCAGCCAAGCAGCAGGTGTACACGTTGCGCACCTGGAACCCACGCGACTTCACGACGGACAACTACCGTACCGTGGACGACCGGCCTTACGGCGGTGGCCCTGGCATGGTGATGTTGGCCAAACCGCTGGAAGCCGCGCTGGATGCGATTCGCGAGGCGCAAGCGCCTGCAGCATCGCATGTGGTGCTGCTCTCACCGCAGGGCAAGCCGCTTACGCACAAGCGAGTGATGGAGTTGGCGCAGTTGCCGGCGCTCACGCTGCTGTGCGGGCGTTACGAGGCGATTGATCAGCGTTTGGTTGACCGTCGGGTGGATGAAGAAATCAGCCTTGGCGATTTCGTCCTCTCCGGTGGTGAGCTTGCGGCAATGGCCATCATCGACGCAGTGGTGCGGCAGTTGCCCGGCGTGCTGGGCGATGCGCAGTCGGCGGTGCAGGACAGCTTCGTCAACGGCTTGCTGGACTGCGCGCATTACACGCGGCCGGAAGAGTACGAAGGTGTGCGTGTGCCCGATGTGCTGCTGGGCGGCCACCATGCCGAGATTGAAAAGTGGCGCCGCCAGCAGGCGCTGTTGAATACGATGCGCAAGCGCCCCGATCTGATCGAGGCGGCGCGTAAGCAAGGTTTGTTGTCCCGCAGCGATGAGGCTTTCCTCGCTGCCGCGGTGACGACGGCAAAGGGGTCGGATGCTTCCATACCGGGAGCCTCGACCAAGTGATGTTCCCATCCTCTACCGGGGCCACGGTCAATTGACCAGGCAAAACGCCGGCATGATGGTCAAGGAGAAAAAGATGAATCTCATCGAGCAAATCGAGCAGGAAGAAATCAAGCGCCTGACGGCCAACAAGACGATCCCCCCGTTCGCCCCTGGCGACACCGTGATCGTCAACGTGAACGTCGTTGAAGGCAACCGCAAGCGTGTGCAGGCGTATGAAGGCGTCGTGATTGCCAAGCGCAATCGTGGCCTGAACTCGTCGTTCATCGTTCGCAAGATCTCTTCGGGCGAAGGCGTGGAGCGTACGTTCCAGCTGTACTCGCCGCTGCTGGCCAGCATCGAAGTGAAGCGTCGCGGTGATGTGCGCCGTGCGAAGCTGTACTACCTGCGCCAACGCTCGGGCAAGTCGGCACGCATCAAGGAGAAGCTGACCTTCAAGCGCAAGGAAACCGCTGCAGCATAATCTGCGCGCGTTGCGAAAAGGCACCTTCGGGTGCCTTTTTTCTCTTTTGGGGCGGAAGATTGTCCCATCTCGCGTTTCCCGTGTACGACAGATCCGTTTTTCATCCAATGCGCCGTCCTGTATTTGATCCAGAGCTGTTGCCGGTGGTGCCGACAGAGGCATCTTTGCCGGCGCTCGGGGCTGCGCGGCTGACGGCTGGATTTGTGCGCGAACGATTGCGCACGCAACCGGACTGGCAACCGGAGCAGACGGACGAATCCCGGTTGATCGACGCGTCAATCAAGTTGCGGGAGGCTGCCGTGCTGGTGCCGCTGGTGCAGCGCGATGCCGGTCTGATGGTGCTGCTGACGCAGCGCAATGCGTCGCTCAGTCAACATGCCGGGCAGGTTAGTTTTCCCGGTGGAGGGCGCGAAGCCTTCGATCGAGACATGGTCGACACGGCGCTGCGCGAGACGATGGAAGAGGTCGGCATCAGTGCGGACCACATCGACGTGGTTGGCCGCCTGCCGGACTACATCACCGGAACGGGGTTCCACGTGAGCCCCATTGTTGGGTTGTTGACACCGGATTTCACGCTACGGCCGGACCCCAGCGAAGTGGCCGAGGTGTTCGAGGTGCCGCTCGCTTTTCTGATGGACCCTGCCAACCACCAAGTGCGTGAACTGCGCTGGGAAGATCGCGTGCGCCGTTTTTATGCAATGCCTTATCGGGCATCCGGACAGCGCGATGGCGGCTACCACTTCATCTGGGGGGCGACGGCGGGCATGCTGCGCAACCTGTATCACCTGCTGGCAGCGTAGCGTACGCGTCACTGTGCGCTGTTGCGCGCACGCCGTGTGCTATCGTCTTGCACATCGCATTCATGGCGTGATGCACGCCTTCGCAACGCCTCTCCAATGACTTTTTTCTCCGTACTCTGCGCGCTGATCCTCGAGCAGTTCCGTGCGCTCAGCCGGGACAACCCGATCTACGATGTCGTGCGCGCTCTCGCTGCGCGGGCGGAAGAATGGTTCGACACCGGGCAGCGTCGTGACGCCGTGCTGGCTTGGTGTGTAGTCACGCTACCGGCTGTCGTTGTCGTGGCGCTGGTGCACTACCTGCTGTCGTCGATCAGCATCGGGCTGGCGTTCCTGTGGAACGTGGTGATGGTCTACCTGACCCTCGGCTTCCGCCAGTTCAGCCACTACTTCACCGATATTCATGAGGCGCTGCGCGGCGATGATGTTGTCACCGCGCGGCTGCTTCTCAATGAGTGGTCAGGCGTGGATACGACCGACATGCCTGTGAACGAGATCGTTCGCCATACGCTGGAGAACGCAATCGTTGCGGCGCATCGCCACGTGTTCGGCGTGTTTTTCTGGTTCCTCGTGCCGATTGGGCCGGCAGGTGTGGTGCTCTACCGCGGTGCCGAATATCTGGCCCGCCACTGGAGCGAGCCGTCGATGGAGCGTAGCCCAGCGCTGGGGCTGTTCGCACGCCAGGCGTTCTTCATCATCGACTATGTCCCTGCGCGTCTGACGGCCATCGGCTTCGCTATCGTCGGCGATTTTGAAGATGCGGTCTATGCATGGCGCAACCGTGCCGCCAAGTGGAGCGACGAGGTCGACGGCATTCTGCTGGCAGCTGGCGGCGGAGCGCTGGGTGTCCGCCTGGGCACGCCGATCGCGCAACGCGACTCGGCCGAAAGCATCGCCGATGAGGACGGTGCCTATCCGATGGAAGTGGGGCATGAGCCCACCGTGCGTACGCTGCAGTCGGCCGTGGGGTTGGTGTGGCGCGCGGTGGTGCTGTGGATGCTGCTGCTGGCGATGCTGTCGATCGCCGTGTGGCTGGGCTGATCCGCAGGCCCTATTGATACGCCACCGTCAGGCGGCGTCTTCACGATCCTTGCCGCAGCGCCAGCATTGGGCGAACTGCGGCTCGTGTATCTCCCCGCAATGTACGCAGCGCCAGGCAGGGCCCGTCGGCGGATGACGGGCCTGATCCAGTAGCGTCTGTGCCTGCGCTTCCTGTTCCGGATTCACCAGCCAGACTTGGGCCGCGCAATCCTGCGGAGGAACGTCGCCTGCAACGCTGCTCAGATAGATGTTGCGCAGCTCGGTGCGGATGCCTGCAGCGGACAGCACGTTTTGCCAGTGTGCCGCCGTGCCGAGCGATGGACTGCTGATCAACAGCTTCATCCCAGCCTCCCCGAAAAACCTGCTCGCGATTTTGCTGCGCGGCCCGGTCTTGTCTTTGCCCGCTCACTACGGATCGTGAACAGACGCTAACGTTGATGCGGCCTTACCAGGGCTTCTGTTGCTCCGATTCATGCAGCAGTTGCGCGTAGAGCTGGTGCCGGCGCGGATCGATCTTGCCGCTGGCCACGCCTTCCAGAATGCCACAGCCGGGTTCCTGTAGGTGGCGGCAGTTATAAAAGCGGCACTCGGTCAGGCGCGGTCGGAATTCAGGGAAGGCGCGCTCCAGCATGCCTTCGCTCAGGTGGTGCAGGCCGAATTCCTGGAATCCCGGCGAGTCAATCAGTACGCCGCCCTGGCCCCAATCGGCGGGCAGGTGATAGAGCCGCGTGAACGTGGTCGTGTGCTTGCCGGAGTCGAGCTTCTCGGAGATCTCGCGCGTCTGCGCATCGACACCCGGAATCAGCAGATTCAGCAGCGACGACTTGCCCATGCCCGACTGCCCGATCAGGATCGAGGCACGCCCAGCGACATGCGGTTCCAGCGCGGCATGGGCGGCTTCCGGTGCGCCATGCACCGTCAATTCCACGATCGTGTAGCCGAGTTCCCGATACAGCGCCAGGCGCGAGCGGGCCGTCTCTAGTCGTGAGGTCAGGTCGATCTTGTTGAGCAGGATCAGCGGCGTAATACCAAGCGATTCAGCAGCGACGAGCGCGCGGCCGAGCAGGTCTTCAGAAAAGCTCGGTTCGGTGCCGAGCATGATGATGACCTGATCCAGGTTGGCCGCCAGCACCTTGGACTTGAACTGGTCGGAGCGGTAAAGCAGGTTGCGACGCTCATCCACACGCACGACCACGCCTTGATCGACGGCGGTGGCCTCGTAGACGACGTGGTCGCCAACCGCGCATTCGCTGCGCTTGCCGCGTGGGAAACACTGCAGGTAGCCACCGCCTTCGCGTTCAACGAGGTAGTGGCGGCCATGTGCTGCGATGACGAGGCCGCGCTCTCCTGCGGCCTGTGGCTTCTGACCGGTACGGCCCGGCTTGCTGCGCAGGTTGTTGCCCATTAGGCGCCAGCCTGTACGAGGCGAGCAACGCGCTGCGACGCGGTCGGGTGCGAGTAGTAGAACGCGGAGTAGACCGGGTCGGGTGTGAGCGTTGCGGCGTTGTCCTGGAACAGCTTTACCAGTGCTGAGACGAGCTGTTTCGCATCCGCATGCTGCGCGGCGAAGGCATCGGCTTCGTATTCATCCTTGCGCGAAGACAGGCTGCTGACGGGCGAGACGAAGAACGTGAACACCGGCAGCGCGAGGAAGAACAGCATCAGCGCCAGCGCGTGGTTGTCGGAGAAGAGGTTGGGTGCGACACCCAGGCCCAGGTAGAACCACGTGCGCGTCATCAGCCAGCCGAGTAGCGCCAGCGCGCCCAGGCTCAGCACGAACGTCACGGCGATGCGCTTGGTGATGTGGTGGCGCTTGAAATGGCCCAGTTCATGTGCGAGCACAGCTTCCATCTCGGGCGGGTTTAGGCGCTCAAGCAGCGTATCGAAGAAGACGATGCGCTTGGTGGCGCCAAAGCCGCTGAAATAGGCGTTGCCGTGCGCACTGCGGCGGCTGCCGTCCATGACGAACAGGCCCTTGCTGGCGAAGCCGCAGCGCTTGAGCAGGCCTTCGATGCGAGCACGCATCTCTTCGTCCTGCAGCGGCGTGAACTTGTTGTAGAGCGGGGCGATGACGTTCGGGTAAATAGCCTGCACGAACAGCATGAAGGCCATCCACACGATCCACGTGTAGAGCCACCAGTAGGTGCCCATCTTGTCCATCAGCCACAGCACGGCCAGCAGCAGAGGCAGGCCCAGCACGGTGCCGATGGCCAGGCCCTTGAGATTGTCAGCGAGCCAGAGCTTCCACGTCATGCGGTTGAAGCCGAAGCGTTCTTCGACCACAAACTGCGCGTACAGCGAGAACGGCAACTCGATCACGCTGCTGATGACGATGACCGACGCAATCAGCGCCACGCCATACGCATAGCCCGGCCCGAACACGCCCAGCCAGGCCTGGTTGATCCAGTTCAGCCCACCGAGCAGTGTCAGTGCGATCAGCAGGGCGGCCTGCACTGGCACTTCCAGCATCGCCAGACGGGTGCGGGCGATGGTGTAGTCGGCGGCCTTGTGGTGCATGTCCAGCGTGATCGACTCGGCAAACTGCGCGGGCACGGCATCGCGGTGGCGCGCCACGTGACGGATCTGCCGCGCGGCCAACCACAGGCGTGTGGCGGACATCAAGACAAGGGCGATCAGGAAGACGACGGTAAAGGCGGGCATGTGGGCGACGACACTAAACGGGGAAACACCTATCAGATATGCGAAAATTATAGCCTTCAGTCATTTTCTCAAGGCATTCGCGTGAGTACCCCAGTTTCCCAGTCCGCCGCTTCCCCCTCGACCCCCAACCGTGTTGCCGCCAAGAGCGACAACAACCTGGTCTGGCTCGACATGGAGATGACCGGCCTGAGCCCCGAGAACGATCGCATCATCGAAGTGGCCGTGGTGGTGACGGATTCGGAGCTGAACGTGCTGGCCGAAGGCCCGGTACTGGTGATTCACCAGTCCGATGAGCTGCTCGACGGCATGGACGCCTGGAACAAGGGCACGCATGGCCGCTCGGGTCTGATCGAAAAGGTCAAGGCATCGACCACCACGGAAGCCGAAGCGGAGGCCGAACTGCTGGCCTTCCTGAAGAAGTGGGTGCCGAAGAGCAAGTCGCCGATGTGCGGCAATTCCATCTGCCAAGACCGCCGCTTCATGGCGCGCTATATGCCCAAGCTGGAGGAGTATTTCCACTACCGCAACCTGGATGTCTCCACGCTCAAGGAGCTGTGCAAGCGCTGGCAGCCGGCCATTGCCAAGGGCTTTACCAAGCACCAGCGGCACACCGCATTCGCAGACATCATCGAGTCGATCGAAGAGCTGCGCTACTACCGCGAGCACTTCATCCGCGACGTACCGCAGACGCCGGACGCCGAGGCGCTGGCGTCGTCGGTCGCTCCTTAAGCGTCTTAGGCCTGCAACGGCTTTGCACGGACAGCGTGCTTGGGCCGCCAGGCCTTGACCACGCTGTCGTGCGTTTCGATGTACGGCCCGCCGATCAGGTCGATGCAGTAGGGCACCGCGGCAAAGATGCCGGGCACCGTGGCGCGGCCTTCCACATCCTTCAGGCCTTCCAGCGTTTCCTTGATGGCGCGCGGCTGGCCGGGCAGGTTGATGATCAGTGCGGCGCGTGACGGCGTTTCGCGAATCACCGCCACCTGACGCGACAGAATCGCAGTCGGCACGAAATGCAGGCTGATCTGGCGCATCTGCTCGCCAAAGCCGGGCATGTCCTTGGTGGCGACGGCCAGCGTGGCCTCGGGCGTCACATCGCGGCGCGTCGGGCCGGTGCCGCCGGTGGTCAGCACCAGATCGCAGCCGGCGTGGTCGACCAGGTCGATCAGCGTTTCGGCAATCGTGGCCTGGTCATCCGGAATCAGTCGCTCCACGCCTTGCCACGGCGACGACAGTGCGTTGCCAAACCAGTCGCGCAGCGCCGGAATCCCTTCATCCTGATACGTGCCGGCCGAGGCGCGGTCTGAAATCGATACAAAGCCGACGATCAGTTCGTCGGAATGGCGGCGGGCCAGCGGGGAGGCGGGGGCGGGGGCGGTCATGCTTCGTCGTCTTCGGCTTCGGGTTGATCGGCGTCGTCGTCGTCGCGGGCATTGCCGTCCAGCGCTTGCTTGACCATCTGGAAAATCTCGCGCGACGACTTGGGTGGCTTGGCCAGTTGTGCTTCCTTGCGCGCATTGCGCACCAGCGTGCGCAGGGCCTGGACGTCCGTATCGGGGTGCGCAGCAATGAAATCAGTGACGGCATCGTCACTTGCGATCAGGCGGTCGCGCCAGCGCTCGATGGCGTGCAGACGCGCGGTTTCCGCCTTGGAGGCGCCCACGAAGGAGGCCATCACGCGGCGGATGGCTTCGACTTCTTCGTCGGTCAGGGCGCGCATCAGCTTGCCGATGTACTGCATCTGGCGGCGCTTGCCTTCGTGCGCGGTGGTGCGCTTGGCTTCGCGCAGGGCGTCGACCAGCTTCTCGGGCAGCGGCACCTTGGCGAGTTTGTCCTTGGGCAGCGCTTCCAGCGCCGTGCCCAAGTCTTGCAAGGCGTTCACCTCGCGCTTGCGCTGCGATTTGCTCTTGGGCGTATCCGGATCGTCCTCGTCACCAATGTCCAGGCGCACGATGGGTTGCAGATACGTGGGGTTGTGTCGGGATGCTCGGCTCATGGCGCGCATTGTATCTTGCTATGATGGGCGCTTCTGCCGCTTGTGCCAAAATCGCGGCCCGTTTTTCCCCCTTGATTGCCTATGTCTCAAACGCTCGATTCCAAGACTGACACTGTGTTTGCCTACCGCCGCGAACAGCTCGAAGAGATGGCCCGCGATGTGCTGCGCGTCGCGCGCGAACTCGGTGCCACCGATGCCGCGACGGAAATCTCCGAAGGCCAGGGCCTGTCGGTCACGGTGCGCAAGGGCGAGATCGAGACCATCGAACAGAATCGCGACAAGATCGTCGGCGTGACGGTCATGCTGGGCAAGAAGCGCGGCAACGCCAGCACGTCGGATTTCTCGCCGGCGGCGCTGCGCTCCACGGTTGAAGCCGCCTACAACATCGCGCGCTTTACCGCCGATGACGACGCTGCCGGCTTGGCCGAAGAAGAGTTGCTGGAAAAGCATCCGCAAGACCTGCAGCTCTATCACCCGTGGACGATTGACGCCGAAGCCGCCGTCGAAATCGCCCGCGCTGCAGAAGCCGCCGCATTTGCCGTGAGCCCGAAGATCCGCAATAGCGATGGTTCGAGCATCTCGGCGCAGCATTCGCACTTCGTGCTGGCCACCTCGCGTGGTTTCATGGCGGGCTATCCGTATTCGCGCCACTTCATTTCGGCCGCGCCGATTGCCGGTTCGGGGGCGCATATGCAGCGTGACGACTGGTATTCGTCCAAGCGCTCGCCCGAGGATCTGGCTGCGCCGGAAGCGATCGGCAAATACGCTGCGGAACGCGCGCTGGCGCGTCTGTCCGCCCGTCGGCTGACCACGCGCAAGTGCCCGGTGCTGTTCGAGGCGCCGCTGGCTGCGGGCCTGCTGGGTGCGTTTGTGCAGGCGGTGTCGGGCGGTGCGCTGTATCGCAAGTCGACGTTCCTGCTCGATACGCTGGGCAAGGAAGTTTTCGCGCCGCACGTGCAGATCAAGGAAGACCCGCATGTGTTGGGCGGCATGGGCAGTGCGCCGTTCGACGAAGAAGGCGTACGCACACAACGTCGTGACGTCGTGAAGAACGGCGTGGTGGAGGGCTATTTCCTGTCGACGTATTCCGCGCGCAAGCTCGGCATGCAGACGACCGGCAACGCGGGCGGCTCGCACAACCTGACGTTGTTCTCCGACAAGACGAAGCCGGAAGACGACTTTGCCGGCATGCTGCGCCGCATGGGCACGGGCCTCTTGGTGACGGAACTGATGGGCCAGGGTGTGAACTATGTGACGGGCGACTACTCGCGCGGTGCGTCGGGCTACTGGGTCGAGAACGGCGTGATCCAGTACCCGGTGGAAGAGATCACCATCGCCGGCAACCTGGGCGAGATGTTCCGTCAGATCGTTGCCATTGGCGCGGATGCGCTGGTGCGCGGCACGAAGGAAACCGGCTCGATCCTGATCGAACAGATGACGATTGCGGGCGAGTAAATCGTCGCAGCCAAAATGAAAAACGCGCTCGACACTGAGCGCGTTTTTTGTTGCCTGCGACTTGTTACTGATCGTCCGAAGGCGGTCGTTCGTACGTGACGAACGCGTAGTCGAAATCGTTGGGCGCGGGCGAGTGGTGCGTCTCGCGTGCAACCTCGTGCCAGACCTTCGGGTCCGGCGCCGGAAAGTGCGCATCGCCTTCGAAATCTGCGTCGATCTCGGTGACGATCAGGCGATCTGCGCTCGGCAAGGCATCTGCATACAGCTGCGCGCCACCGATCAGGAAGATCTGCTCGACGCCCACACACAGGCGCTGTGCATCTTCCAGCGAATACGCAATCTCGCAGCCCGGCAGCTCCAGCTTGGCGTTGCGCGTGACGACGATATTGCGCCGGCCCGGCAGCGGACGGCCGATCGAATCGTATGTCTTGCGGCCCATCACGATGGGCGCACCCATGGTGGTGCGCTTGAAGTGCGCGAGGTCTTCCGGTAGGCGCCAGGGCAGCGTGTTGTCGCGGCCGATCACGCCGTTGCGGGCGCGGGCGACGATCAGCGTGAGGAGGGTCATACGGCGACGGGTGCCTTGATTGCGGGGTGGCTCTGGTAGCCGACGATCTCGAAGTCTTCGTACTGGTAATCGAAGATGCTCTCGGGCTTGCGCTTGATGTGCAGCTTCGGCAGCGGGAGCGGTTCGCGCGCGAGTTGCGTCTCCACCTGTTCGAAGTGGTTGTTGTAGAGGTGGCAGTCGCCGCCGGTCCAGACAAAGTCACCCACATCGAGGCCGGTCTGCTGCGCCACCATGTGCACGAGCAGCGCATAGCTGGCGATGTTGAACGGCACGCCGAGGAAGATGTCGGCGCTGCGCTGGTAGAGCTGGCACGACAGCTTGCCGTCGGCCACATAGAACTGGAAGAACGCGTGGCAGGGGGGCAGCTTCATGCGCGGGATGTCGGCCACGTTCCAGGCCGACACGATCAGCCGGCGCGAATCGGGGTTGCGCTTGATCTGCGCGATGAGTTCAGCGATCTGGTCGATGTGCTCGCCGTTGGGCGTGGGCCACGAGCGCCATTGGGAGCCGTAGACGGGGCCCAGTTCGCCATCGGCATCGGCCCATTCGTCCCAGATTGTCACGCCGTTGTCCTGCAGCCAGCGCACGTTGGTCGAGCCCTGGAGGAACCACAGCAGTTCATAGACGATGGACTTGATGTGGACCTTCTTGGTGGTCACCAGCGGAAAGCCGTCCTGCAGGTTGAAGCGCATCTGGTGCCCGAACACGGAGCGCGTGCCGGTGCCGGTGCGGTCGGCTTTGTCGGTGCCATGTTCGTAGACATGGCGCATCAGGGCGAGATAGGGCTGCATTGCGGCGGCAGGACGTGAAAAGCGAATGAGCCGCATTGTAACGTGAGCGACGCGGCATCGACTGTACCGGAGGTGTCCGGAAACTGGCCCGGTCAGAAGGGCGGCACAGTTTGACTGACAAGTCGCGCAATTGTCGATGTTCCTGGGCAGGGCAGGCCGGCAAGATAAGGCCATCGCTTCCAACTGTCCGCTGTCCGCTGGAGATTGCCATGTCACCCACGACCACCGCCGCTTCCCTCAACCGTGCTGCCGAACTGCGCCGCCTGCGCGCGGCCGCTGACGTTGTTCACGCGGTGATTCCGCCGACGCCGCAGTACTGTTGGCCGCTGCTCTCGCAGGCCGTGGGCGCAGCGGTGTGGGTGAAGCATGAGAACCACACAGAAGTGGGCGCCTTCAAGGTGCGCGGTGGGCTGACGTATCTGCATGCATTGCGCCAGCGCGAGCCGGAGTTGCGCGGTGTGATCTCAGCAACGCGTGGAAACCACGGTCAGTCGATCGCACTGGCAGCGCGCCAGAGTGGCATGACGGCGACCGTTGTCGTGCCGCACGGCAACAGCGTGGAAAAGAACGCCGCCATGCGTGCGCTCGGCGCGGAGTTGATTGAAGCTGGGGACGATTTTCAGGCCAGCCGTGAGTTGGCCGCTGAATTGGCGGTCGAGCGTGGCCTGCACTATGTGCCTTCGTATCACGAGGACCTGGTCGCCGGGGTGGCGAGCTACTGGCTGGAATTCTTTGAGGCGGTGCCGCTGGACGTGGTCTACGTGCCGATCGGCATGGGTTCGGGTATCTGCTCGGCGGTGGCGGTACGCGATGCACTGGGGTTGTCCACACGCATTGTCGGCGTTGTGTCCGCACATGCACGTTGCTATGAGCATTCGTTTGCCAGCGGTGCGGTCGTGTCGGCGCCGGTGACGACGCTGCTGGCTGATGGCTTGGCGTGTCGCACGCCGGATGCGAAGGCGTTGGAGGTGATCCGCGCGGGCGTCGACGAGATTGTTGCCGTGACGGATGAGGCGGTAGCCGAGGCGATCCGCCTGTATTTCTCGACCACGCACAACGTGGCGGAAGGCGCCGCTGCCGCGGCCTTGGCGGCCGCATGGCAGCAGCGAACGCAGATTGCCGGCTTGCGCGTTGGCTTGCCGCTGACCGGCGGCAATATCGACCGCGCCATGCTGGCGCGGGTCCTCGCCGGTCAGCCGATTGAGGCTTAAGCAGGCTGCTGCTGGCGGCGACGCTGCACCAGCCAGCCGCCGCCCAGCACGATCACGAACACCACGGCGTACACAGCCCACACCAGCGGACGTTGTTCTGCAAAGAAGGGCTTGAGAACCGGTTCGGCCACGATCATATGGGCGGCCGTATAAGCCAGCACAGCGGCACCGCCGTAGATGATGAGCGGGAAACGCTCAATCAGGCGCAGCACCACACCGCTGCCCCACACCACCACGGGCACGCTGATCAGCAGGCCCAGCACTACCAGCAGGAAGCTGCCGTGCGACGCACCGGCAATGGCGAGTACGTTGTCGATACCCATCACCGCGTCGGCGATGATGATGGTCTTCATCGCGCCCATCAGCGTGGTGCTGCCGGCGCCGTGTTCATCACCGCCTTGGCCGTCGTCAGCCAGCAGCTTCCAGGCAATCCACACCAGCGCCAGGCCGCCGACCAGCATCAGGCCGGGGATCTTCAGCAGCCACACCACAGCCAGCGTCATCAGCGCACGCACGACGATGGCACCCGCCGCCCCCCACATGATGGCTTTCTTCTGCAACTCAGGCGGCAGGTTGCGCGCGGCCAGCGCGATGAGGATGGCGTTATCGCCCGCGAGCACAAGGTCGATCACGATGATCGATGCCAGCGCGGCAGCAAACTGCATGGTGAAAATGTCAGACAACCATTCCATGGTGGCTCCAAGTCAAACAACAATAAAAACCGGTTGACCGAACGACATGGAAGGCTGGGGCGAGACGCTTTGCAGACCATGAAATCCGGTTGCAAAGGTCTTGCTCGACACAAACAGGTTGGGAACCTGCTGATGCCGACACGACCGGAGGCGCTTTTTTGCCTCGTCTTGACGATCGTGCCTGGGGCTGAAGAACCCCCGAGCTACTCCCCTTTGGGTGAGCCTGCATTATAGCGCAGGCGGTGATTGCTGCGGTGCGCAAATGCAACACCCGCATCACCGCGCGGCATAGGTGGCTTTTTGCAGCGGTGCGGGTGATTTTTACGTGATGCGTCACACAGCATTGCCACGCTCTCGGGTGAAAGAACGGTGGCGCTGTCATGAAGCGGCGTCTACGCTGCAATTTCATCAGTACAGCCCACAGCCAGTCGAGTGAGGGGGCGGTGGCACATTTTTCGCTGCCAATGGCCTCCATGACCATGCCGTACCGTGCCGTTCCACCCCAACGGGAGACACCATGCCGGCCACCAAGCCGTCCGCCGATGCCTACGCCCGCCGCGCGCTGGCCCGTCTGATCCAGCCGCAGCCCAAACCAACCATCGACGCCATTGGCGCGGGCCTGACGTTCTATCAGCTTTTTACCGAAGACGACGCTGCATTGCGTGCCGAGGCAGAGGCCGGTTTGCTGGCATCCGCCGCCAGCGTCAGCCCGAAATTTTTCTACGATGCACTCGGCTCCCGGCTGTTCGAGGCGATTACCGATCTGCCCGAGTACTACCCGACCCGCACAGAGGCCGCCATCTTCAGCCTGCACGCCGCAGAAATCGCCCTGCGCGTCGGGCGGGGGGCCACGCTGATCGACCTGGGCGCCGGCAACTGCGAGAAGGCTGCGCGCCTCTTCCGCACGCTGGCGCCGTCGCGTTATGTGGCCATCGATATCTCGGCGGATTTTCTGCGCGATACGCTGCGTGCCTTGGCGCGGCAGCATCCGCAGCTCCCCATGGTGGGCATCGGGGCAGACCTTTGCGCGCCGCTCGTGTTGCCCGACGCCGTGGGCGATGGGCGCCGTGTGTGGTTTTATCCGGGCTCCAGCCTGGGCAACTTCACGCCGGATGATGCACGGGCTTTCCTCACGCGTCTGCGAGAGGCTTCCGCTCCGGGTGACAGCGTGCTCATTGGCATCGACCTCATCAAGGATGCGCGCCGCCTGGAGGCAGCCTATGACGATCCGCTTGGCGTGACGGCGGCATTCAACCTAAACGTGCTGCGCAACCTGAATCGCCTGCTGGGCGCAAATTTCGACGTGCGGGATTGGCGTCACCTCGCGCTGTATCGGCCCGACGGCCATCGCATCGAAATGCATCTCGAAGCACGCCACGACGTGACGGTCCGCTGGGGCAACCAGGCGCGTGCGTTCGTTGCCGGCGACCGCCTGCATACCGAAAACTCCGTCAAATACGATCTGCCACGCCTGCAGCGCCTGTTTGCCGACGCGGGCTTTGAAGACCTGCACGCGTGGACCGATGCGGGCAAGGACTTCGCTGTCTGCCATGCCAGCGTCAGCCGCTAGGCGAGGGCGGGAGCGCTGGGCGGGCGGTGCGATAATGACCCTCGATCTTGAGATGCCGCCCGAGGTGTGCCGCGATGGCTGAATTCTTCATGCTCCCCGATCCGACTTTCATCGGATCGCTGTCCGACTGGACCGATGGCCGTCGCCTGCCGCGTCAGGGCATCGCGCACAGCCTGGTGGATGCGCGCAACCGCACGCTGGCGTTGCTCGCAGCGTTTGGCGACACGCAGCGCGGCTGGCAGATCGAACGCGTACCGCACCACGCGCCGCCGCTGTGGACGCTGGGTCAGCTCGCCTGGTTTGCCGAGTTCTGGTGCCTGCGCGAGCCGCGCCGCAATGGCAGCGACACGGTTGAAGACGGCGCCGGCACTGAATGGGATCTCGCGCGCTGGCAGGCTACGCTGCCTGCCGCTCTCGACGGCGCCGACAGCTTCTTCGACATGGATCGCCTGCCGCCAGATGCCTGCTGGGATCTGACGCTGCCTGGCATTGCGGCCGTCAAGCAATACGCGCACGATGTGCTCGACCGCGTGCTGCGTAAGCTGGCCACGCTCGGCACCGATGATGACGCGGCGCTAGAGCCGTTCCGCTGGGCTGTCTTTCACGAAGATCTGCGTGCCGAACACCTGCACGGCCTGCTGCAAGTGCTGGGCCTGCAACCTGCAGGACAGCCGCCGCTGGCTGCCGTGGCCGTGCCGGCAGCGCAGACGCTGTCCTTGCCCGGTGGCCGCTTTCAGATGGGGTGGCCCGATGCAGACGGGTTTTTCTTCGACAACGAATGCACGTCGCACCGCATGTACGTGCCTGCATTCGAGATCGACGCGCAGCCGGTTACCAACGCTCAGTATCTGGAGTTCATTGAAGACCGTGGCTACGACCATCCGCAGTGGTGGTCGCCCGCCGGCATGGAATGGCTGATGATGCAGGAGCGCTCCGCGCCGCTGGGCTGGCAACGTGACCCGGTCACGCGCACGTGGCAAGCGCTGCGCTATGGTCAGGCGCGCACGCTCAACCGTGATGAACCTGTGCGCCATGTCAGCCTGTTCGAAGCACAGGCATGGTGCCGCTGGGCTGGCCGCCGCCTGCCGACAGAGGATGAGTGGGAAATGGCTGCCGTGCAGGGCCGGGCTGGCTTCCACTGGGGGCAGGTGTGGGAGTGGACCGCATCACCGTTCGAGCCGTATCCGGATTTTGTGCCGGGTGTGCCGCGCGGCCGCGTGGCAGCCCTGTCGGCGCCGCATTTTATGACGATGCAAGCGGTGCGGGGCGCGGCTGCCCACACGCCGCAACGGGCACACCATCCACGCTTCCGTGGGTTCTTGCTGCCGGAGCGTGATGACATCTTCGTTGGCTTCCGCACGTGCGCACTGTGAGTTCGGCGCAGACAAAAGAAAAGGCCCCTTGCGGGGCCTTTTTCATTGGGGCAATGCGCTTAGCTGATCAACGATCGAAATCGCGCGAGCGGCCCTTGCTGCCGTAGCTGCTGCGGTTGCCGTCACGGTCGCCATAGCTGCGACGCGGTGCGCCTGTGCCATTGCTATCGCCGAAGCGGCTGCCGCCGTTGTTGTCGCCGAAGCGACGCGGTGCACCTTCGCGAGCGCCATAGCCTTCGCGGTTGCCGTCACGGTTGCCGTAGCCGCCGCCGTTGCTGTTGCTGTTGCCGAAGCCACGGTTGCCGTCTTGCGTACGGGCCGGGCGCTGTTGCCAGTCGCCACGGGCTTGCTGGCCTTGGCCGTACGACTGGCGCGGGGCGCGGTCATCACGGTTCCACTCGCGCTGGCCGCCTTGGCCTTGGTAGCCACCGCCACCATTGCCGTTGCGATCATCACGACGCGGGGCGAAGCCGTCACGGTCGCCGCCGAAGCTGCGCTGGAAGCGGCCTTCGCTGTTGCCGCCATTACCACCGGCGCCACCTTGGCGTGCGCCGTAGCCTTCGCGTTGGCCGCGATAGCCGCCACCGCCGTTGTTGCCACGGTAGCCTCCACGGTCACCGCCGGCACGCGGGCCACCGGTGCGGGGCTTGGCCGAACGCTTCGGCTCCAGGCCTTCAATCACGGATGCGTCGATGCGGCGATCCACGAAGCGCTCGATGCGGCGCCATTGGAACGTATCGTTGTGGTTCACCAGGTTGATGGCGATACCGCTACGGCCGGCACGGCCCGTGCGGCCGATACGGTGCACGTAGTCTTCGGCTTGCTTGGGCAGGTCGAAGTTGACCACGTGCGTGATGTCCGGCACGTCGATGCCGCGAGCGGCCACGTCGGTGGCCACCAGCACGCGCAGTTGGCCACGGCGCAGTGCCGTCAGCGTGCGGTTACGCGCGCCTTGGTGCATGTCGCCATGCAGGGCGCCAGCGGAGAAACCATGCTCGGTCAGGCGTTCGGCCAGCGAGTCGGCGTCACGCTTGGTGGCCGTGAAGACGATGGCCTGCTTGAGCGACGAATCGCGCAGCAGGTGGTCGAGCAGTTGCTGCTTGTGCGAGACGTCGTCGGTGAAGTGCAGACGCTCTTCGATGTTGCTTTGGTCAACCTTGGCAGCGGCGATTTCAATACGCTGCGGGTCGCGCATCATGCGCTCGGCCAGCTGTTCGATGCGGCGGTCCATGGTGGCCGAGAACATCAGCATCTGGCGCGTAGCCGGCGTGGCGCCGACGATGGCTTCGATGTCGTCCGAGAAGCCCATGTCCAGCATGCGGTCGGCTTCGTCAAACACGAGCATGTCGAGCGCCGACAGGTCGATGCGGCCCGAGTCGATGTGGTCGAGCAGGCGGCCCGGCGTGGCGATGATGATGTCCGGCATGCGTGCCAGCATGTCGAGCTGCTTCGGGTACGGCATACCCCCCAGGATGCTGGCGCAGACGATGCGGCGCAGATGGCGGCCGTATTGTGCGGTGGCGGTGGTCACCTGCAGGGCCAGTTCACGCGTGGGCGTGAGCACCAGCAGCGACGGCTTGGCCGGGCTGGGGCGCGGGCGGCGGCCCTTCATGCGTTGCGGCGGGCCGTCCATGCGCGGACGCTGCGGTTCGGGCTGCTCGCTGATGCGCTGGATGGCCGGCAGGATGAAGGCCGCGGTCTTGCCCGAACCGGTCTGGCTCGTGACCAGCAGGTCGCGACCCGACAGGCAGGCCGGGATGGCCTGCGCTTGCACCGGCGTCGGCGTGGTGTAGTTCACTTCGCCAAGCGCGCGGACGATGCGATCGTCCAGGCCCAGCTCAGCGAATGCGCTCGCACGCGTCGCGGCTTCGGCGAGGAGGTTGTCGGTATTGGTATTGATGGTTTCAGCGTGCGCAATAGCGCCGCTGCCGTCTTGAGGCTGCGTCATGTCGAATAGGTAGTAAGGCTGCCGCGTCGACCGCTCACATGAGGCAGACGACGGAAATGGGATACGGCGACCGGTTAATCACGGGCGTCGGCGCCAATCGGATAAGGCCGGTTCGACAGACGGGCTGCAGAACGGACAGACGGGGGAGTGGGCCGGCCTCAGGCTGAATGTGAATCACATGGATCAGCGAGGTGGGGCGGCGGTCCCTGCGGCGTGATGTGAATCCACGCGGGAGATCGGAGACGATGCCAAGCACAATGGCAATCGGCTGCGCATGCTACGGGGCGGAACTGTGAGCAATGCACGCCGGTGTAGAAACCGGTACATCGATCAACCGCAATGAGGCAGTAAGCAGCCAAGCCTCAGACTATAGCACGATTTTTTGCAGTGCGCAAAAAGTAAATGCGGGCTGTATTACAACAGGTTGCCGGAACGGGAGCGCGTCCTATACTCGAAACACCGGCCATTCACGGTCGGCAAGGGGCGGATGATGGAATTCCCGATGGCCTTCTCCAACCTATATCTGTTGCTCGCCGTTTGCGTGGCGGGCGTGATCGGACTGGTGTCTGCACCACTGGCGATCCGAGGTGCGCGGATAGGGATCCGTGTGCTGCTGACGATCATTGGGGTGCTGATCGGGCTGCTCGTGCTCGAAGCGCTGCCGGTGTTGACCTAGATGACCCGGGGCCATCCGCAACCATAGGCCCGCCCGATTGTGGCGGGCCTCGTCATTTGAAGGCCGGAAAAACAAAAAGCCAGGCGATGGTTGCCTGGCTTTTGTTGTCTATGCGTTGGTCCCGCCGACAGGAATCGAACCTGTATCTCACGCTTAGGAGGCGCGTGCACTATCCATTGTGCTACGGCGAGTGACCTGCCCCGGGTGACGCGAAAGGCCGCCCGAGCGAGCGGCGATTCTACGCAATTTGCCCCGCCAAGGCCAGACAGCCTAGGCCTTTGCAGCCTTTTCGGAAGCCGCTTCCACGGCCAGTGCCTCACGCCGGAAGTTGCGCGAGGCCGCGTGATAGAACGGCCGCGGGCAGAACTGCCGCGCCACGAATGAAGCCAGCAAGGTCGCGGCGAGCAAGTGGAACATCATGTTCTGGCTGCGCGTCATCTCCATGACGATCACGCTGGCGGTGATGGGCGCCTGCGTGGCCGCTGCCAGAAACGCAGCCATCGACACCAGCACCAATACGCGCTCGTCGGCAAGGCCCGCAGTGAGCTGCCACAAGTGCTGGCCCAGTCCCGCGCCAATTGCCAACGACGGCGTGAAGATGCCGCCCGGAATGCCTGCAAAGTAGGACGCCACAGTCGCGGCCAGTTTGGACGCGCCAAACCAGTGCGTCTCGATCGGGTGGCCGTTGAGCAGTGCAGCCACTTGCTCATAGCCGGTGCCATAGGTATCGCCGTGCGTGCTGGCGCCGATGCATGCGAGGACGACGCCACAACCAAACGCAGTCCACACCGGATGCTGTTGAACGCGCTGCCCGATGGCTGCGGGCAGAATCCCCGTAACACCGCCTAGCAACAGCTTGGCGAACAACCCGCCGAACACGCCACACACCAGCGCGGCCAGCACGATCCACGGCCACGCTTCGCGCAGAAACAGGATGGGCGCGTGCACCTGGAAATATGGGTTGTTGCCCACGACGGCCAGCGACAGGAAACCCGACGCCAGCACGCCTGCCAGCACGAGGCGGTCCCAGCGCAGGGACGCACCCTTGCCCAGTTCTTCAATGGCGAAGACCACCCCAGCCAGCGGTGTGTTAAACGCCGCCGCCAGGCCGCCGGCCGCTCCGGCTGTCAGCAGCGCCTGCGCATGAAAACCGACACGCACGCCGGCGCGATGCTGCCACCAAGATCCCCAAGCCAGCATGGCCGCCGCGCCCACCTGCACGGATGGCCCCTCGCGCCCGACGGATGCGCCCAGGAACAACGCCACTGCTGTCAGCCCGATCTTCCACAACGCTTGCGGAAAAGACACCAGCGTTGTCTGCGCCACCCCAAACGGCGGCAGATGCTGCGTGGCGATAACTTGCGGGATGCCGCTGCCGCGCGCCTGCGGTGCCACACGCAACGTCAGCCAGCGCAACGCCGCCAACCCCGGCGGCAGGAGCACGAGCGTCGCCCACGTGTAGTGCGTATGCAGGGCGCGTTGCCACGCCAGCGCGGTATCCGCCACCCACGAGAACACCAATGAGAACACCGCCACGCCCATCGCGCCGGCCAGGAAAATCGAGAACCGCAGCCCGTTGCGCGACATGCGCGAGGTTTGCCGGAGTTTGCGATCCAAGGCGCGCAAAACGCGCTCGCGCAACGCGGCCAACGGAGAAGAGGGTGGGGAGGGCGTATCACTCATGGAAAGGCAGGCAGGGGCCACGCAAACTGCGGCACAGAGGGACTATTGGAGCGGCGTGAAGCTTTGATGATGGTAGGGGTTTTGTGTGAAGCGCCCCACAATTCGGATGCGATTGTGGGGTAGCAAACGCTAAATCGAACGAACGATCGGTCACCGAATCTGATTTAAGTATTACGAACTTTGCATGATTGTTCACGGAAGTTATGCTTCCCTTCTCATCGGAAATTCTTTTTTGGCGACCAACATGCTGACATCCGAAGAACGGGACGATCCGTGGACGGTGGAGTCGTCGCTGGATAGCCTGCTACCGAAGCAACGGCCAGGGACGATCGATCGCCCGATCTATTTTCGTCATACCGATACCCCTGACGGTCACGTCATCAAGCAGTTTCCGGACGGCTCGCGCCAGCTCGTGCGCTTTATCGGTCTGGAAGAACAGGTCGTCAAGCACTTCCTGTAACCCCACTTTCCCTTCATCAACGGCTGCGCGCGTTACATTTGTGACGCGCCGTATGACATGCAGCGTTGTGTTTCCTGGCAATGCGCTGCGTCGTGAACGCCCTATCATTCGCGAATAAATTTGCCTAGGCGATTGATAAGTTCATGGGAAGTATGCAGGGGTTTGCGCCGGCTCAGCAGCCGGTCCGCGAAGAGTGCGCTGGGGAGTTGGCCGCTGTTGCGCCGCCCACCGTCGACATGGTGGTGCCTTGGCCAGTGCGCGAATGGGCGCCTACCGTTACCGCAACCGAAGCGATTGCCATGCGCGCCGCACTGGAGCGCGGCAACGTGCTGCATTTCCCTGCCCTGGATTTTCCGTTGAATACGCGTGAGCGGCGCTTTCTTGATGCGCGTTGGTCTGACGGCAAGACGAAAAACATCAACCTGCGCGCCAACGAGACCACTGTGCGCGGCGCAGTAGGTGCACCTGTTGACCTGCGCGACCTTTCCACGCTGATCCGCCGCTACGCCGATGCTGCCGAGCGTCTGGTGCTTGCGCTGTTTCCCGACTATGGCCCGCACCTCAAGCGCGCCGGCACCTCGCTGCGACCCGCAGAGATCGCCGGGCGCGCGGTGAGCTGGCGCAAGGACGACACACGCCTGCACGTCGATGCCTTTCCGTCGAACCCGTTGTACGGCCAGCGTTTGCTGCGTGTGTTCCACAACGTGGATCCGGATGCGGCGCGCATCTGGCGCATCGGTGAGCCGTTTGCGCATTTCGCCAAGCGCTTCGTACCGAAAACGCGAGGCATGCTGCCCGGACAGCCGTGGCTGATGCACAAGCTGCACATTACGAAGCGCGTGCGCTCGGATTACGACCATCGCATGCTGCAGCTGCATGATTTGGCGAAAGCCGATCTGCAATACCAGCGCAGTGCTCCGCAGCAGACCTTCGCGCTTGCGCCGGGTGCGACGTGGGTGGTGTTCAGCGATCAGGCGCTGCATGCGGCCATGCGCGGCTGCGCGATGATGGAGCAGACCTTCTACCTGGATCCCGCTGCGATTGCCGATCACACGCACTCGCCGGAAGCCGTGCTCGCGCGCCTGCTCGGCAGACCGCTGCGCTAGTCGTGCAACGAAAAACGCCGCCGGACAAAGCGGCGGCGTTGAGCGTTCAACTGCGATATTCAGTCAGCGACCTTGTCACTCGGATACTTGAACGAATCACGCAGCAGGAAGCTCATCGGAATATCGAGCTTTGCCCCGTTGGGCGGAATCGGCTGCAGGAACCATTTCTTGTAGAGCTTCTCAGCCTCGTAGTCGAGGATGATGTTGGTCATCGCGCGGTCGACCATCCGCTTGAACTCGGCGTCGTCCTTGCTGAGCATGATCGCGTACGGCTCGATCGTCAGCATGTCGCCGACCACGGCGTAGTCGCTCGGTTTCTTGGCGTTGGCACGAAAGCCGTAGAGCAGCACGTCATCCATGGCAAAGGCATCGGCCTTGCCGGCTTCGACCATGGCGAAGGCCTCGCCGTGGTCCTTTGCTTCGATGATGTTCATGCCCAGCACGCGCGCGTCGTTCACCTTGCGCAACTCGGTGATGTTGGTGGTGCCCTTGGTCGAGACCACCGTCTTGCCGCGCAGGTCGTCCCACTTGCGGATGCCCGACGATGTCTTGACGATCATCCGGCTGCCGGCGATGTAGTGCGGGATGGTGAAGGCCACTTTCTCGCGGCGCTCGCGCGTGTTGGTGGTCGAGCCGCATTCCACATCAGCCTTGCCTTCGGCGATGGTCGGAATACGCGAGGACGACGTCACCATCACATACTGCACCTTCAGGTCGGGACGCTTGAGTTCGGTACGCAGCTTGTCGACCACACGCAGGCAGAGATCCATCGCATAACCAATGGGCTTCTTGTCGGCGTCGTAGAACGAGAACGGCACGGAACTCTCACGATGCGCGACGCGGACGGTACCGGTATCACGAATGCGGTCGAGAACGGGTGTGGCAGAGGCCAGGGCAGTGCCCGGCGCAAAGACAGACAGCGAGATGGTCAGAAAAGCGGAAAGCAGCGCTGCGATCGGCAGCGTGCGCTTGAAGCACAGCATGGTTGTATCCCCCGGAAAGAATGGCGGCCCGCCTTATCGTTATGTCCGGCTTGTGGCCGGAGGGCCTGCCGCATGATACGGCGCGACGAGCGAGCCTGCAGGTCCGCACTTTTGCGCTGTTGTAAGCAGGCCGCAAGACTGGATTCCATGCTCTAGAAATCTGCTTGCAGGTGAGACTGGGTGCGTGCCTGACAGTGGTGCGTGACGCACATCAAGCGTGCGCGGATTGCACTGCATCAGCCTTGCGGCTGGCGCGTCGCACCCTTGTGGCGTGGGGCGCGCGCAAGCTTGACGCGGCATGCGTTGTTGCGGTGCAAAGCCGCTCGGGGCTTGGCTTTGTGAGTGGTCTCGGCGTTTTTCCCTACCGGGTTTGTCCTGACTGCCCGAGACGGACAAGGGGCGCTATGCTCAGGCCATGTCTTGTTCGCAAGGCATCGAGGAGAGACTCTTCCGGCCCGCCGAAAGCGGGCCGTTTTCTTTGGTGCGAACCTTCGACGCACCCCGATATCAGCGTTGCCGGGTTCAGCTTTGATTGGGCAACACATTGCCCGGCTGCGACGACTGCCGCGGCCAGTTCGAGAACGCGAAGATCCACAGCGCCACGAGGTTCACCAGCGGTAGTAGCACCAGCAGCGTCCACCACTGCGAGAAACCGGTTCGCAGCAAAACCTGCCGCACCGGGATACCTACCACGATCAGGGCGATCATTAAGCCGAACAGTCCGCGCATCAGTGTTCCCCTTCGCTAACGTTGTGGATGGAAGCGGCCGGAAAAGCGAGCCCGGCGGCACAAGCGTTATAGCACCGACGCGCGCAAGCGCAATGACGCCGGATGGCTGTCGCGCGGGCCGACTACAATACGCGCCTTCCGGCCCCACGCGGCCCGCATCCTTTATCACTCCAGCATGGCCTTGTTTTCCATTACCGATGCACAACTGGCGTTCGGCCACGTGGCGCTGCTCGACCACACCGATTTCTCGCTGGAGGCTGGCGAGCGCGTCGGGCTGATCGGCCGCAACGGCACCGGCAAATCGTCGCTGCTCAAGATCGTGGCGGGCACGACCGCCCCCGACGACGGCCTGATCGCCCGCCAGAGCGGCGTGACGTCTGCCTATGTGCCGCAGGAACCCGTATTCGACCCCGATCAGACGGTGGCCCAAGCCGTGGCGATGGGCGTGCCGCATGCCGCTGGCCTGCTCGCCGAGTACGAGGCGCTGATCGCTTCCATGGGCGATGCCCACGATGACGAGGCGATGCATAAGCTGCATGCCCTGCAAGCGCAGCTCGACGCCGCTGATGCCTGGCAATTGCACACCCGCGTGGAAACCACCATCGCGCAGCTTGGTTTGCAGCCGGGCGCGCGCATCGGTTCGCTCTCCGGCGGCCTGACCAAGCGCGTGGCGCTGGCGCAGGCGCTGGTGGGGGCGCCTGACATCCTGTTGTTGGACGAGCCGACCAACCACCTCGACTACGACTCCATCCGCTGGTTGGAGGACTTGCTGCTCGCTTTCCGCGGCAGCGTGCTGTTCATCACGCACGATCGCGCGTTCCTCGACCGTGTCGCCACGCGCATCATCGAACTGGACCGCGGCAAGCTGCGCTCGTACCCCGGCAACTTCACGGCGTATCAGGAGCGCAAGGCGCAGCAGTTGGAAGCCGAAGCGCTGGAAAATGCCCGCTTCGACAAGCTGCTCGCGCAGGAAGAGGTGTGGATTCGCAAGGGCGTGGAAGCGCGCCGCACACGCAGCGTCGGCCGCGTTGCACGGCTGGAACAGATGCGTGTGGATCGCCAGGCGCGTCGTGAAGTGCAGGGCAACGTCAAGCTCGAAGTCTCGCAGGGCGACCGCTCCGGCAAGATCGTCGCCGAGCTGACCGATGTGACCAAGCAGTACGGTGACAAGACCGTGGTCGACAACTTCACCGCCACCATCATGCGTGGCGACAAGGTGGGCATTCTCGGCGCCAACGGCGTCGGCAAGACCACGCTGCTCAAGCTGATCCTCGGCGAACTGGCGCCCGATTCGGGCACGGTGCGCAACGGCACCAACCTGCAAGTGGCGTATTTCGACCAGATGCGCGCGCAGCTGGACCTGAATCGCTCGCTGGCCGACACCATCAGCCCGGGCAGCGACTGGATTGAGGTCAATGGCCAACGCAAGCACGTGATGAGCTATCTGGGCGACTTCCTCTTCCCGCCCGAGCGTGCGCGCTCGCCGGTGGCGTCGCTCTCTGGCGGCGAGCGCAACCGGCTGCTGCTGGCGCGCCTCTTCGCGCGCCCGGCCAACGTGCTGGTGCTGGATGAACCGACCAACGATCTGGACATCGATACGCTCGAGCTGCTGGAAGAGCTGCTGCAGGAATACAGCGGCACGGTGTTCCTGGTCTCGCACGATCGCGCGTTCGTCGACAACGTCGTCACGTCGGTGATCGCGGCGGAAGGCGAGGGCCGCTGGCGTGAATACGTGGGCGGATTCTCGGATTGGCAGACGCAATCGGCGCGTTCGGCGCAGATGGCCAAAGCTGCCACGCCGGTCGCCGAAGAGAAAAAGCCCGAAGCCGCCAAGCCGCGCGAGCGCGCCACGGCCAAGCTCAGCTACAAGGAACAACGTGAGCTGGAAGCGCTGCCCGCCACCATCGAGGCGCTGGAAACCGAGCAGAAGCAAGTCAACGCCGAACTGGAAGACGGCACGATCTACGGACGTGATCCGGAGCGCGCCCAGAAGCTGGCCGAGCGCCACGAGGCCATCGAGCTGGAGTTGCTGGAGGCGCTTGAGCGCTGGGAAGCACTCGAAGGCAAGCGCGCCGGTACGGCGTGATGTTGCAGTAGTCCGTCAATATGTCAGCGGGATGTCGGCTGTGCGCCGCATCCCGATGCTGACAATCCCTCCGCATTGTTCAGGACAGCTTCCTTTACAATGCGCGCTGCATTCCGGTGCTCAGGGCAGACCCTGAGCCCGCCAGTTTTTCCGCCTTCCATGAGCAAAACCTCCCAATACAGCGAATCGTCGATCAAGGTCCTCAAGGGCCTGGAACCGGTCAAGCAACGGCCGGGCATGTACACGCGCACCGACAACCCCCTGCACATCGTGCAGGAAGTGATCGACAACGCTGCCGACGAGGCGTTGGGCGGCTTCGGCAAGCTGATTGCCGTGACGCTGCACAAGGACGGCAGCGTGAGCGTGGAAGACGAGGCGCGCGGCATTCCCGTCGGCATCCACCCGGAAGAGGGTGTGTCGGTGGTCGAGATCGTCTACACGCGCCTGCACGCGGGGGGCAAGTTCGACAAGGGCAGTGGCGGCGCGTATGCGTTCTCCGGCGGCCTGCACGGCGTGGGCGTGTCGGTCACGAACGCGCTGTCGACGCGGCTGGAGGTGACGGTTTGGCGTGATGGCAATGTGTCCACGCTTACCTTCTCCGGCGGCGACGTCATTGAGCCGCTCGCCACCCGCAAGGCCGAGCGCGGCGAGAAGAAGAGCGGCACGCGCGTACGCGCCTGGCCCGACGCCAAGTATTTCGATTCCGAGAACATCCCGCAGGCCGAGCTGCAGCGTTTGCTGCGCAGCAAGGCCGTGCTGCTGCCGGGCGTGAAGGTCACGCTCACGCTGGAGAAAACCGGCGAGACGCTCGAGTGGCAGTACGCCGAGGGCCTGCGCGGCTACCTGGTCGAATCGCTTGCGCAAGGTAGCGGCGCCGAGCCGGTGATCCCGCTGTTCGAAGGCGAGCATTTTGCCGACCCCGACAAGTCCGGCGAAGAAGGCTTTGCCCTGGGCGAAGGCGCCTCGTGGGTGGTGGCGTGGACGGAAGAGGGCTCGCCGGTGCGCGAGTCGTACGTCAACCTGATCCCCACGCCTGCTGGTGGCACGCATGAATCCGGCTTGCGCGAAGGCCTGTTCCAGGCCGTGAAGAGCTTTGTCGAGATGCACGCGCTGCAGCCCAAGGGCGTCAAGCTGATGCCCGAAGACGTGTTTGCGCGCGCTTCGTTCGTGCTGTCGGCCAAGGTGCTGGACCCGCAGTTCCAAGGTCAGATCAAGGAACGCCTGAACAGCCGCGATGCGGTGCGGCTCGTTTCCACGTTCAGCCGCCCCGCGTTGGAGTTGTGGCTGAACCAGCATGTCGAGCACGGCAAGAAGCTGGCCGAACTCGTCATCAAGCAAGCACAGGCCCGCACGCGAGCAGCGCAGAAGGTCGAGAAGAAGAAGGGCTCCGGCGTGGCCGTGCTGCCTGGCAAGCTGACCGATTGCGAATCCGACGACATCACCCGCAACGAACTCTTCCTGGTGGAGGGCGATTCCGCCGGCGGTTCCGCCAAGATGGGCCGTGACAAGGAATTCCAGGCGATCCTGCCGCTGCGCGGCAAGGTGCTGAACACGTGGGAAACTGAGCGCGACCGCCTGTTCGCCAACAATGAAGTGCATGACATTGCGGTCGCCATCGGCGTCGATCCGCATGGCCCGAACGACACGGTTGACCTCTCCGGCCTGCGCTACGGCAAGATCTGCATCCTGTCGGATGCGGACGTGGACGGCGCCCATATCCAGGTGCTGCTGCTCACGTTGTTCTTCAAGCACTTCCCGCAACTGATCGACCGCGGGCACGTATGCGTGGCCCGCCCGCCGCTGTATCGGGTCGATGCACCGGCGCGCGGCAAAAAGCCCGCGCAGAAGCTCTACGCGCTGGACGATGGCGAGCTCGAAGCCATTGAAGACAAGCTGCGCAAGGACGGCGTCAAGGAAGGCGCCTGGCAGATCTCCCGCTTCAAGGGCCTGGGCGAAATGAGCGCCGAGCAGCTCTGGGAAACCACCATGAACCCTGACACGCGCCGCCTGCTGCCCGTGAAACTGGGGGAACTGGGCGAGGAGCAGACCATCGGCGTAATGAACATGCTGATGGGCAAGGGTGAAGCCGGCGCGCGCCGCACATGGCTGGAAGCGCGCGGCAACGAGGTCGAAGCCGATATTTGATCGCTGACTGAACGATGAAGTTGTTCCGACGATTCGCTTTGCTGCTCACGGCGCTGGCCCTGTTGGCCAGCCAGCCGGCGCGCGCGGATGTCTACGGCTACATCGACGAGAACGGCCTTGCGCACTTCGCCTCCGAACGTCTGGACGACCGCTACGTGCTCTTCATGAAGGGCGCGGCAGTGGCGGGCAGACCGGGCGACAAGAGCGACAACGCCATCGCCCTGCCGGCTACCGAGCTGCCGGACGCCGATGCCTACCTCGCTGCCAGCAAGCGAGATGCGCTGGACAACGCGGGTGATATGCGCCAGCGCCTCGTGCGCGCGGTGCTGCAGCACCCGAACGTGCCGACGGTCGAGCCGCTGATTCGCCAGGAAGCGGGCAAGCGCGGTATCGACCCGGCACTCGTGAAGGCCGTGATTGCTGCCGAGTCCGGCTTCAACCCGCAGGCTGTGTCACCCAAGGGGGCGATCGGGCTGATGCAGGTGATTCCCGACACGGGCGCACGCTATGGCGTGATCGGAGATGCGCGCCGCACGGCCGCGCAGAAACTGGCCGACCCCAAGATCAACATCACCACGGGCGTGCGCTATTTGAGCGATCTGCTGCGCATGTTCTCCGGCAATCTTGAACTGGTGCTCGCCGCCTACAATGCGGGCGAGGGCGCCGTGCAGAAGCACGGCAACGACATCCCGCCCTACGCCGAAACGCAGAACTACGTGAAGACGGTGATGCAGTTCTACCGCTACTACAACCCGATGGCTGAGATGAACGGGGCGGGCGGCTTCGTGACCGTGAGCGCCAACGGTGCCATGGTCACGCGCAAGCCCGGTCGTACGGGCCGATCCGCGCGCATCGAAGTGGTACTGGACCCGGCCACCGGCGTGGTCACGAACGCACAACAACATTGATCCTGGTGGCGCGCCAATGCACTTGCCGCATGCGCGCCGCCTTCGCTTGAGCTTCCATGGAACAACAAGACATCCTCTTCGACCCTAGCGAGCCGGCCGAAGCGCTCACGCTTGGCGCCTACGCCGAGCGCGCTTACCTCGACTACGCCGTCAGCGTGGTCAAGGGCCGCGCACTACCCGAGGTGGCCGACGGCCAGAAGCCGGTGCAGCGCCGCATCCTGTTCGCGATGCATGAGATGGGCTTGCGCTCTGACGCCAAGCCCGTCAAGTCGGCGCGCGTGGTGGGCGACGTGCTGGGTAAATTCCACCCGCACGGTGACCAATCCGCCTACGACGCGCTGGTGCGTCTGGCGCAGGATTTCTCGCTGCGCTACCCGTTGATCGACGGCCAAGGCAACTTTGGCTCGCGCGACGGCGACGGTGCGGCGGCGATGCGGTACACGGAAGCGCGCCTGACGCCCATCTCGCGCATGCTGCTCGAAGAACTGGACCAGGGCACGGCCGATTTCGTCCCCAACTACGACGGCTCAATGGACGAGCCGAAGCTGCTTCCGGCGCGCTTGCCGTTCGTGCTGCTCAACGGCGCATCGGGCATCGCGGTGGGCATGGCCACGGAAATCCCGTCGCACAACCTGCGCGAAGTGGCTACGGCCGCTGTGGCGCTCATCCGCGACGACAAGCTCACCAGCACCGACCTGATGCAGTACATGCCGGGTCCGGACTATCCGGGCGGCGGGCAGATCATCTCGTCCCCAGCGGACATTGCACAGGTGTACGAGACCGGCCGCGGCAGCCTGAAGGTGCGCGCGCGCTGGAAGATCGAAGAACTCGCTCGCGGCCAGTGGCAACTGGTGGTCAACGAATTGCCGCCCAACACCTCGTCGCAGAAGGTGCTGGAAGAAATTGAAGAGCTGACCAACCCGAAGGTGCGTACGGGCAAGAAGTCGCTGTCGCCGGACCAGCTCACCATGAAGCAGACCATGCTCGGCCTGCTGGATGCGGTGCGCGATGAATCGGGCAAGGATGCCCCGGTGCGCCTGGTGTTCGAACCCAAGAGCAAGAACATCGACCAGCAGGAATTTGCGAATTCACTGCTGGCGCATACGTCACTCGAATCGGGCGCCGCCATCAACCTGGTGATGATCGGCATGGATGGCCGGCCGCGCCAGAAGGGTCTGGCCGAGATCCTGCGCGAGTGGATCAGCTACCGCTTTGCCACGGTCACGCGCCGCACGCGCCATCGTCTGGGCAAGGTGGAAGACCGTATCCACATCCTCGAAGGCCGGCAGATGGTGCTGCTGCGCATCGAAGATGTGATTCGCATCATCCGCGAGAGCGACGAGCCCAAGGCGGCGCTCATCCAGGCCTTCAACCTGAGCGATCGCCAGGCGGAAGACATCCTGGAAATCCGCCTGCGTCAATTGGCGCGCCTGGAAGCCATCAAGATCGAGCAGGAACTGAAGAACCTGCGCGAAGAGCAGTCCGAGCTGGACGTGCTGCTGAAGTCCGAGACCATGATGCGCCGTCGCATCATCAAGGAGATCGAGACCGACGCGAAGCAATACGGCGACGACCGCCGCACCCTCATCCAGGAAGAGCGCCGTGCCGCTGCCGAGGTGAAGGTCATCGACGAGCCCGTCACGGTGGTCGTCTCGCAGAAGGGTTGGGTGCGCACGCGCCAGGGTCATGGCCACGACGCCACGCAATTCGGCTTCAAGGCGGGCGATACGCTGTACGACACGTTTGAATGTCGCACGACCGATGCGCTGCTGATCTTCGGCACGCGCGACGACAAGGGTACGGGCCGCGTCTACTCCGTGGCCGTGGCGAATCTGCCGGGCGGCCGTGGCGACGGTGTGCCGCTGACCACGCTGATCGAACTGGCACCGGGCACGCATATCGCCCACACGTTCGCCGGCCATGCCGAGCAGAACCTGGTGATCTCCACGCGCGGCGGCAACGGCTTCATGGCCAAGGTGAGCGACATGGTCGGCCGCCAGAAGGCCGGCAAGGCGTTCCTGACGCTGGATGAGGGCGACCAACCCAACAAGCCGGCACCCGTACCGGAAGACGCCTACGGCGTGGCCTGCCTGTCGGAAGGCGGGCGCATGCTGCTGTTCCAGATCAGCGAGCTGAAGACGCTCGCCAGCGGTGGCCGTGGCGTGATCCTGATGGAGCTGGAGAAGAACGAGACGCTGCTCCAGGCATTGGCCT
>NZ_ASZV01000029.1:0-198699 GCF_000442475.1 Ralstonia sp. AU12-08 | reverse complement strand
TGCTTTCCGGAACGGGCCCGCGCGGCGGCAAGGCGGTCGAGCAGACCATGACGACCCGCGCGCAAGAGGCCTACGCCGGCAAGCGCGCACGCAAGGGCAAGACGCTGGAGCCCAAGCTGCGCGAGCCGAAGCTGTCGCTGCCCAAGCCTGCGCCAGAAGCTGCTTGATTCGCCGCCTGAATCAATGACCGACCTGAGCGCCGAGCCTGACACCAACACCGCCATCCAGGCAGCAAGCACGCCATCATGCAGCAAGCTCTTCACCGAGTTTGCGCGCATGGGGTTGTCAGGCTTCGGCGGCGTGCTGCCATTTGCGCGCGCGGGCATCGTCGACCGCAATGGCTGGCTCACCAACGCTGAGTTTGCTGAACTCCTGAGCCTGGGCCAGGTGCTGCCCGGCCCGAACGTCGTCAACCTCTCGGTGATGCTCGGCTACCGCTACCACGGCGTGCGCGGGGCGGCTGCCGCGATGTCCGGGCTGGTGGTCGTGCCTGCTGTGCTGCTGCTGTTGATCGTGATGCTGTACGACCACTTCAGCGCGCTGTCCCTGGTGCAGAACCTGCTCAAGGGTATGGCGGCGGTGGCGGCGGGGCTGGTGCTCTCGACGGCCGTCCGGCTGGCGCAAGGGCAGTCGCGCACGTGGCGCGCCATCGGCATTGGCTTAGCGGTGTTCCTGGCGATTGGCGTGCTGCAATGGCCGCTGCTGCCGGTCATGCTGGTGCTGATTCCGCTGGCACTTGTGCTGGAGTGGAGGGCAACGCGGTGAGCTACCTCACCACGCTGTTCGACCTGTTCTGGCACTTCCTGATGCTGTCGTTTCTCGCCATTGGTGGGGCCAGCTCAACGCTGCCTGACATGCATCGCTTCCTGGTCGACACGCGACACTACATGACCAGCGAGCAGTTGAGCGCCATGTATGCCATCTCGCAGGCTGCACCGGGGCCGAACGTGCTGTTTGTCGAACTGTTCGGCTGGCAGTCTGCTGGGTTGGGCGGTGCGATTGTTGCCCTGGTGGGCATCTGCGGGCCGTCCTGCGTGATTGCGGGGGTGATTGCCCGTGTCATGGACCGTGCGCCCGACGCCCGCTGGGTCACGCTGGTCCGCCGTGGTCTGGCACCGCTGACCATCGGCCTGATGTTCGCAACCGGCTGGGTGCTGACGCGCGGGGCAGATCACAGCATCGGCACCATCGTGCTGACGGTAGCGACAGTGCTGGCCTGCACGTTCACGCGCGTGCATCCGCTGCTGCTGGTGGGGCTTGGCGCGCTCGTGGGCGGGCTGGGCTGGGTCTAGCGTCTAAGGGCGGGCGCGATGCATCGGCGCCGCGGGTGATCAAAAAGGCGAACTGGGTTCGCCTTTTTTCATGGCGCGCGATTCAAGAAATCGAGTGCGCTGCACTTCCTATTCTCGAAACCTCGGGAACACCCTAGTGCCGCTTTAATTGTATATACAAGAGTATACGAATTATTGCGATGTTGCTTAGATATGGTGGCTATGCTTCGGCGCGCGTGCTGTCGCGTGTCCGAGCCGCGCCGCACTGGTGTCAAGCGGACGAAGATCCGCATGCCGCAGCGGTAAGCCCCAAAGGCCACCTTGCTTACCCAGACAGGACAGGAGACAGATTGGAACACCTTCAACGCAACCTGCGCGCGCGGCATATCCGCTTTCTCGCGCTCGGTTCGGCCATCGGCACGGGCCTCTTCTATGGGTCTGCATCGGCCATCCAACTGGCGGGGCCGGCTGTGATCCTGGCGTACATCCTCGGTGGCGCGGCCGTGTACATGGTGATGCGCGCGCTGGGCGAAATGGCGGTGCGCCAGCCCGTCTCCGGCTCGTTCGGGCGCTATGCGCGCGACAACCTCGGGCCGCTCGCCGGCTTCCTCACGGGGTGGACGTACATCCTCGAAATGGTGATCGTCTGCCTGGCGGACGTGACGGCCTTTGGCATCTATATGGGCTTCTGGTTTCCCGATGTGCCGCAGTGGATCTGGGTGCTCGGCATCGTCATGCTGATCTGCGCGCTGAACCTGTGCAACGTCAAGGTGTTCGGCGAGATGGAGTTCTGGCTCGCGCTGATCAAGATCGTGGCGATTGGCGCGATGATCGTCGGCGGCATCGCAATCCTGTTCCTCGGCGTACAGATGAACGGCGAGCAGGCGCCCGGCCTGAGCAACCTGTGGGCGCACGATGGGTTCCTGCCGCACGGTGTGGGTGGCCTCGTCGCCTCGCTTGCGGTGGTGATGTTTGCCTACGGCGGCGTCGAGATCATCGGCATCACCGGCGGTGAAGCGCAGAACCCCGAGAAGGTCATCCCCAAGGCCATCAACGCCGTGCCCGCGCGCATCCTGCTGTTCTATGTGCTGACGATGTGCGTGCTGATGGCGATCTTCCCGTGGACGGGCATCGGTGGCCAGGGCAGCCCGTTCGTGCAGATCTTCTCGGGCCTGGGCATCAAGTCTGCCGCGGCGATCCTCAACCTGATCGTCATCTCGGCGGCCATCTCGGCTATCAACAGCAACATCTTCGGCGCGGGCCGCATGATGTACGGCATGGCTGAGCAGGGCCAGGCGCCGCGCATCTTTGCCGCAACGTCCCGCCACGGCGTGCCCTGGGTGACGGTGCTGACCATGGCTGGCGCGCTGCTGGGCGGGGTGGTGCTGAACTATCTGATTCCCGAGAACGTGTTCCTCATCATCGCGTCCATTGCCACCTTCGCGACGGTGTGGGTGTGGCTGATGATCCTGCTCTCGCAGGTGGCCATGCGCCGCCGCTTGTCGGCCGAGGAAGTGCACGCGCTCAAGTTCAAGGTGCCGCTGTGGCCGGTCGGTCCGGCACTTGCCATCGCCTTCATGCTGTTCGTGATCGGTGTGCTGGGCTACATGGAAGACACCCGCGTGGCGCTGTACGTCGGCGCAGGCTGGGTGGCGCTGGTGTCGGCTGCGTGGTACCTCCGCGTCAAGCCGACCGCCGCAGGTGCGCTGGCGGAAGAGGCGAGCGGGGTCTGAGCCAGTCAGTCGACCTAAAAACAATCATTCCGGAGACCACCCCCATGTCCAACAACACCACCGCACCGTCTTACGGCGGAACGGCCGGCAGCGACGCAGCGGCGCACCAGCGCCCGCTGTCGCGCCCACGTGCGATTGCTGCCATCACCATCGGCAACGGCCTCGAGTTCTACGACTTCGTGGTCTACAGCTTCTTTGCCACGCTGATTGGCCGGCTGTACTTTCCGGTCGGCAACGCCACGGGCCAGTTGCTGATGTCCTTCGCCACGTTTGGCGTGGGCTTCCTGATGCGCCCGCTCGGCGGTCTGCTGATCGGCATGTACGCCGACCGCGTAGGCCGCAAACCGGCCGTGGCGCTCACGCTGTGGTTGATGGGCCTGTCGTCCTTGATCTTTGTGGTGACGCCGACGTATGCGCAGATCGGCATCGTCGCGCCGATTCTCGTTGTGCTCGCGCGGCTCGTGCAGGGCTTCGCCATCGGCGGCGAGATGGGCGCCTCGACCGCGCTGCTGCTCGAATACGCCAACGACCGTTCGCGTGGCTTCTACACGAGCTGGCAGCCATTCAGCCAGGGGCTTGCCGCGCTGTTCGGCGCGCTGGTGGGCCTGCTGCTGAGCAACGTGCTGGCGCCGGCGCAGCTGGAGTCGTGGGGCTGGCGGGTCGCGTTTCTGATCGGCATTCTCGTGATCCCGGTCGGCCTCATCATCCGCCGCCGTCTTGAGGAAACTGCGGCACCGTCGAGCACGCATGAAGCCGATGCAACGCTGCCGCTCCTGCGCGAGCATCGCCGCGCACTGGTGGCGAGCATCCTGCTGATGATCGGCGTGGCCTCGTCGACGTACATCATCGTCTACTACCTCAGCAATTACGCCGTCAGCGTGCTGCACATGCCGCTGTCGCTGGGCATCTGGGCGGCGTGCGTCGCTTCCGTGGTGCAGGTGCTGCTGTCACCGTTCGCGGGCTGGCTCGCAGATCAGGTCGGGCGCCGCAAGGTGGTGCTGTGGTCGCGCGTGGCGCTGCTGGTCATGGTCTATCCGGCCTTCGCACTGATCAACGCCGAGCCCTCGCTGGCGCGGCTGCTGATCGTGGTGGGCTGCCTGTCGGTGCCGATGTCGATGACCTCGCCGGCGTCGATGGTGCTCGTGAGCGAGGTGCTGCCGCAGCGGCTGCGCGCCACCGGGCTGTCGATTGCCTACTGCGTTGCCATCGCCATCTTCGGCGGCTTTGCGCAGTTCTTCTCGACCGAGCTGATCCAGCTTACCGGCAATGCGAACGCACCCGCGCTGTATGTGATCGGGTGCGGGCTGGTGTCGCTGATCGGCTTGGCGATGGTGCCGGAAACGCTGGGCCGCCGGCTGTCGTAAGGCTCAGTCGACCCCGACAAAACCACCGGTCTGATGCGCCCACAGGCGGGCGTACAGACCGCCGTGTGCCAGCAGCTCCGCATGCGTGCCGCTCTCCACGATGCGGCCGCCGTCGAGCACCACTAGCCGGTCCATCCGCGCGATGGTCGAAAGGCGGTGCGCAATCGCAATCACCGTCTTGCCGTGCATCAGCGTTTCCAGGCTTTCCTGGATCGCGGCTTCCACTTCTGAATCCAGCGCTGACGTGGCTTCGTCCAGGATCAGGATCGGCGCATCCTTGAGCAGCACGCGCGCAATGGCAATGCGCTGGCGCTGGCCGCCCGAGAGCTTCACACCACGCTCGCCGACCAGCGCATCAAAGCCGCGTCGGCCTTGTGCATCCGACAGGTGCGGGATGAACTCATCAGCGCGTGCGCGGCGCACGGCTTCCATCAGTTCCGCTTCGGTGCTGTCGGGTTTGCCGTAGCGCAGGTTGTCGCGAATGGAGCGATGCAGCAGCGACGTATCCTGCGTGACCATGCCGACTTGCGCGCGCAGGCTCTCTTGTGTGACGACGGCAATGTCCTGGCCGTCCACCAGAATGCGGCCGCGCTCCACGTCGTACAGGCGCAGCAGCAGGTTGACCAGCGTCGACTTGCCCGCACCCGACGGGCCGACCAGGCCGATGCGCTCGCCAGGGCGTACGACGAGATCCAACCCCTCGATCACGCCGCTGCCCTTGCCGTAGTGAAAGCCCACTTGCTCGAAGCGCACCTCGCCGCGTGTGACGTGCAGCGGTTTGGCATCGGGGCGGTCCGTCACCGTGCGCGGCAGGGCGATGGTCTGCATGCCGTCCTGCACCTGCCCGACGTTCTCGAAGATGCCGTTGACCACCCACATGATCCAGCCCGACATGTTGTTGATGCGGATCACCAGCCCCGTGGTCAGCGCGATGGTGCCGGCGCTCACGCGGCCCTCACTCCACAGCCACAGCGCGAGTGCTGTCGTGCCCGCAATCAGCAGGCCGTTCATGGCGGTGATGGTGAAATCCATGCCGCTGATCATGCGGCCCGAGAGGCGCGTCTTGTCGGTCTGCTCGGCCATCGCATCGCGCGCATAGGTTTCTTCGTGCTGCGTGTGCGCGAACAGCTTGAGCGTGGTGATGTTGGTGTAGCCGTCGACGATGCGGCCCATGAGCTTGGAGCGCGACTCCGAGGCGATGACCGAGCGCGCCTTCACGCGCGGCACGAAATAGCTGAGCGCGGCGATGTAGCAGCCGATCCACACCAGCAGCGGCACGACCAGCCACCAGTCCGCCTTGGCAAACAGCACCAGCGCGCTGACCGAGTAGATCAGCACATGCCAGAGCGCATCCACCGACTGCACGGCCGAATCGCGCAGTGAAAAGCCGGTCTGCATGATGCGCTGGGCAATGCGGCCGGCAAAGTCGTTCTGGAAGAACGTCAGGCTCTGCTTGAGCACGTAGCGGTGGTTCTGCCAGCGGATCAGGTTCGACAGGTTCGGGTTGATGACCTGATGCACCAGCACATCGTGCAGACCAAAGATGACCGGCCGGGCGATCAGCGCGACAAAGGCCATCCACAGCAGCTCGTTGCGGTGGCGTGCGAAGAACACATCCCCGGGTGTCGCCTGGATCATGTCGACGATGCGGCCGAGGAAGTCGAACAGCGCGACCTCGATCAACGCGCCCAGCAGCCCCACGAGCAGCAGGAGCGCGAACACGCCGCGCACCTCGCGCAGGAAGTGGGCGTAGAAGCGCCAGACGTCGCCCGGAGGCTGGGTGTCGGGCAGGGGACGGAACGGGTCAACGAGCTTTTCCAGGCGGCGCAGCAGCATGTCGGATCGGGAGGAAGGGACCGACGCCCCAGGGCGGGGCGTGCGCGGAAGAGCGAACCATCATACGCGCGCGAAAGAACCCTTGCCCGAGCCTGGGCATTCGGGGTGAAGAGCGCGGCGTGTTCCAAGTCCATTGGCGGTCTCAGTTGCTGGCGGCGGCACAAAAAAAGCCGCTCGGTTTGAGCGGCTTCTTGTGCTGATAGCGCCGGGTCTTCAATGCACGACCATGTGCGTGAACGGCTCCACGTATGCCTGCAGCGTGATCATCAGCCCCACCAGGAAGGCCAGTGCAATCGAGTGGAAGAACACGTAGCGCAGGATGTCGCCCTCGTGGCCGTACCACTTGGTGGCGGTGGAGGCCACCACGATGGACTGCGCATCGATCATCTTGCCCATCACGCCGCCCGAACTGTTGGCCGCCGCCATCAGCAGCGGCGGCAGGCCGAGTTGCTCGGCGGTGGTCTTTTGCAGGCCGCCGAACAGCACGTTCGATGCCGTGTCCGAACCGGTGAGTGCCACGCCCAGCCAGCCCAGCATCGTGCCGAACAGCGGATACAGCACGCCGGTGTGCGCAAAGGCCAGGCCCAGCGTGGCGTCCAGACCGGAGTAGCGGGTCAGGTACCCAATGCCGAACATCGCGCAGATGGTCAGCAGCGAATAGCGCGTGAGCTTGATGGTGTTCCAGTACTCCTTGAGCATGCGCGGGATCGAATAGCCCATCAGCAGGCCACCCACGACGGCCGAGACCAGAATGCCCGTACCCGCCATCGACAGCACGTTGAAGAGGAACACCGCGCCTTCCTTGGTTTCCTTGGCGACTACCGGCGGGCCCTTGACCACCATCTTGTCCAGCCCCGGAATCGGGAACTTGAATTGCCAGATGCCGTCGACCAGCGCCTTGAACTGCGGCACGCCCCAGATGAATACGAAGACGGTCAGGATCACCCACGGCAGCCACGCTTGCATCCGGCTGATCTTGCCGTCGGTGGCAGTGGTGGCTTCGCGGGCTTCAGCGGCGGCTTCGGGATCGACGCGGGAGTTGTCTTCACGGTTGCGCAGGGCCGTCGACGTCCAGATGGTCTTGGGCTTCCACACTTTCAGGAACAGCGTGAGCGAGCCCATCGACACCAGCGCCGCAATCACGTCCACCAGCCACGGGCCATGGAAGTTCGACACCAGGAACTGCGGAATGGCGAACGACACGCCCGCCACCAGGATCGCCGGCCAGATCTGCAGCATGCCGCGGAAGCCCGCAAACGCCCAGATCAGCCAGAACGGCACCAGCACCGAGAAGAACGGCAACTGGCGGCCCACCATGGCCGACAGCTTCAGCAAGTCCAGCCCCGTGACCGAGGCCAGCCCGATGAGGGGCGCACCCAATGCCCCGAAGGCCACCGGGGCGGTGTTGGCGATCAGCGCCAGGCCAGACGCCGCCAGCGGCGAGAAACCCAGGCCGATCAGGATGGCGCCCGTGACCGCCACCGGTGTGCCGAAGCCCGCTGCGCCTTCAAAGAAGGCGCCAAAGCTGAACGCCACCAGCAGCAGTTGCAGGCGGCGGTCTTCGGTAATGCCCGAGATGGAGCTCTGCAAGACCTTGAATGACCCATTCAAGGTGGTGAGCCGGTGCAGGAAGATGATGTTGAGGACGATCCAGCCGATCGGGAACAGGCCGGAGACGATGCCAAGGCCCGCTGCCTTGCCTGCCATGGCGGCCGGCATGCCAAACACGAACGACGCAATGCCGATGCCGACAATCAGCGCCAGGCCCGCAGCCAGATGGGCCTGCATATGAAAGAAGGCCAGCGAACACAGCAGCACGGCCACCGGTACCCCGGCCGCGATGGTTGACCACACGGCACTGCCGAGCGGGTCATAGACTTGATTCCACATCTTGATCTCCTCCTGTTTCTGGGCGTTTCAGTTCTTGGCGATACCGAACGTCTTCTTGCGGCCGCGTCTGGATAGATCAACGAGGCGAACGCGGATTTTAGGAACAAGCGTGTCGGGTTCTGCGCAATATTCTGTCACTTTCAACCTGAAAAGTATTCATCGGCGCGCGACGCCCGATGTTGTGCGGCTTGGTGCGGTGCGCAGGATTTGCACCGGGTAAATCCGGGTTGTGGAATCATTGCGCCTGCAAAGTTTCATTTGATAACAAATCAGCCCCGATCGATCCTTCCTTCATGGCTTTCCTGACGGCTCTCTCTCTGCGCCGCCTGGCCGTTGCCGGGCTGGTTTTGCTGATCGCGCTAGTCGCGTCCTTGCCGGTAGCGCGCGCCCAGACGGCGTCCGACGCCGCATCGACACCCGAGAAAAGCGAATCCACGCGCCCGCGCATCGGCCTTGTGCTGTCGGGCGGCGGGGCGCGCGGCTATGCGCATATCGGCGTGCTGAAAACGCTGGAGCGCATGCGGATTCCCGTGGACGTGATTGCCGCCACCAGCATGGGTGCCGTGGTGGGCGGGCTTTATGCCAGCGGCCTGCGGGCCGATGCGCTGGAGCAGAAGCTCACCCAGGTTGACCTGAGCGACATCGCCTTCGACCGCAACGAGCGCGCCAAGCTGCCCCAATCGCTGCGTGAGGATGATTTTCAGTATCCGATCGGTCTGTCTGCCGGTTATGGCAACGGCAAGCTCAAGCTGCCGGCCGGGCTGGTGCAGGGCAACCGCCTGCTGGCGCTGCTCAAGAACTGGACGGCGCAGTGGCCCGACAACATCAAGTTTTCGCAGTTGCCGATTCCGTTCAAGGCCATGGCAACCGACCTTGCCACGGGTGATCCGGTGATCCTCGATCGCGGCTCGCTGCCGTTGGCGATGCGCGCGAGCATGGCGGTGCCCGGCCTGTTTGCACCGATCGAGGTGGATGGGCGCACGCTGGTCGACGGCGGCCTGGTGGCCAACCTGCCGGTGCAGCTGGCGCGCGACATGGGCGCGGACATCATCATCGCCGTCAACATCGGCTCCGACCTGCAGCGCCCGGAAGACCTGGACTCTCCGGCCGCGGTGACGCAGCAGATGATCACCATCCTGGTCGGCCAGAACGTGCGCGCGCAGAAGGCACTGTTGCGGGGGCGCGACGTGCTGATCGAACCGCAGCTCAATGAGTTGTCGTTCACCGACTTTGCCAAGGGCCCGCAGGGTGTGGCCCAGGGCGAGAAATCGGCGCGGGGCGTCGAGGCCAAGCTGGCGGCGCTGTCGATCTCGCCGCAGGCCTATGCGGCCTACCGCGCTGCCCACGTGCCGCAGGGCGTGCTGGCGGAGAATGCGCGCATCGATGCCATTGATGTGACCACCAGCGGCCGCGTGCCGGTGGCGCGCGTGCGCCAGCTGCTCAAGGTGCGCGAGGGTGACCCCTACAACGCTGAAGAGCTCAACCGCGAGCTGTCGGCCCTGGCGACGACCGGCGACTTTGAAACCGTGACGCAGCGTCTGGTGGAAGAGAACGGTGTGCACACGCTCAAGATCGACGCGCACGAGAAATCGTGGGGCAACCAGTTCTTCCTGTTCGGCTTGGGCATGTCGACCAACTTCGATGGGCGCGGCGCGTTCAACATCAACCTTGGCCATCGTTATCCATGGCTTACGCAGAGTGGGTTGGAGTGGCGCAACGACATCGTGCTCGGCAGCAACCGGGCGAGCATCCATACCGAGCTGCGGCAGCCATTGTGGCCCGCACGGGGGTTCTATATCGCGCCCTATGCAGAGTATTCACGCCGCCGCTCGGATCAGTACTTTGACGATCAGCCACCAACCAAAGACGCCAGACCGTTCAACAGTCTCACCATCGAAACGACGCGTGCCGGTGTCGACATGGGCATCCCACTGGGCCGCAAGGGCGAGCTGCGGCTGGGGGTGAACTACGTGAAAAAAAACGCGACCTACAACTACCTGTCGCTGGTGACGGATGACTCCGGCGAAATCGTCGATGCGCTCAATCTTCCATCCCTGACTGCCACTCAGCCGGCATTCCGTGCGCAGCTCACACTGGACCAGCTTGACGATGCGCTGTTCCCGCGCAGGGGCTACTACCTGTTCGGCAGCGTGGAAGCAGGCTTCGGCTCGCCCGACAAGAAGTACAACATCGCCCAGGCCAAGGGCCTGTGGGCGACGAGTTATGGGCGCCACACGTTCAACGTCGCGCTGGAAGGGGCGGGGCAGTTCGGCGCAAACAGCCCGACGCAGGAGAACGGCGGTAACAGTGGTAACGGCGCCAATGAGGGTTTCTATCTTGGTGGCTTCCAGCACCTTTCTGCCTATGCGCAGGACCAGTTCAACGGGCAGTACCTGCTGTATGGCCGCCTGACCTATCTGTACGACCTGCGCGTGGATGATCTGCTGGGTTTGCGCGCACCGGTCTTTGGCGCGAGTGCAGAGGCGGGCAACGTCTGGCAGTTGCGCAACAACTTCGGTCGCGGCGGTTACCTGAAGAGTGGCAGCGTGTTCGTCGGCGGTAACAGCCCGATCGGGCCGTTGTACTTCGGTTTTGCACTGGCGCCGCAGGGCGTGTGGAACGTCTACCTGCAGTTGGGGCGCGTGTTCTGACGCCGCTTCACGCAGTACATGTACGCAGGCGCCTTGGGGAAGTGCCTGCTTCGTAAGGTCTTGATCAGATTGGGAAATCAATCGACCAAGCCGTAGCGGGGCTGCGTGCTAGCCTTCCGCTTCGCTTTTTCAATATCTCGGGCGCGCACGCGCCCAGCCCCCTTTCCCATGATGTTCTCTGTGTTGTCCCAGGGTTCCCGTTCGTTCCGGTGGTTGTTCTGCGTAGGTGTGTTCGGCGCGCTGGTGGCCTGCAGCAAGCACGCTGATGAGGCTGCCAAACCTGCCGGCCCGCCGGAAGTCGAGTTTGCGGTTGCGCAGCGTTCCGATGCACCGCTGGTGACCGAGTTGCCCGGCCGTATCGAGCCGTATCGCACGGCAGAAGTGCGCGCGCGCGTCGATGGCATCGTGCTCAAGCGCGCCTATGAAGAAGGGCAGGTGGTCAAGGCGGGCCAGGTGCTGTTCCGCATTGATCCCGCACCGCTCAAGGCGCAGGTGGACGCGGCACAGGGTGCGCTCGCCCGTGCGCAGGCGCAAGCCGCCATTGCCCGCGACAAGGCCGCGCGCTACAAGGGCCTGGCGGCCACGCGCGCCGTGAGCGAACTCGAATACGCCGAAGCGCAATCCACCGAGCGTCAGGCTGCAGCCGACGTGGTTTCCGCCCGCGCCGCGCTGGAGACCGCGCAACTGCGCCTGGGCTATGCCACGGTTACCGCGCCCATTGGTGGCCGCTCGCGCCGCGCGCAGGTGACCGAAGGCGCGCTGGTCAAGGAAGATGCCGCCACGCCGCTCACCACGGTCGAGCAGATCGACCCGATCTACGTTGACTTCGCCCAGCCTGCTGCCGAGGTGCTTGCCTTGCAACGTGCTCTCAAGAAAGGGCAGGCTGCCGCATTGACGGGGCAGGACATTGGCGTGCAAGTGATCCTGAGCGATGGCGTGGCCTACGAGCGCCCGGCCAAACTGCTGTTCTCGGATCTGGCGGTGGACCGCGCGACGGACAACGTCTCGATGCGGGCCGTGCTGCCGAATCCGGATGGCCTGTTGCTGCCCGGCATGTACGTCCGCGTGAAGCTGTCGCACGCCGTGCAGCAGGGCGCGGTGACGATTCCGAAGGGCGCCTTGCAGCGCGATCGCCATGGCGCGACCGTGTTCGTGGTGAAGGCCGACAACACGCTGGCGGCGCAACCCGTGGCTGCGCAAACGTTGGCCGGCGATCAGTGGCTCGTGACGAGCGGCCTGACCGGCGGTGAGCGTGTTGCCATCCCCGGCATGCAAACGCTGGAAGCCGGCATGGCCGTCAAGCCGGTGCCTGCCACCAAGCACGCCAGTAGCGTCACCGATAGTGCCGCTGACACCAAGCCGACCGAGCGCACCAAAGGCTGACCATGGCACGTTTCTTTATCGACCGCCCGGTCTTTGCCTGGGTGATTGCGGTGGCCATCATCCTGGCCGGCCTGCTTGCGCTGCCGAGCTTGCCGGTGGCCCAGTATCCGAACATCGCGCCGCCCAACGTCAGCATCAGTGCCAACTATCCGGGCGCGTCCGCGCGCACGGCGGAGAGCGCTGTCACGGCCATCATCGAGCGCGAGATGAACGGGGCGCCGGGGCTGCTGTACATGTCGTCGTCGTCCGATGCGGCGGGCAACGTGTCGATCAACCTGTCGTTCAAGCAGGGCACCAGCCCCGATCTGGCGGCGGTAGAGGTGCAGAACCGCCTGAAGATCGTCGAGGAGCGCCTGCCCGAAGTCGTGCGCCGCAACGGCATCCGCATTGAGAAAGCGGCCGAGAACTACATGATGTATCTGTCGCTGACGGCCGAGCGTGGCCGCTTCGACGGTATCGACCTGGGTGATCTGGCCTCGTCCGATCTGATTCCGCAGCTGCGCCGCGTGCCGGGTGTCGGTACCGCACAGTTGTTCGATGCGGAATACGCCATGCGCATCTGGCCCGATGCGGACAAGCTCACCGCACTCGGCCTGACCGCGGGCGACTTGAGCGATGCCGTGCGCCGTTACAACGCGCGCATCACCGTGGGGGAAATCGGCAGCGGGGCGGTGCCGGGCAGTGCGCCCATCAACGCGAGCATCACCGGTGACGACGGGCTGACCACGCCCGATGCGTTCGGCCAGATTCCGTTGCGTGCGGATGCGCAGGGCCGCATGGTGCTGCTGCGCGATGTGGCGCGCGTGGAGCTGGGCGGTAGCGACTACCTGTACCTTTCGCGCATGAACGGCAAGCCGGCCACGACCATCGGTATCAAGCTCGCGCCGGGCGCCAACGCGGTGGGTGTGGCCAAGCGCGTGCGTGCGGTGCTGGACGAGGCGCAGGCACATTTCCCGCCGGGCGTGCGCTACGAAGTGGCGTATGACAGCTCGCGCTTTGTCGGCATCGCCATCGAGCAGGTGGTGAAGACGTTGCTCGAAGCGGTGGTGCTGGTGTTTCTGGTGATGATGCTGTTCATGCAGAACCTGCGTGCCACGCTCATCCCCACGCTGGTCGTGCCGATTGCGCTGCTGGGCACGTTTGCGGTGATGCTGCCGATGGGCTTTTCCATCAACGTGCTGACGCTGTTTGGCCTCGTGCTCGCCATCGGTATCCTCGTTGACGATGCCATCGTGGTGGTGGAAAACGTCGAGCGGGTGATGCACGAAGAAGGGCTCTCGCCGCGCGATGCGACGGCCAAGGCCATGCGGCAGATCAGCGGGGCCATCGTCGGCATCTCGCTGGTGCTGACGGCGGTGTTCGTGCCGATGGCGTTCTTTGGCGGCGCGGTGGGCAACATCTATCGGCAGTTCTCGTTGTCGCTGGCGGTGTCGATGGTGTTCTCGGCCTTCCTGGCGCTGACGTTGACGCCGGCCTTGTGCGCGACGTTGCTCAAGCCGGTGGAGCCTGGGCACAGCACTGAGCGCAAGGGCTTCTTCGGCGCGTTCAACCGCGGTTTTGGGCGATTGACTGCGCGTTACCAAGGTGGTGTCGCCAAGCTGCTGACGCGTACCGGCCGCGCGCTGATTGTCTATGGCGCGATCATCGGCGTGGTGGTGCTGTTGTTCATGCGCTTACCGACCGCCTTCCTGCCGGAAGAGGACACCGGCGAGTTCATGACTGTCGTCATGCTGCCCACGGGGGCCACGCAGGCACAGACGCTCGACGTGGTGCGCGAGGCCGAGCATTACTTCATGACCAAGGAGCCGGCTGTCGCTTCAACGCTGGCCATTACCGGCTTCAGCCTGTACGGCAATGGGCAGAACGCGGCCATGCTGTTCCTCACGCTCAAGGAGTGGAAGCACCGCAAGGGTGACGACCAGCACGTCGACGCCGTGGTTGCTCGCGCCAATGCCGCGTTCGGCAAGATCAAGGGCACGATGGTCATGGCGATGAACTCGCCCGCGCTGCCGGAGTTGGGCAGCAAGCCCGGCTTCGATCTGCGTCTGCAGGACCGTGGCGGCGCCGGCTACGAGCGCCTGGCGCAAGCGCGCGACCACGTACTGGCCGCGGCCGCCAAGCATCCGGCACTGTCGGACGTGACCTTTGCCGGCCAGGGTGATGCCCCACAGATCCTGATCGACGTGGACCGCAAGAAGGCGCTGTCGATGGGCGTGTCGATTGACGACATCAACCGCACGCTGGCCGTGATGTTCGGCTCCGACTATGCGGGCGACTTCGTCTATCGCAACCAGGTGCGCCGCGTGATCGTGCAGGCTGACGGCAAGCAGCGCGTGTCGGTTGAGCAGCTCGGCCGCATGCACGTGCGCAACGCGGCGGGCGCCATGGTGCCGCTGTCCGCCTTCACCACCGCCAAGTGGATCGTCGGGCCGCTCAAGCTGGACCGCTACAACGGCTTCCCGGCCATGTCGATCACCGGCTCACCCGCACCCGGCCACAGTTCGGGTGAGGCGATGGCCGCCATGGAATCCATCGTGCGTGACTTGCCCGACGGCTTTGGCTATGAGTGGACCGGTCAATCGTTCGAAGAGCGCTTGTCGGGTGCGCAGGCGCCGGCGCTGTTTGCGCTGTCGATCCTGGTGGTGTTCCTGTGTTTGGCGGCGTTGTATGAAAGCTGGTCGATTCCGCTGGCCGTCATGCTGGTGGTGCCGCTTGGGGTGTTTGGTGCACTGCTGGGTGCCACGCTGCGTTTCCTGCCCAACGACATCTACTTCAAGGTCGGCTTGATCGCCACGATCGGCCTGTCAGCCAAGAACGCGATCCTGATCATCGAAGTCGCCAAGGACCTGGTGGCGCAGGGCATGGGCCTGATCGAGGCCACGCTGGAGGCCGCACGCCTGCGCTTCCGGCCGATCGTGATGACCTCGCTGGCGTTTGCCTTCGGCGTGGTGCCGCTGGCGATGGCAACGGGGGCGGCATCCGCCAGCCAGCGCGCGATCGGTACGGGTGTGCTGGGCGGCATCATCACGGCGACGGTGTTGGCGGTGTTCCTGGTGCCGGTGTTCTTTGTGGTGGTGCGGCGCGTGTTCAAGGGCAGCGAGCGCCAGCGCCGGCTGGATGCGGCGCACGAGCACGAGACTGCCGGGCCGGCGGCCTGATCGACTCGCTCAATCGGTGGCGGCTGTGGCCTTACGCCTGGCGGCCGCCGGGTCGAACTGGAAGAAGCCCAGCAGCTCGGCCGCGACCTGATCACGGTCGTTGTCTACGCAGATCATGTGGTAGCTGTTTTCCAGCACCACGGTGCGGGCATGCGGCAAGTTGGCCTGCAGGGTCTCGGCAGAACGCAGGCTGGTCAGTTCGTCTTCACGGGCGTGGATGATCAGCGTCTCGCAGGGGGTGGTGCGCATGGCTGCATGTGCCTTGGCGCGCAGCCGATCGACTTCGCGAATGCACGTGAGCGGCACCCACGGATAGTGGAAGCTGTCGCCGCGCGCGAGCTTGGCCTTGATGATCCGTCGCAACAGCGGGTTCTTGATGCCGAAGGGCTCGTCTTCTTCCACACGCATGCGCGCGGCCATGCCGGGAATCCGGTACACCGCGTGACGCAGCTCCCGGTACCACGGTGTCGACCAGCCGTCGATGTACATAGGCGTTGCCAGCAGCGCCAGCCTGGCTTGTGGGCGATCCACGCCGTGTCGCACGCGATGCGCCAGCACCAGCGCCAGCAGCGCGCCCATGCACATGCCAGCGATGTGCACCGTTTCATGCTCGGCCAGGAGTTGGTTGTACGTTTGCGCAAGCGTATCGAGCCACGCCTCGGCATGCGTGGCGAGCAGGTCTTCCGGGCGCGTGCCATGGCCGGGCAGGGTGGGGGCGAGCGCCACCGCGCCCGCGTTGCGCAGCGCTTTCTGCAGCACGCCCAGATCGTAGGACGTGCCGCCCAGGCCATGGATCAGCAGCACAGCCGTGCTGCCGGGCGCCGGCGTGGTCACAGTGCCGTCTCGACCGACCAGGTGCCGGCCACCAGCGCCGTATTGCCCACGGCGTCCGTCAGCGGCCCGCCGGTATCCACCACTGTATGCAACGTGCCGTCACGCGCGGTGAGGCGCAGCGTTTGCCGGCGTGCGGGCGGGACAGCCTCATCGTCGAATACCGGCGTGCCCAGCCAACGGGCGCTCAAGCCGGCGCGGTCGTCCGGATGCACGAGCTGCAGCACGGTGGAGACCGAAGCCATGGTCTGCGCGTCGTGCCCGAAGGCCAGCGTCACGTCGCCGCCCCAGTCGATTCGGCCGCTGGCCGGGTCGATGGTGTAGACGAGCTGGCTGGACGCGGCCAGCGCCAGCTCCACGCGGTTCTGCCAGTGCGCGCTTTGCTCGTGCAGTTGCTCGCGCGTGGTTTTGAGTGCGCTCACCAGCAGCACCAGCAGTGCGGCAACGCCCAGGTACAACTGCGTTTCCAGCAGCGATTGGCCGTAGTGGCGATCGAGCACCGCAAACGGGCCATCGCCTTCGGCCGTTTGCGTGAGCGCCACCAGCGCCAGCAGCAGCACCGCTACCGAGCCGCCGCGCCCGCCCCACAGCAGGGCCACCACCACGGCAAAGAACAGCGGGACGTAGGTCAGCGCAAAACCAATGCCATCGCCAAACTTGTCCGCGCTGTTGCCATCGAAGACCACGTAAGACGACACGGCCAGCGCGATGAAGGCCACCAGACCGAGCAGGAAGTCGGTGCGATCGGTCCCCCCCGAGCGGAATGCGCGAAAGCGCGACCAGGCCGCCAGCACTGGCGTGACAATCAGCACGCCCAGGAAATCCGATGCGCCCCAGACCCGGAAGACGTGTCCGAACGAGCCGCCCTGTGACCACGCAAACCATGCCGCCCCGAACAGCGCGCCGACAATGCCGCTGATCGCGCCCGCCGTTAGCATGGCGCGCAGGAAGTACAACCCTTCAAGCGGCACGCCCATCAGCCGAATCAGCGCCACGGCCAATGCCGAACTGCCGACCTCGTCCAGCGCGAAGAGCATCGCGTGCGCCGGATTGGTGTGCTCGATAGCGGCCAGCGCCAGTTGCGCTACGGCAAAAGCGGCACCCAACCCCGGCCATTCGCGGTACGGCCGCAGCATGAAGGCCGCCATGGTCACGCCCGCCGGCAGCCAGATATAGCCCGTCATGTCCACCGGCCCGTTCAGGCGGTGCGACACGATGGCGGCAACCAGATACAGCACGCCCCACAGGATCGTGGCGACGGGGGTGGAAAGTCGGTGGAATCGCATCCGGGTTTCCCTCGGTAAAAACAAAAAACCGCGCCGGCGTTGAAGGCCGTGCGCGGTTGGTGATGCTACCGCAATCAGCTACGGTGTTGGCTTAACGCCAACCCTCGTGCCAGCCATGGTGCGGGTGCCACCATCCCCAGCCGTAGTGCGCGTGATAGCGCCAGGTATAGCCCGGTCCAGGGGCGACAGCCACTGGTGCGACATACACCACACCTGCCGGGGCCACCGTGGGCGGCTCGATTGGCGCGACCACACAACCGGCCAGCGCACTGCTGAGCGCCAACACGGGCAGCAAAAGGCGGAATCCAACGTGCTTCATCAAGACATCTCCTAGTCATTCCAGGGCGGGCGCCCGGACATGAGGCGCGTCACACGGAATGACGCTTGCGCCTACCGCTCTTGAACGGGAGCCCGGTGGGTGTGGATGACTGGAGGTTTGTAACAGCCTATTAATCGCGCAGACTTTTGTTCAGACCACCGGCAACGCCAACACTTCCTGCGCCGCGCGCCGATCGCGCAGCTCGGCCATCCAGCGCTCGAGGTGGGGACGCGCCGGACGCTCGATCGGCAGCCCGAACCAGCGGTGTGCGGCGCAGCCGCACACGATGTCCGCCATGGTGAAGCGCTGGCCGGCCATATAGGGCTGTTTGGCCAGCACGGTGTCGAGGATGGCGGTGGTGCGCTCGGCAGCCTGGCGCGAGCGCTCGATGCGGGTGGCGTCGCGCTGGTCTTCCGGGGTACGTACGAGCTGCAGGAACGCATCCACCATCGACGGGCTGAATGAGGTGGTCTGCCAATCCATCCAGCGATCGGCGTCTGCGCGCTCGTGCAGTTCAAGCGGGTACAGGTTGCCCGGGCCGTAGCGTGCGGAGAGATAACGCACGATCGCATTGGACTCCCACAGGACGAAGCGCGCGTCGCTGGAATCGTTCAGGCCGTCTTCGATGACGGGGATCATGCCGTTCGGGTTCATCGCCTTGAACTCCGGCGTGTCGACGCCCCCGAAGGCGCCGCCGACGTCGATGCGCTCGTGGTCGAGCGACAGCTCGCGCGCGCACCAGACCACTTTCTGCACGTTGACCGAAGAGAGTCTTCCCCAGATCCGCAGCATCGACGACGGCTCCTTTTTTAGATGGATGTGTAAGCGTAGTTACGTAATTTAGGCGGCCTTGGGTGTGACTGCCGCAATTTCTGCGCGCAGCAACTCACCCAGCACGGCAATGCCTTGTTCAATGCGTTCCGGCGCCACCGTCACGAACGCCAGGCGCAGGGTATTGCGGCGCGGGGCGTTGGCATAGAACGGTGCGCCCGGCACGAAGGCCACGTTGCGCGCGACGGCTTTTTCCAGCAGCGCCATCGTGTCGATGCCTTCCGGCACCTCCACCCAGATGAACATGCCGCCTTCCGGGCGATTCCAGTGAACGCCTTGCGGCATGTGGCGCTGGAGCGAATCGAGCATCGCCTCGCACTGCTTGCCATACAGGTTACGGATGCTCGGGATGTGCGTGTCGAGCAGGCCAGTCTTCAGCACCTCGTAGGCCACGCGCTGCGTGAAGCTGGGCGTGTGCAGGTCCGACGCCTGCTTGGCTTGCACGAGTTTGAAGTGGATGTGCTCGGGCGCAATGATGTAGCCCAGGCGCATGCCCGGCGCCAGGATCTTCGAGAACGAGCCCATGTAGATCACGCCGTCCGGGTTGAGCGAGCGCAGCGAGGGCAGTTGGTCGCCGGTGTAGCTCAGCTCGCCGTACGGATCGTCTTCCACCAGCAGCACGCCGAGTTCCTTGGCGCGGGCCACCAGGGCCTGGCGGCGCTCCAGCGGCAGGCGGCGGCCGGTCGGGTTCTGGAAGTTCGGGATGGTGTAGAAGAAGCGCGCGCCGGCGGTCAGCTCGGGCGTGAGCGCTTCGGGCAGCAGGCCCTGGTCATCGCTGGGCACCGACGTATAGGCCGGTTCGAACAGCGAGAACGATTGCAGAGCGCCCAAGTAGCTTGGCGTTTCGACCATCACCTTGCTTTGCGGGTCAATGAAGATCTTGCCCAGCAGGTCCAACCCCTGCTGCGAGCCTGTCGTGATGAGCACGCGCGATGCGGTGGTGCCATGACGCTGGGCAATCCATTCACGCAGCCCAGACAGCCCCTCGGTCGGGCCGTATTGCAATGCGGCCTGCGGGTTGTCTGCAAACATGCGGGCGCACGCCGCCTGAATCGCTTCGACCGGGAAGGTGACCGGGGCGGGCAGGCCGCCGGCAAACGAAATGACCTCAGGGCGTTCAGTGATCTTGAGGATTTCCCGGATCGCCGAGCTGGTCAGTTTCTGAGCACGGTTGGAGAAGGTACAGGCGGTGTGGTCCATGGTGTGGTCCTTGTGTTGCGGCGCCCACCTCGTGAGCGGGCGCCGTGGGTGGGCAAAGCGAAAAGGATAGCAGGCAACGCCCCCGTCTTGCAGGACTGGCGCGTCGCAATTGGGGTGCTTAAGCGACTTCAGCAATCAGTTCGATCTCGACACACGCGCCGAACGGAATCTGCGCGACGCCGAAGGCGCTGCGGGCGTGCTTGCCAGTGTCGCCGAACACTTCGGCCAGCAGTTCCGACGCGCCGTTGGTTACCAGGTGCTGCTCGGTGAACTCCTGCGTGGAGTTGACGAGGCTCATGACCTTGACGATGCGCTTGACGCGGCCGAGGTCGCCACCCAGGTGCGTGTTCAGCGTGGCCATCAGGTCGATGGCGATGGCGCGTGCAGCGGCCTTGCCTTCCTCGGTGGTCATGTTGGCGCCCAGCTTGCCAACCCACGGCTTGCCGTCCTTCTTGGCGATGTGGCCGGACAGGAAGACCTGGTTGCCGGTCTGCGCGGCCATGACGTAGGCGGCAGCGGGGGCACCGGCGGCGGGCAGTTCGATACCCAGTTGCTTGAGCTTTGCCTGGGCGTCGTGCGTGGCGGACATGTTGACTCCTTGGTGAGTGCGGTGAACAAAAACGGGGAAGACGCTGCTATCGGCGTACCGACGTTCGCCGGCCGATGCCGACCACGGCAATCACTGCCAGCGCAAACAGCACGGTGGGCGCATCGAGCGATTCGCCCAGCAGCAGCCAGCCGCCGATCAACGTCATGAAAGGTTGCAGCAATTGTATCTGGCCGACCCGCGCAACACCGCCCGCGGCCAGGCCCGAATACCAGAACAGGAAGCCGATGAACATGGAGAAGGCCGACACGTAAGCCAGCCCCACCCAGGCGCGCGTCGAAGCATGCATCAATGCTTCGGCCTGATGCGTGGACGGCAGCCACGCCAGTGCACCCACCATCGGCAGCAGCACGGGCAGCGAGATGACCAGCGCCCAGGCAATCGTCTGCGTGCCGCCCAACTCGCGCGAGAGCTTGCCGCCCGTTGCATAGCCGAGGGCGCCAGTCACCATGGCGGCGAACAGCAGCCAGTCGGCGCGATGCAGGGCACCGGCACCTTGCAGCAGCGCAAATGAGACGACGAGCACGCTGCCCACCACCGCACACAGCCAGAACCCCGTCGATGGCCGTTCACGCCCAAACCACGCGGCAAACACAGCAGTCGCGAGCGGCAGCAGGCCGGTGATGATGGCGCCGTGCGCGGCCGGCACATCGCGCATCGCCAGCGACGAAAACAGCGGAAAACCCACCACCACGCCCATCGCCGTGACCGCGAGTTGCCACCACTGGCTGCCATGCGGCCGTTTGGCTGCGGCGAACGCGCCGGTGGCTGCCAGCAGGCCCAGCGCCAGCACACTGGCCAACACCGCTCGAACCAGTGCCACGAAGGTCGCATCCAGCTCGGCCACGGCCATGCGCGTGAACGGCAGCGTCTGGCTAAAAATCGCCACGCCGGTGAAGCCGAGCAGCATGCCGCGGCGCTCAGCGTGGTCGGTGTGGCCCAGGGGCAGGGTGGCGGACTTGGTCATGGCGCGCGTCCGTTCAATCCGCAAACGCCACGGCAACGCGGCGGTTCTGGCGGCTCTTCTTCTCGATCTTGGTGACGACCACACGGCCGATCTCTCCGGTGGCGCGCACGTGGGTGCCGCCGCACGGCTGGCGATCAATGCCGTCGATACGGATGATGCGGATGGCCCCCGCGCCCACCGGGGGCGCCGCGCCGATGGTGCGCACCAGTTCGGGCTGCGCGGCCAGTTCTTCCGGCGTGATCAGGTCGATGCGCACGGGCGTGTTGCGGCCGATGAGTTCGTTCAGTTGCGTGGTGAGCGTGTCGCGGTCGAGCGTCGATTCGGGCAGATCGAAATCGATGCGGCCGGAATCCGGCGAGATGCCGCAACCCGTGACCGGCACCGGGATCAGCGAGCCGAGCAGGTGCAGGCACGTGTGCAAGCGCATCAGCCGGTGGCGACGGTCCCAGTCGATGGAGGCGGTGACGGGCGTGCCGGAAGCGAGCAGGGTGAGATCTGCGCCCTCGGCCGGCACGTGCAGCACCGTCTGGCGATCCGGGCTGTAGACGGTGTCGGCAATGGCGATGGTTTGCCCATCACCGAGGGCGAGCACGCCGGTGTCACCCGCCTGGCCGCCGCTGCGGGCGTAGAACACGGTCTGGTCCAACTCGATGCCTTCTGGATGTACGGCGACGACGGTGGCGTCGCAGGTGACGCGGTAGGCGTCTTCGTCAAAGCGCTTGAGCGTTGGCATGGCGGGGGTCTCCGATTCGCTGGATGCGGATTTCTGACCTTGATCCTACCGAACTGTGTCTGTACAGTACCTGTACACTTTGTCATGGTGCTTTCTGTACAGTTCTCGCCCCTTCTTTTACTCACCTCCGTCATGACCGCTTCCTCCCAAATCGTCAGTCTGGATGCCCGGCGCGCCACCGCAAGGCCGGCTGCGGAGCAACTGCCCGACCCCATTCCATCGGCGCAGATGACGCTGGTGGATCAGCTGACCGAGTGGGCGCGCATGCGCATCGACGAACGCGTCTTTCGGGCCGGCATGCGCATGCCGTCGATCCGGCAACTGGCGCAGGAGAAGAGCATTTCGCGCTTCACGGTGGTGGAGGCATACGAGCGGCTGGTGGCGCAGGGGTATCTGGAATCGCGCCGCGGCTCGGGCTTCTATGTGAAGGAGCGCCATACGCCGCTGCCGGAAGAGCCGGTCGCGCCGCTGGCGGTTGGGCGCAAGGTGGATGTGGCCTGGCTGCTGCGCAACATGTTTCTTTCGGCCGAGCCGCGCAAGTCGCCCGGGACGGGTTTCTTGCCCAACGGCTGGTTGGATGGCGAGTTGATCGCCAACGCATTGCGCACACTGGGCCGCCAGAACGGCAGCCAGTTTCTGGCGCCGGGTTTGCCGCAGGGCTTCTTGCCGCTGCGCCAGCAGTTGCAGACGCGCCTGGCGGAGCTTGAGATCGGCGCACGGCCCGACCAGATTGTCATGACCTCAGGCATCACCTCATCGCTCGACCTGATCGCGCGCCAGTACGTGCAGCCCGGTGATACGGTGCTGGTGGCCGATCCGGCGTGGTTCCTGATGTTCGGCCGCTTTGCCGCGCAGGGTGCCCAGGTGATCGGTGTGCCGTACACCACCGAGGGGCCGGACCTGGTGGCCCTGGAAGGGCTGGTGCAGGTGCGCCGGCCCAAGCTGCTGATCATCAACTCGATCCTGCACAACCCGACGGGCACGTCGCTCTCGGCGGCCAAGGCGTTCCAGTTGTTGCGGTTGGCCGAGCAGTACGGCTTCCTGATCGTCGAAGACGATATCTATGGGGACCTCGCGCCGCCTGGACACCAAGGCACGCGCCTGGCAAGCCTCGACCAGTTGCGCCGCGTGATCTACCTGAGCAGTTTTTCCAAGACGCTGGCGATCAACCTGCGCGTGGGCTTTATTGCGTGCCATCCGGAGTTGGCCAAGAACCTGACCGATAGCAAGCTGCTGGCGGGTCTGACCACGCCCGAGGTCAACGAGCGGGTGCTGTACAGGATCCTCACCGAAGGCCAGTACCGCAAGCATGTCGACCGGGTGCGAGGCCGCCTGGACCGTGCCCGGGATGGCGTTCAGCGCAACCTCGAACGCCTGGGCCTGAAGCTGTTTGCCCAGCAGGGCGCGGGCATGTTCCTCTGGGCCGATACGGGGCAGGACACCAACGCCATCGCCCGTGCCGGGCACGAGCAGGGCTACGTGTTTGCGCCGGGGAGCCTGTTCTCGCCGTCGCAGATGCCCTCCACCTGGATGCGCTTCAACATCGCCACCAGCGCCGATCCGGACATGCTCCGCTTCCTGGCCGAGCAGCTCGAGCGCGGGGCTTGAAAACCAGCGCATCCGCCTTATCTAGCCTCACAAATTCATGCGGGCGCCCGCGCAAGGTGTAGCCCGCTTCTCTTTCCACTTTTCTGACTTTTTACGCACACCATGAGCGCACCGCACGAGAAGATGGCTTTCCAGGCAGAAGTGAAGCAGCTTCTGCATCTGATGATCCACTCGCTGTACAGCAACAAGGAAATCTTCCTGCGGGAGTTGGTTTCCAATGCGTCGGATGCGGTGGACAAGCTGCGCTTTGAAGGCATCGCCAATCCGCAATTGCTGGAAGGTGGCGGTGAGCTGGGCATCCGTATCGGCTTCGATGCCGCCGCACGCACCATCACCATTGCCGACAACGGCATCGGCATGAGCCGCGACGAGGCCATCCGCAACCTCGGCACCATCGCCCGCTCGGGCACGCGCGAGTTCTTCAGCCAGCTCTCGGGCGATCAGCAGAAAGACGCTGCGCTGATCGGCCAGTTTGGCGTGGGCTTCTACTCGGCCTTCATCGTGGCCGACCGCGTGACGGTGGAATCGCGCCGCGCCGGCGTGGCCGCCAATGAAGGCGTGCGCTGGGAAAGCACCGGCGATGGCGAGTTCACCGTCGACACCATCGAGCGCGCCGAGCGCGGCACCACCATCACGCTGCACCTGCGCGAGGGCGAGGACGATTTCCTCTCCGCCTGGCGCATCAAGTCGGTCGTGCAGAAGTATTCGGACCACATCTCCCTACCGATCCAGATGCGCAAGGAAACGTGGGACGAAGAGAAGAAAACGATGGTCCCCCAGGATGAATGGGAAACCATCAACCAAGGCAGCGCCCTGTGGGCCCGCCCGCGTGCCGACGTGACCGACGAGCAGTACATCGCCTTCTATCAGCACATCGCGCACGAAAACGGCAAGCCGCTGGCCTGGACGCACAACCGCGTGGAGGGCCGCAGCGAATACACGCAGCTGCTGTACCTGCCGACCAACGCACCGTTCGACCTGTGGGACCGCGAGCGCCGCAGCGGCCTGAAGCTGTACGTCAAGCGCGTCTTCATCATGGACGACGCCGAGCAACTGCTGCCGGGCTACCTGCGCTTCGTGAAGGGCGTGATCGATTCGGCGGACCTGCCGCTGAACGTCTCGCGCGAAATCCTGCAGGAAAGCCGCGATGTGAAGGCCATTCGCGAGGGCTCGACCAAGCGCGTGCTGGGCATGCTCGAATCGATGGCCGAGTCGGATGACGCGGCCGAGAAGGAGAAGTACGCCACGTTCTGGCAACACTTCGGCCAGGTGCTCAAGGAAGGCATCGGCGAAGACCACGCCAACAAGGATCGCATCGCCAAGCTGCTGCGCTTCGCGTCCACGCACAATGAAGACAGCGCACAGACCGTCTCGCTGGCTGACTACATCGGCCGCATGAAGGAAGGTCAGGACAAGATCTACTACGTGACCGCCGAGAACTGGACGGCCGCCAAGTCGAGCCCGCACCTGGAAATCTTCCGCAAGAAGGGCGTGGAAGTGCTGCTGCTGACCGACCGCGTGGACGAGTGGATGCTCTCGTTCCTGCACGACTTCGAAGAGAAGGAACTGGTGTCGGTGGCGCGTGGCGATCTCGACCTAGGCGCCATGGAAGACGAAGCCGAGAAGGCCGAGCACGCCAAGGTGGAAGGCGAGTTCAAGGCACTGGTCGAGCGCGCCAAGGCCGTGCTGGCCGACAAGGCCAAGGACGTGCGCATCACGCATCGCCTGACCGATTCCCCGTCGTGCCTGGTGGCGGACGATGGCGACATCAGCGGCACGCTGGCGCGTCTGCTCAAGCAGGCCGGCCAGCAAGCGCCTGAAAGCAAGCCGGTGCTGGAACTGAACCCGACGCATCCGCTCGTCCGCAAGCTGGCGCTGCTGGAAACCATCACCGGCAACGACGCCGATCGCGCTGCGTTTGAAGATCGCCTGCATGTGTTGTTCGATCAGGCGCTGCTGGCTGAAGGCGGCTCGCTGACGGACCCGGCGGCTTACGTGCAACGCGTGAACCGTCTGCTGGCCTGAGCGTGACGCTCAAGCGATGCTTTCCGCCTGTGGTCGACGCACACACACGTGTGCTGATCCTGGGGAGCCTCCCCGGCGAGGCATCGCTTGCGCAAGCGCAGTACTACGCCTACAAGCACAACCAGTTCTGGCGTCTGGCCGGTGAGGTGATCGGCCAAGATTTGCCGGGCATGGACTACGACGCGCGCCTGCAAGCGCTGCGCGCGCATCGCCTTGGTTTGTGGGATGTCGTGGCCGAGGCCAAGCGAGAAGGCAGCCTCGACAGCAACATCCGCGACCACGCCGGCAACGACCTCGTCGGCCTCATCGCATCATTGCCGGAGCTGGCGGTGATTGCCTTCAACGGCGGCACCGCTGCACGTATCGGGCAGAAAGCGCTCGGTGCGTACGGCGGCAGCCACCACATTCTTACGCTCCCCTCCAGCAGTCCGGCGCATACCTTGTCCTACGCGGAGAAGCTGCGTGCGTGGCAGGCACTGCGGCCCTGGTTGGGTTAAGCCGCGTCTTCCTTCAAGCAGTTGCCTTGCGCTGCTCCACCAGGCGATTCCAGAGCATGCCAGCGCGGTTTCCGCTCCTGCAGTACGCGAGAATCGGCTTGGGCAGTGCATCAACCAAGGCGCCAAACGCGTCGACTTCTGCCGTGCCGATGTGATTCGGCACAACGGGTAAGTAACGTGCCTCCAGGCCCAATTCGCGGGCGGCTGCGGCGATCTCTTCAAAGGCGGGCTGGTCGATGCCCTCCCCATCGGGGCGGTTGCAGATCACGGAGCGGAACCCCGCATCGCGAATCGCTTTCAGATCCGCCGGCATGATCTGGCGCGAAGCGGCCAATCCATTCGACGCCGTGGCCCGGCATTGCTCGACGGCCCGTTGAAAACAGGCGATTGCGAAATCGATGTCTTCCTCTGTCGTGAAACGACCAAGGCTGATGCGCACGGTGCGGCCTGCTGCGTCGGCATCCAGACCGATTGCCGTGAGCACGTGGGACGGTGTGCCGGCAGCGGAATTGCACGCGGAGGTCGATGACACGGCAAGATCGTCGCCCAGCATGAACGGGAAGAAGCCGGGCGCATTGACCGTCAAGCTCAGGGTGTGCGGGATGCGTCGTGCTACGTCACCGTTGTGGACCACATCGCCCAAGGCGAGCACCGACGTTTTCAGTCGCTGGCTGAGCGCTGCAATCCGGGCGGTTTCGCTCTCGATCTCTTCGGCCGCCAGTTCGCATGCGACCCCCATGCCGACGATCTGATGTGTTGCCAGCGTGCCCGAGCGCAGGCCGCGCTCATGTCCACCGCCATGCATCTGCGGCGCAATGCGGTCTGCAATCTCGCGGCGGACGTACAGCGCGCCGATGCCCTTGGGGCCATAGAACTTGTGTGCGGACATCGACAGCATGTCGATCCCGAGCGCACGCACGTCAATCGGCGTCTTGCCGAGCGCCTGTGCTGCATCGACATGGAACAGGGCACCCGCGGCGTGCACGATCTGCGCGATCGCACGGATGTCGGTCAACGTGCCAAGCTCGTTGTTCACCAGCATGAGCGAGACGAGGCCCGTCTCCGGGGTCATTGCTGCGGCCACGGCGTCAGCGGTCATCTCGCCCTGCGCAGTTGGCGAGAGGTACGTCACCGAGACTGCCGATGGGCCGCGCGTCGACAGGTGCGCCATCGTGTCCAGAATGGCCTTGTGCTCGATGCGGCTGGTGATCAGGTGGCGCTTGTCGGTGGCGGTATCCGCGTAGCCCTTCAGGGCGAGGTTGTTGGATTCGGTGGCACCGGATGTCCAGATGATCTCGTCGGCATCTGCGCCAATAAGCGCGGCAACCTGTTCGCGTGCGTGCTCGACCTGGTTCTTCGCGCGTCGCCCGGTCGCGTGTGAGCTCGATGCGGGATTGCCAAATGCACCCTCGATGCCAAGGCAGGCAGTCATCGCGGCGATCACGCGGGGGTCGGCCGGCGTGGTGGCGGCGTAGTCGAGGTAGTGCATCGTGTTGCTGTCGCTCATGTCGTTCTCTTGCTGCGGTAGGGGCGAGGAAATGATACGGCGAACGACCCGGAAAAATAATTCAAAATTCCTGCTATACGCCTATCGATGGAGAAAAATATTTCTTAAAATTGCGACTACGTAAAAAGTATTTACTCTAAAAAAATGGATGCCATTGACCGCGAGTTGCTGAGGTTGTTGCAGGCCGATGTGACCCTGCCCATAGCGGAGCTCGCGCAACGCGTGAATCTCTCGCAGACGCCGTGCTGGAAGCGGGTGCAACGTCTCAAGGAGACAGGCGTCATCCGGGCGCAGGTGGCGCTGTGCGATGCGCGCAAGCTGGGGGTCGGTACCACGGTGTTCGTCGCGGTGCGAACCGATCAACATACGGAGAAGTGGGCGCAGCGTTTCACGCAGGTGGTGAGTGCGATGCCGGAAGTGGTCGAGGTCTACCGGATGAGCGGCGAAGTCGACTATCTGTTGCGCGTCGCGGTGACGGGCATTGAGGACTACGATCGCGTCTACAAGCAGCTCATCAAAGCGGTGCCGCTGTCCGATGTGAGTTCATCGTTTGCGATGGAGCAGATCAAGTATTCGACGGCGTTACCGGTCCGCGATGGTGGATAAGGTGGTGCGGTCATCAACGCCGCAACGCCGCAATGCCGTAATCCGATCCGGTGCCTTCCGTATGATGGGCGTCTTGCCCGCCAGGCCGGTGCGGCGCCCAAACCATTTCTGTTACTCCCATCATGGCCCGTCTCAAACTCGACCTGCCTGTCGAACAGTTCTGCTATGCAACGCACCTGACCGTGCGCGTCACCGATATCAACTCGGCCAACCATCTTGCCAATGACTCGATGATCTCGATGATCTCTGAGGCGCGGGCGCGCTTTCTTTATGAGTTCGCCAGTGAGGACGTGGAGCAGAAAGGAAGCGGCATTATCGTGACCGACCTCGCCACCATGTACCGCAACGAGGCGCATGCGCGCGATCAACTGCTGTTTGAAGTGGGGGTGATGGACTTCAACAAGTACGGTGGCGACATCATCTTCCGCATCACGCGCCCGGCCGACGATACGCTGATCGCCATGGCCAAGTCGGGCTTTGTGTTCTTCGACTACGCGGACAAGAAGGTAGTGGCGATGCCGGAGGGGTTTGCGGGTCGATTCCCGAAAGTGAATTGGGTGGCGTAAGGTTCCCGAGCGGGCCGGACAAGGCGACTAGCTGTCGGATTTTTTCGCCAGCGCCGTTTCCAGATCTCTGCGCATTTCGCGGGCGGTTGTTTTTCCGTTGCGGCCGGCGCCCAGCGTTGTGCCGTCGGGTGACAGGAACACCCACGAGGGCGTGGGGTACGCTGCAAAAATCTGGATGATGCCCGCTCGGGTTTGCTGCACACCATTCGGCAGATCAAACACCTCACTCTTTGGACCGCCCTTGGTGTCGAAATAGGCGAGCACGACCGATGACTGATATTGCGCGCGCAAGTCATTGTCGCTCATTGCGCCTGCGTACAGCCGACTGCACCATGGACAGTCCTCAAAGCCGAACAACACAAAGATCGGCTTGTTGTCTCGTTTGGCGATTTTGATTGCCTCTCCCAAGGGCAGAAACCCCCATTCCTTCGGTGGTGCCGCGTTTGCCATGCTGGACATCAACACCAGCAGAAGTGCGAGCAGGAGTGTGCGCAGAGTCGATGTGTTTGGCATGGCAGCTTTCCGAAGACTGGGTCTCGTGTGCTCCCAATGTACTGGCGAGCGTTGCAGCACGCATCCCCAAAATTCGGGGCAAGCTGGGCCTGTTTGCACCTGGATTTTTGGTTGGATGGGCTCGGGTGAGCCATTGCGTGCAGCGGTAGAATCGCGCCACAGTTGTTGTGGCGGGCGTTGCCGCAACTCTTCCTGAACTTACGGAGCACTTCCAGATGACAACCCCTTCCATGTACGAATTTCTGGTGCCGACTGCCAACCGCATGCTGGGCAATCTCTCGGCGTTGCTCGACAAGGCGGCTGCCCATGCAGAAGCGAAGAAGTTCGACCCTGCCAATCTCATGACGGCGCGCCTGGCGCCCGACATGCATCCGTTCACGCGTCAGGTGCAGATCGCCTGCGATCAGGCCAAGGGCGCGGCAGCGCGCTTGTCAGGCGCTGAGCCGCCGTCATATCCGGATGTCGAGGCCACCATCCCGGAACTGAAGGCGCGCATCGCCAAGACGCTCGAGTACGTCAACAGCGTCGACCCGGTAGCGTTTGCCGGCAGCGAGGATCGTACGGTCACGCTCAAGTCCCCGAAGGGCGAGCTGCAGTTCAGCGGCATCGATTACCTGCGTGGCTTCATGCTGCCGAATTTCTATTTCCACATCTCCATGGCGTATGCGTTGCTGCGCCATAACGGCGTGGAGATCGGCAAGTTCGACTACATCGGGCGCCCTTGAGCGAAACGCCTCGCGGCAACGACAACGCCGGCGGCCTGATCACAGGCGCCGGCGTTTTTCATGGGTGCTGATCAACCGAGTTGCGGCATCGTGGCGCCGTAACTCGGCCGCGCACGCATGGTTGCCTGCCCACGCAGGATGTTCGGACGCTTGTCCAGCAGCGCCTTGGTCTCCGGAAACATCTCCAGATACATCGCGATCGGCGCGAAGAACAGATCGGCCATCGACACGGTGCTGCCGACCAGGTAATCGCGGTCGCCATAAGCCTGTTCCAGCGCATCGAGTTGCGCGGCAATTTCCGGCAGCGCGGCATCGATGACCTTGCGGTCCGGTTGCCCGTCAGCCCCCTTGGGGAAAACGTACTGCAGCACATAGCGGCGCACCATCGCGTCGTAGGCATGGCAGTTGATCAGGCTGATCCACTGCTCGCCACGCGCGTGGGCGGTGGCGCCCCATTGCGGCAGCAGGCTCGGGCCATCGAAGGCTTCGTCGATGTAGCCAAGGATGGCCCGGGTTTCGTAGAACTCGATCGGGCCGTCGCTGAACGCGGGTACGCGGCCGAACGGATTGTGTGCCACCAGTTCAGGTGTATGGGGCGTGAGCGGGTCGAGCTTGTAGGGCACGCCTTTCTCGGCAAGCGCCATGCGCACCGTGCGGCAGTAGGTGCTGCGCGGGTCGCCGTAGACGGTGACGGTGCCGGCCGTGCCTTCCGGGTCCAGGTAGTCGTTCAGGCGGTTGAAGACCGATTGCCAGCCACCCATGTGGCCGTCGCGTGTGTGCGCGTCGGGGAAGCCGGTGTGGCGCATGTGCAGGTCGGTACCGCCATCCTTGTCGGTGAGCGTGACTTCAATCAGCGTCTTCAATTCGGGCGGCATGGAACCCGCTTCCCACCACCACGTGTAGGCGAGGAAGTTGGCACGGTCGAGCGATTGGTATTCCCCGGCGGCGATGTGTTTGCTGCCATCACGCCCACCCATGACGATGCGGTACTGACCGCCGACGCGCGCATCGGCACGGGCCTCCACTACACCCATGCCGCGCGGGCAATGCCAGACCGCCAGCGCGGCCTGATCGGTAAAGGCATCGAACACCCGCTCGCGTGGCGCACGGATATGGCGGGTCATCTCCAGTTCGAATGTGGCGGCGCGGTCCATGGTGGTCTCCGGGTGTCGGTTGTCAGTCCTTGGTGGATGGGGTGTCCGCGTTTTGGTCTTGCGGCGCAGACGTGGCATGGGTTTGCTCGACAAAGGCGACCAGGCGATCCAGGTTGCCTTCCCAATGCAGGCGGTAGCGCTCCAGCCAGCCGTGCGCATCGCGCAGGGCGCCAGGGCGCAGGTGGCAGATGCGCCAGCGGGCGTTGATTTCACGTTCGATCAGTCCGGCCTCGGCCAGCACGCGCAGGTGCTTGGAAATGGCGGGAGCGGACATATCGAACGGGCGGGCGAGCTCGCTGACCGGGGCTTCGCCTTCCGCCAGGCGCGCAAGGATCGCGCGGCGCGTTGGGTCGGCCAGGGCGGCGAATACGGTCGAGAGGGTGTCGTCTGATGTCGGCATGTATTCATTTAACCAATGGGTTAAATGACTGTCAAGGTCGGTTACATGAGGCTTTGCCCGTACGCGACTCGCAAACGTTAAGGAGAGGTCACGGCCGCGTGCCCGCGCATCTGTCACAATCGCGCCCGTGGCTGGCGCGGGGGTGCCGGCACATTTCTGTTACCGGGCCTCAACATGCCGTTTCTTGGAATCGGGTTTCACGTCATCGTCGCGCTGTTCTTTGCCGTGCACGTCGTGCGCAGTAACCAGAACATGTACTGGCTGTTCATCCTGTTCGCGTTTCCGCTGCTGGGCAGCGTGCTGTACTTCTTCGCCATCTACCTGCCGGGGATGCGCCACACGCGCGGCGCCCGTGTAGCGAGCCGCGCCGTGACCCAATTGATTGACCCGAACCGTGCTGTGCGCGAGGCACGCAACGATTTCGATCGCGCGCCGACCGTGCAGCACCGCCTGCGCCTGGGCGAAGCACTGCTGGAAGCGGGCGATGCGAAGGAAGCACGCCAGCATTTCGAGCAGGCTGCCACCGGCCCGTTCGCGGGGGATTCGGCCGTGCTGCTGGGCTTGGCCCGCGCACAGTTCGCCACCGGCGATGCGGTGCTCGCCAAGAGCACCCTGGAGACGCTGTTCGAGGCGCACCGGGTGACGCGCCAGCAGCCTGATCCGACGCTGCTCTACGCCCGTGCGCTGGCTGCCATCAGTGCACCCAACACGCGCGAGGCATTCGAGCAGGCGCTGACCTACGCCAACGATGCCGCCGCCCGCTGCCTGTTCGGCGAATGGCTGCTCACCCAGAACAACGATGCCGACAAGCAACGCGCCCAAACGTTGTTTGACGACATCCTGCGCGACGCCAAGCACTGGACGCGCTACGCCAAAGACCACAACCGTGAATGGCTGCAGCGCGCTGCTGCCGCTCAGTCTTCTTCCCGTTGATCCGCTTTATGACGCTGTTGAAACGTAAATCCATCGAGGCCGTGGCCTCACGCCGTCCGGCCCGCGCCAAGCGCGAAGACCGCCTTGATCGTGTTGACCACGACGATGAACCGAAGCGCATGGCCCCGCGTTTTGCGCCGGTCACGTTCTCTGAACTGGCTGGCGTGCGCTACCTGCACTTCGGCACCGAGTGGGTGCAGGGCGCCATGCGCCTGTCAAAGCCCGATGCCATCGAACTGGAATACGCCCAGCAGATGATGGCGTGGATGCTGTTTCTCGATCCAAACGCGCGTCCGGATTTCCATGTCGTGCAACTCGGCCTGGGCGCTGCGGCGCTGACCAAGTTCTGCCATCGCCAGCTCGCACCCGTGCAGGTGACGGCGGTTGAACTGAATCCATCGGTCATCGTCGCCGCGCGCAGCATGTTCGGCATGCCGTTCGACGACGCGCGCCTGAGCGTGCTGGAACAGGACGCCTATGACTGGGTGATGGACGCCAGCCACCACAGCACCGTCGATGCGTTGCAGATCGATCTGTACGACGCCACTGCACGCGGCCCGGTGCTCGACACGCCCGCGTTCTACAAGGCTTGCCGCCAGGTGCTGCGCTCGCCCGGCGTGATGACCATCAACCTGTTTGGCGATCACACGAGCTTCCCACGCAACATCGAACGCATCTGCGATGCGTTTGACAATCGCGTGCTCGTCTTCCCTGAAGTGCACGACGGCAATGTGATTGCGCTGGCCTTCAACGGCCCGCCGCTGCAGGTGAGCTGGGAGGCAGTGCAAGAGCGTGCGGCTGCATTGCAGGCCTCACTCAAGCTGCCGACCAAGGGTTGGGCAGAAGGGCTGCGCAACGCCAATGCGGGTCAGGAAGACATGCTGACGATCTGAGCGACGTAGCGATACGCCAATGCAAAACGCCCCGGACTTCCGGGGCGTTTGCTTTTGCGCGGTGGGTGCTCAGGTCGCGTCGCCCATGCCGGGCATCTGGTCGATGAAGCCGGTCACCACGTGCATGCGGTCGCCAACGATCCGCACGAAGTCCGTGCCCTTGACCAGCGCCTGACCGTCCGGCCCGAGCGTCCAGCGGAAACGAATGGTGTCCTGCACCACGTCCACGCCGCCATCGCGCGCAAAGCGGAAACCCGGAAACTTGGCCTGCACACCGGCGATGAGCGCGTCGATGCCGTCGTGGCCCGCGCCCTGCATCAGAGGATCAACGTAGGTGGCGCCTTCGGTCCAGGTCTGGGCGACGAGGGTGCGGCGTTGCGCGGCGTCGGTTGCGTTCCAGGCGGCGATGTAGCAGTCGACCAGCGTGTCAGCGAGGGTTTCGTTGGCGGCGAGTTGCGTGGCGGTCATGGCGTTTCTCCGTACGAGGTTGAGGAGCTTGGCAGCGCGGGGTTTGTCTTCCGTGCTGCATGGCTTCATCTTCGGCGCCGGCGTGGATGATGTCGATTACGCGGCAGGTAATCACGACATCCACGCCCGGAGAAACGAGAGGGAGAAAGGCGAGGGCGTTACTTGGACAGCAGCCGCATCGCCGATTCCAGCCCGGCGATGGTCACGGGATACATCCGCGTCTTCACGATCTGGTTGATAACGGAGATGGACTGCCGATATTCCCACAAGCCCTCCGGCTCGGGGTTGAGCCAGACAAACTTCGGGAACTGTTCAATCAACCGCTTGAGCCACACCGCACCGGCCTCGGCATTGTTGTATTCCACCGAGCCGCCGGCCTGCAGGATCTCGTAGGGGCTCATGGTTGCGTCGCCCACAAAGATCAGCTTGTAGTCGGGCGGGTACTTGCGGATGACGTCCCACGTGGAGAAGCGCTCCGCATGGCGGCGCCGGTTGTTCTTCCACAGGTGCTCGTACACGCAGTTGTGGAAGTAGTAGTACTCGAGGTGCTTGAACTCGGTCTTGGCGGCGGAGAACAGCTCTTCCACGCGCTTGATGTGGTCGTCCATCGAACCGCCCACGTCCATCAGCATCAGCACCTTGACGTTGTTGTGCCGCTCGGGACGCATCTTGATGTCGAGCATGCCGGCGTTGGCAGCGGTCGAGTGGATGGTGTCGTCCAAGTCCAGCTCGATGTCAGCCCCGTCCCGCGCGAACTTGCGCAGGCGGCGCAGCGCGACCTTGATGTTGCGCGTGCCGAGTTCGACGGTGTCGTCGTAATCCTTGTACGCGCGCGCTTCCCACACCTTGACCGCCGTGCGGTTGCCCTTCGATGGCCCGCCGATGCGGATGCCTTCCGGGTTGTAGCCGCCGTGCCCGAACGGCGACGTGCCACCGGTGCCGATCCACTTGCTGCCGCCTTCGTGGCGCTCGTGCTGTTCGCCCAGCAGTTCCTTCAGGCGCTCCATGAGCTTGTCGAGGCCGCCCATGGCTTCGACCTTGGCCTTCTCTTCCGGCGAGAGCTCGCGCTCCAGCTTCTTGATGAGCCAGTCGAGGGGGATGTCCGCGCGCCAGTCGACCGCGCCTTCCACGCCTTTGAAATAGGCGCCGAAGGCCTGGTCAAACTTGTCGAAGTGCTTCTCGTCCTTTACCAGCGTCATGCGCGCCAGGAAGTAGAACTCGTTGAGCGAGGGCGCAATGACCTGCTGCTTGAGCCCCTCGAGCAGCGTCAGGTATTCCTTGACCGAGACCGGCAACTTGGCGTGCCGCAGGGTGAAGAAGAAATCGATGAGCATGTCAGTCTCCTGCTCGGTGGCTTAGTGGGCCAGTTAGTGAGACGCGCCGCTGACGTTCAGCAGCACCACGCCGCCCACCACCATGCCGATGCCCGAGAGCTTGGCCATCGACACCCCTTCCTTGAACAACAGGATGCCGACGACGGCCGTCAGCACCGTGCCTACGCCCGACCACACCGCATACGTGACGCTCATGTCGATGCGCTTCATGACGATCGCCAGGCCCCAGAAGGCTAAGCCGTAGCAGATGGCCGTGCCGATAATCCACAGCGGCTTGGAAAACCCGTCCGATAGCTTCAGGCACAAGGTGCCGATCACCTCGGTGACGATGGTGCCGGCCAGCAGCAGCCACGGGTTCATCGTGGCTGCTCCAGCTTGTATTGCAGATGGCGTTTCACCGTGAGCCATTCCGATTCGATGATCGAGAACACCACCGTATCGCGGAAGCTGCCGTCCGGCATGCGCTGGTGATTGCGCAGCACGCCGTCCTGCTTAGCGCCCAGGCGGGCGATGGCGGCGCGGCTCTGGTGGTTCATCCAGTGCGTGCGGAACTCCACGGCAATGCAGTGCAGCGTTTCGAACGCGTGTGTCAGCAGCAGCAGCTTGCATTCCGTATTGATGGCGGTGCGCTGGACGGACTTGGCGTACCACGTATGGCCGATTTCCAGCCGACGGTTGGCTTCGTCCACGTTGAAGAGCCGCGTGGCACCAACCACCTTGCCGGGCTGCCCGTCGCGCATTTCGCGCACAACGAACGGCATGGCACCGAGCCGCTCGCGCATGTCCAGCGCAATGGCGAGCCAATCGGCAACCTTTTCGGGCGAGGGCACGGAGGTGTACCAGAGCCGCCACAGCTCACCGTCAGCGGCTGCGGCGCGGACTTCCTCTTCGTGCTCAGGGCCAAGCGGCTCCAGCCAGGCGTGCTGGCCGGACAGCGTGACGGGTTCGATCAGGCGCGGCATGGTGCAGCCCCGGTCAGCGGTTGGCGCGGTTCATGAAGACCAGGCGCTCGAACAGGTGCACGTCCTGCTCGTTCTTGAGCAGTGCGCCGTGCAGAGGCGGAATGGCCGCGTTCTTGTCCTGGCTGCGCAGCGATTCCGGCGGAATGTCTTCGGCCAGCAGCAGCTTGAGCCAGTCGATCAACTCGGAGGTCGACGGCTTCTTCTTCAGCCCCGGCAGGTTGCGCATCTCATAGAACGCATCCAGCGCGGCCTTGACCAGCGCCGGCTTGATGCCGGGGTAGTGCACGTCGACGATGGCCTGCATCGTCTCCGCATCCGGAAATTTGATGTAGTGGAAGAAGCAGCGGCGCAGGAAGGCGTCGGGCAGCTCCTTCTCGTTGTTCGACGTGATGATGACGAGCGGGCGGTGCTTGGCGCGGATGGTCTCGCGCGTTTCGTACACGTAGAACTCCATGCGATCCAGCTCGCGCAGCAGGTCGTTGGGGAATTCGATGTCGGCCTTGTCGATCTCGTCGATCAGCAGCACGACGGGTTCATCTGCCTCGAAGGCCTGCCACAGCACGCCTTTGACAATGTAGTTGCGGATGTCGTGGACTTTGTCGTCGCCTAACTGCGAGTCGCGCAGGCGTGAGACGGCGTCGTATTCGTACAGGCCCTGCTGGGCCTTGGTCGTGGACTTGACGTGCCACTGCAGCAGCGGCATCCCCAGGGCGGCGGCCACTTCCTCGGCCAGCATGGTTTTGCCCGTGCCCGGCTCACCCTTGATCAGCAGCGGGCGCTGCAGTGTCATGGACGCGTTGACGGCAAGCTTGAGGTCGTCGGTGGCGACGTACTGTTCGGAGCCTTCAAAACGCGCACGCTGGTTGGATGCGGCAGGCGAGGTGGTGGTGTTCATCGTGCAAGCCTACTGGGCGGTAAAAGAAATCGGAAACGGCCAGTATAAGAGACTTTGGGTGTTTGCTGCCCGGTGCCGCCAGGGCTGTTCTGTCGTGCCATTCCCCGCTGTCAAGTCACGGGACCCCTAACTGGACTGGAAAAAAATCTGTGCGCTACAATGCGCCGGTTTGACGCACCTCAAGACAACCGTCTTATGGCACCTTGCCAGCAGCCGGTGAAGGCGCCCAAAGAGACAGCCGGCTGACGGTCAAGCCAGGCAGGGCGAGCAGGATTCTGAACTCCACGCTTAAGAACGAGATGAAAAAGATCCTCACCATGGCGGCCGTGTTTGGCACATTAGGCGCGCTGGCCGCGTCAGCCTCCGCAGCGGACATCCAGGGCGATGCCGCCGCCGCCCAGAGCAAGGTCGCAATGTGCATCGGCTGCCATGCCATCCCCGACTACAAGACGTCGTTCCCCGAGGTGTACCGCGTGCCCTACCTGGGCGGCCAGAACGCCAAGTACATCGAAAGCGCGCTACACGCGTACCAGAAGGGTGACCGCAAGCACCCGACCATGCGCGCCATTGCCGGTTCGCTGACGGACCAGGACATCGCCAACCTGGCTGCGTACTACGCGCAGCAGACGGCTGCTACGCCCAACAACCCCCGGAAGTGACGAGGAAGAACATGAAGAAGATCTCGCTTGGTTTGGGCGCGTTGATCCTGGGTGCTGCCGTGTCGGTACAGGCCGCCGATCTGGAAAAGGGCAAGCAACTGGTGGAGAAGGGCACGTGCGCGGCCTGCCACGGTGCTGGCCTGAACGCCCCGATTTCGCCGGACTACCCGAAGCTGGCTGGCCAGCACGGCGACTACATCTATCACGCACTGCTGGCCTATCAAACCAGCAACAACCCGCTGATGGGCCGCAGCAACGCCATCATGGCGGGCCAGGTCAACAGCAACCCGGCCACCATCGGTGCCGATGGCAAGCCGCGTCCGTTCACCGAGGCGGAGCTGAAGGACATTGCCGCCTACATCGAATCGCTGCCCGGCTCGCTGGTGCTCAAGAAGTAAGCCGGCTTCGGCAGGCAAAGAAAAACCGCTCCTCGGAGCGGTTTTTTATTGGGCGATTGACTCGGGCGCCTAGCGGGCGGTGGCGCGCTTGCGCACGCATTCAATATATGCCTCGCCATCGGGCGGCATGCCGGTACGCTGCGCCGTCCAGAGCATCTGGCCGAGGCATTCCATCACCTGATGTTGGGCTTCGTGCGGCGAGTCGAGCCGCTGGGCCAGCGCCTCGTAGGCGGCGCGGATGCCGCGCGGCTGGTCCACCGACACCTGCTCGCTGATCGACAGATGCATCGACAGGTGCAGGAACGGGTTGCTCTGGCCGCTCTCGGGCGTGTAGTCGCGGGCGAGGGCGTCTTCGCCGGCGTCCAGGGTGTCGTGGTACTCGGGATGCAGTTGCATCCAGTCGACCGCCATGGCTTCAAGCGGCGTGAGGATTTCGGCCTGGCGATGCTTGCGCCAGGCGCCGCAAAAGAACTGGCGGACTTCGTCGCGGGAGGGATTGAACATGATTCCGCCATTGTACCGGCCTGCCCTAGCGTGTGTCGGACCCTCCAAGCGACGCCAACGCTACAATGGCGACCCGCCCGCAGACGGCAACCCAACGCCGCGCGCCATGAGACAAAGTACTGATTCCACCCTCGCCGCACGCGCGGCCGACAAGCTGCTTGGCGTGCTGCTGATTGCCGTGTCCGCCGCGTCATTTGGCGCGATGGCCATCTTCACCCACTACGCCTACGCGAGCGGCGCCAACGTGGTGGGCTTGCTGATGGTGCGTTTCGTCATCGCAGCCGTGGCACTGATGGTGGTGATGCGCGTGCGGCGCATCGGCATTCCGCCGTGGTCGCGTGTACTTGGTTTGGCGGCGATGGGGGGGATCGGCTATGCGGGGCAGTCGTTTACGTTTTTCTCGGCATTGAACTACGCGCCGGCCAGCCTAGTGGCGCTGCTGCTGTATCTGTATCCGATGTTCGTGACGGTGCTGGCAGCCGTGTTCCTGCGTGAGCGGCTGACCACGGCGGCGATTGTGGCATTGGTGCTGTGCTCGGTGGGGGCGGGGCTGACGGTGGGTGGCGCGGGGTTGTCGGGCGGCAGCCTGCTTGGCATTGCGCTGGGTGTGGCGTCTGCGGCGATTTACTCGATCTACATCACCGTGGGCGCGCGCGTGACGCATGGGGTGGACCCGCTGGCGTGCACCACGGTCATCTGTACGGCCGCGGGTGTCGTCTACACGGGTATGGCGTTAGCCGGTGCCCCGGCGAACTTGCCAGGCACGGCGGGTGGCTGGGCGGCCGCACTGGCGATTGCCGGGCTGTCGACGGTGGTGGCCATCCTGACGTTCTTTGCCGGCCTGCAGAAGCTGGGTGCGGCGCAGGCGTCGATGCTCTCCACGCTGGAGCCGGTGGTGACAGTGCTGCTGGCGGCAATGCTGCTGGGTGAGTCGATTGCCCCCATGCAGATGGTCGGCGGGGCGCTGATCCTGGCCGGCGTGCTGTGGCTCACGCGTGCTGATGCGAAGCCGACGGGTCACCGCGCGGAAGATATGGCTTGAGGGCTGAGGCTAAATCTGCCGCCCCAAATGAAAGCCGCCCAGCCTGGTGTGACCCAGGCTGGGCGGCTTTTCTTTACACCTGCGGCGATTACTTCTTCACGCCTTCCGGCAAGCGTTGCAGGCCCTGCACCCGCTTCAGGGCTGGACGGTCGGCCATCACGCCGTCGTAGAAGCTGGCCAGATCCCCCTTGAGCGCGGTGCGCGACGCATCGTTCAGATAGATCATGTGGCCCGACGGGTAGTTCTTGATCGTCAGGTTCTTGGCCTTGATGGTCGGATCAAGCGGCATCTGCGCCAGCGTCAGCTCAGTCTGGTGGAACGGCGTGACCGCATCGAAGTAGCCGCTGGCTTGCAGCACCTTCAGATCCGGGTTCAGGCTCATCGTCGAGGCCAGGTCGCCGGCGGTGTACAGCGTGTTGCCGCCGCCCTTGTTGGCGCCTGTCGGGTCGATGTGGCTGAAGTCCCAGTTGTTGAACACGGCGTCGTTCAGGTCCACGAACGACGAGGTCGACGTGTACTTGAGCTGGGTGTTCAGGTAACTGTTCCACAGCACCGTATAGGCGCCGCCGATGTTGGAGATCGACGGATCGTTGCTGCCCGAATTCGGCAGAATGAACGGTGCGATGCCCTGGCCCGTGTAGTTCGCGCGGCCGTCATACTGACCGATCTGGATGCCCGGGTTCAGCGTCAGGAAGAACGTGTACGGCGGGTTGTTGTTCTGCGACGGCACGTTGCCCAGCGCAGCCGGGTTGCCGAACGTCTGGATCAGCGAGATTGGATCGGTGCCGATGTACGAACCCATCGTCTGCGCGGACTGCAGGTTCAGGTTCAGGCGCACGTTGACGAGGCCACCGTCTTGCGGGTTGGGCGCTTGCGCGAGCGGCGTGAGCGTGTTGTCCGCATAGTTGCGTGCCTGGACCATGTAGCTGTCGAGATCGGCGGGCGGCGGGTTTACCGTCGTCTTCTTCCAGTACCACGCGTCCGCAGCCAGCGTCGGGAAGATACCGACAGCCGAGAGCGCGTTCGAGTAGTCGAGAATGGACGATTGCAGCGTGATGCCGTTCAGCTCGATACCGTCTTCATGCAGCACCCACGACACCACCGCACTGCGCGCCGTGCCATACGATTCGCCGAACAGGAACTTGGGTGAGTTCCAGCGTGAGTACTTGGTCAGGTAGCGCTGGATGAAGCGGTCGATCGAGTGGGCGTCCTGATCCACACCCCAGAAGTTCTTGTTCACGGCAGGGGAGATGGCGGCCGAATAGCCGGTGCCCACTGGGTTGATGAACACGAGGTCGGAGCGGTCGAGCAGGCTGTCCGGGTTGTCGGGCAGCTTGTACGGCGCCGGTGGCGTGAAGTTCGGGAACGATGACTGCAGGCGCTTCGGTCCGAACGAGCCCAGCAGCAGGAAGACCGACGACGAGCCGGGGCCGCCGTTATAGAAGAACGTCACCGGGCGCGGCTTGGACGGGTCCGGATTGTCCTGTGTGTACGCCACGTAGAACATCGACGCATTGGCCTTCGACGTCACGGGGTCGATGGTCGTCAGGTGGCCGGCCGTGGCCGTGTAGGCGATGCTCTTGCCACCGATGCTCACCGTGTGGTGCGTGATGGCGGCGCTTTCGCCTGGGTCGGCGGCGAGGGCGTCATTGGGGCCGGTGCCGTAGACGTTGGGGTCAACGTAGGGCTGATCAGGTGGCGTGGCTGCTGTCACCGGTTGCGTGACCGTCTTGCCCGCATCCACAGCGGTGCCGCTCGGGTTGGCGGTGGCAGAGGAGTCTCCGCCGCCGCAACCCGCCAGCAGTGAGGCAGCGAGCGCTGCCGCGGCAAGCGATGCGCCTACGGCTTTGGGTAGACCTGCAAAATCACTGGTCGATAACCTGGATTTTTTCATGGCGATAAAGGCCTTTTTCAGGATGACGAACGCCATCACTTAAAACGGATGGTTTTAAGTTGGCTCCATATCTGATTTGCGTTTTGTAATCTCTATCCTGCGCAAACCGGATATTCTGATTTCCCGCCTCTTACGGGGAATTGAATTCAATCTATTCTTATTCGGCAAAGCGATCCCCTTGAAACCAGGTGGGTTTCAAAAATAGGAACAACGCCGGAGTCAGAGAACCAAGGTGGTAGGCTGTTTGCGCAAAGCTAGCGACGGCAATGCGAAAACGTTAGCGCGAATGCATCCACGCACTTTGGTTAAATCAAAGTGCGAATCCGGTTCGCTCAGCCTGCTGGTGATTCAATGACGAACGAAAAAGTAGTTCGTAAGGAAACCGTTGTAAAGGCCTGTTTTGTGGAGCGTGCAATCTACTGGTAAAAATGACATGCGCTTTGAATGGCGCGTCGCAAGAAAAGCGATTAAATACAATGCAGGCATGTCGTTTCTGCATGCTGGTCCGTGTTGACCGTCAAGGGGGTGATGCATTCCTGCGCTGAGACCCGGCCGGCGCAACGTGGCGGGCCGCATTACAATGCGCTACTTGACTCTTTTCAGGAGCACACCGCAATGCCCATGCTTGAACCGTCCGTGCTGGACCAACTGTTCCACGAAGCCCGCACCCACAACGTGTGGCTGGACAAGCCGGTCGACGATGAACTGCTGAACACGCTGTACGAGACCGTCAAGTACGGCCCGACCGCCGCCAACAGCACGCCGGCGCGCTTCGTGTTCGTGAAGAGCGCGGCTGCCAAGGAGCGCCTGCTTCCGTGCATGTCGGCCGGCAACCAGGAAAAGACCCGCCAGGCACCCGTGGCCGTGATCGTCGCGTACGACACGCAATTCCACGAGCAACTGCCCAAGCTGTTCCCGCATATCGATGCGCGTTCGTGGTACGTGGGTGATCAAGCCAAGATCAACGCAGCCGCGTTGATGAACAGCTCGCTGCAGGGCGGCTACCTGGTGATCGCCGCGCGCGCGCTGGGTCTGGATTGCGGCCCGATGGCTGGCTTTGATGCCAACAAGGTCAACGAGACCTTCTTCCCCGATGGCCAGTGGAAGGTTAACTTCATCATGAACATCGGCTACGGCGACGTGGAGAAGCTGCATCCGCGCAACCCGCGCCTGTCGTTTGAAGAGGCCTGCAAGATCATCTGATCGACAGCCGATCGCGCAAAGAGAAACGGGGACTCGCATTGGAAACTGCGGTCCCCGTTTTTTATTCCTTCGGCGCCGGTGTCTTCGGCCTGAACTCGCACAGTGGCTCGATCGCGCAGTGCCAGCACTCGGGCTTGCGCGCCTTGCACACGTAGCGCCCATGCAGGATCAGCCAGTGGTGGGCATCCTGGCGAAACTCCTCCGGCACCACTTTCAGCAGCTTAAGTTCCACTTCCAGCACGTTCTTGCCCGGCGCCAGCCCGGTGCGGTTGGCTACGCGGAAGATGTGTGTATCCACCGCAATCGTCGGCTCGCCGAAGGCCGTGTTCATCACCACATTGGCGGTCTTGCGGCCCACGCCCGGCAGGCTTTCCAGGGCGGCGCGATCACGCGGCACCTGGCCGCCGTACTGGTCGAGCAGGATGCGGCACGTCTGGAGGATGTGCTTGCCCTTGGTGCGGTACAGCCCGATGGTCTTGATGTATTCGGTCAGTCCTTCCTCGCCCAGCGCCAGCATCTTGGCCGGCGTATCCGCCACCGGAAACAGCTTGCGCGTGGCCTTGTTCACGCCCACGTCAGTGGCCTGCGCAGAGAGCAGGACAGCAATCAGCAGCTCAAACGGCGAGGTGTATTCCAGCTCGGTCGTCGGTGTGGGGTTGTTCTCGCGCAGGGTCTCGAAGATGGCGTAGCGCTTGGCGGGATTCATCGTCGGGGCAGGGCGTTTAAGGTTGGTCTGCGTCGGGGTTGGCGCCGTGCTCGATCTGGTCGGCGATGCGCTTGCGGCGGGCTTCGGCTTCGTCAATCTGGGCTTGTACGTCTGCCGACACATCGGTGACGTTGCGCGGACCTTGCCCGCGCGCAGCCATCTCGGCCTGCTTTTGGCGGGCACGCTCGATGGCGGCCTGGATGATCGCCTTCTTGCGCGCCTGGGCGGCACGCTCGGCATCATCGGCGGGTTGTTCTGCGCTCACGGCGGCTAGCTTGGCGGCGGCCTTGGCGGCCAGGCGTGCTTCGTTCTCGGTTTGCTCGCGCTTGAGGCGCGCGTTGCGGAATTCGTAGCGATCGCGGGCGACGTCGGCCTGTGCCTGGCTCCATGCATCCCAGCCCGTGCGTTCACCGGTGATGGGGATCATGTCGATGCAGTCGACCGGGCAGGGCGGAATGCACAGGTCGCAGCCGGTGCACCAGTCTTCCAGCACCGTATGCATGGCCTTGGGTGCGCCGACGATCGCATCGACCGGGCATGCCTGAATGCACAACGTGCAGCCGATACAGCGTTCCGGGTCGATGACGGCGACTGCGCGTGGCTGCTCGATGCCGTTGGCTGGGTCCAGCGGCAGCAGATCACCCGTGCGGCCCAGCGCGTCGGACAAGCGGCGGATGCCCTCTGCACCGCCCGGCGGGCAACGGTTGGGCAGCGCCTCGCCGTTCGCCATGGCTTCAGCGTACGGGCGGCAACCGTTGTAGCCGCACTTGGTGCATTGCGTTTGCGGCAGGAGGTGTTCGAGCCGGTCGGCCAAGGACATGGCCAATGCGGGGACCAAGGAAACCACGATGGGAGTTATCGTTTGAATAGCCTGCCATTATCGCTGATTTGGCGGCCGCGCAAGGCGTGCATGCCCTGACATTGACCGCAGCGGCCATGTCTTAACCGTATGACATAATCCTTGGGTTCTAAACGGACCGACGTGCCATGCCGTCTTACCCAGCCGCGCCGCTCGCCGACATTGATCCCGTCGATTCCTCGGGCGATCCCGCCACACCCCGTGCACGTCGCGACCCCGCCGGTACGCGTCGTCGCATCCTCGCTGCGGCACTTGAAGAGTTCTCACGCGGTGGTTTTGCCGGCGCCCGTGTGGACGCCATCGCCCGCCGCGCCGAGACCAACGAGCGCATGCTGTACTACTACTACGGCAGCAAGGAAAAACTCTTCCTGACCGTGCTCGAGCACATGTACTTCCGCTTCAAGCAGGCCGAAGAGCAGGTGCAGATCGAGTCGTCCGACCCGCGTGAGGCGGTCATCCAGCTGGCGCGTTTCGTCTGGGATTTCTACTACGAGAACCCCGAGTTCATCCGCCTGCTCAACAGCGAGAACCTGCACGAGGCACGGCACCTGAAGACGTCACCGCATCTGGGGGAGCTGGTCAACCCGGTCATTGATGTGCTGCGTGGCGTGGTCGAACGTGGTCAGCGCAGCGGCATCTTCCACAAGGATGTGGATGTCTCTCGGCTGTATCTCACGATCTCTGCGCTGGGCTACTACGTGCTGTCCAACCGCTACACGATCAGCGCGGTGATCGGCCGAGACATTGCCTCGGCTGACGAGCACGAAGCCTTCGCGCAGTTGCACATCAAGATGCTGCTGGCCTATCTGGAGCGGCCTGAGGGCTGAGCAGTGCGCCGGTTCAAAACGAAAAAGCCTCGCAGTTGCGAGGCTTTTTTCTGGCACGCCAGGCTTAGGCGACGGCTTTGATACGCGGTGCGCCCTGATCGTACTGGCGGATGAAATCGCGCAGTTGCGGATACACCTGCTCGCGCCAGCGGCGGCCCGAGAAGATGCCGTAGTGGCCGCACTTCGGTGCCGTCAAATGCTGCTTGCGTGCCTTCGGAATGCCGGTGCACAGCCCATGGGCCGCCTCGGTCTGGCCGCTGCCGGAGATATCGTCCAACTCGCCTTCGATGGTGAACAGTGCAGTGCCCTTGATGTCCTGCGGGCGCACCGGCTTGCCTTCGATCACCCAGGTGCCGTTGGCCAGGTGGAACTCCTGGAACACGTCACGGATGGTTTCGAGGTAGTAATCGGCGGCCATGTCGAGCACGGCGTTGTACTCGTCGTAGAAGCGCACGTGGGCTTCGGCGTCTTCCGTGTCGCCTTCGATCAGGTTCAGGTAGTAATCGTAGTGCGACGACAGGTGGCGATCCGGATTCATGGCCACGAAGCCGGCATGCTGCAGGAAGCCCGGATAGACCTTGCGGCCATGGCCGGGGTAGTTGGCCGGCACGGTGTAGATCACGTTGGTCTCGAACCAGCTGTGCGATTTGTTGGTCGCCAGCGAGTTGACGGCCGTCGGGCTCTTACGCGCGTCGATCGGGCCGCCCATCATGGTCATGGTGCGCGGCGTCTTTTCGCCGTCCGAGGCCATCAGCGAGATGGCGGCCAGCACCGGCACGGTCGGCTGGCACACCGAAATCACGTGCAGCTTGTCAGCACCAATGTGGTTGATGAACTCGCGGATGTAGTTGATGTAGTCCGACAGGTGGAACGCACCGTGCTCGGCCGGCACCATGCGGGCGTCGATCCAGTCGGTCACGTACACCTTGTGATCCTGCAGCAGCGTGCGCACGGTATCGCGCAGCAGTGTGGAATGGTGGCCCGACAGCGGCGCACACACCAGCACCACCGGCTCATCCTTGAGCAGCTTGATGGTTTCGGCGTCGTCGGCGTAGCGCTTGAAGCGGATCAGGCGGCAGAACGGCTTCTCGATGATCGTCTGTTCGACGATCGGGATGTCGCGCCCGTTGGACTTGACCGAGCGGATGCCGAATTCCGGCTTCTCGTATTCCTTGCCCAGGCGATAAAGCAGCTCGTAGCCAGCGGCGTAGCGCTGGGCGCCGGGCACCATGGACAGCGGGCTGAGCGGGTTGGTGAAAGTCTTGGCGGTAGCTTGAGCCCAGGCCGTCATCGGGCTGAGCAGGGCGCGCTGGAATTCGTGGAGCTGGTAAAGCATGGCTGGACCGATCTGTGGTGGCGAGGGCGACGCAAACGATTATGCACCTAGGCGCATATTACTGCGATGCAGCAGAAACCCTGATAACAGAGTGTTGCGCGGCTTGTATGATGCGCCCATGTCAGTCTAGCGATATGCAGCAAAAAAGCGGCCGAAGCCGCTTTTCTTTTTGCAATTGCACCTAAGGCGTGACGCCTACGGCACCTTACAGAACGTCAGCGATGGCGTTGACCACGGCGTCGATGTTGTGCGTGTTCAGCGCAGCCACGCAGATACGGCCGGTCGACACCGCGTAGATGCCGTGCTCGTTACGCAGGCGGTCCACCTGGGCCGAGGTCAGGCCCGAGTACGAGAACATGCCGCGCTGGGCCTTCACGAACGAGAAGTCGGTCTTCACGCCCTTGGCAGCCAGCTTGTCGACCAGCGCGTTGCGCATCGATTTGATACGGTCGCGCATTTCGCCCAGTTCCTGTTCCCACATCGCGCGCAGCTCGGGGCTGGTCAGCACACTGGCGACTACCGTGCCACCGTGCGTCGGCGGGTTGGAGTAGTTCGTGCGGATCACGCGCTTGACCTGCGACAGCACGCGGGTGGCTTCGTCCTTGCTGGTCGTCACGATCGACAGGGCGCCGACGCGCTCGCCATACAGCGAGAACGACTTCGAGAACGAGCTCGACACGAAGAACGGCAGGCCCGATTCCGCAAACAGTTGCACGGCCAGGCCGTCTTGCTGGATGCCGTCGGCAAAGCCTTGGTAGGCCATGTCGAGGAACGGGATCAGGTTCTTGGCCTTGATGACTTCCACGACCTGCTTCCACTGGTCGGCGGTCATGTCGACGCCGGTCGGGTTGTGGCAGCAGGCGTGCAGCACGATGATGGTGTTCGCTGCGTAGCTGTTGAGCGAATCCAGCAGGCCAGCGAAGTTCAGGCCGTGCGACGGGGCATCGTAGTACGCGTAGTTGACGACTTCAAAGCCAGCCGATTCAAACAGCGCGCGGTGGTTTTCCCAGCTCGGGTCGGAAATGGCGACCTTGGCGTTCGGGTACAGGCGCTTGAGGAAGTCGGCGCCGATCTTCAGTGCGCCGGTGCCGCCCAGGGCTTGCGCCGTGACCACGCGGCCTTCGGCGATCAGGTGGGAATCCGCACCGAAGAGCAGCTTCTGCACGGCCTGGTCGTAGGCGGCAATGCCTTCGATCGGCAGGTAGCCGCGCGGAGCGACGGTCGCCAGGCGGGCCTTTTCGGCTTCCTGCACGGCGCGCAGCACCGGGATTTTCCCTTCGTCGGTGAAGTACACGCCCACGCCCAGATTCACTTTGGTGCTGCGGGTGTCGGCGTTGAAAGCTTCATTCAGGCCCAGGATGGGGTCGCGCGGGGCCAGTTCGACGGCGGAGAAAAGCGACATGAGATGTGTCTCGATCGGTTGGTTCGGAATTCGGTGGAGTGCTGCAGGCGGTGCGCCGCAAGCGGTCGGCAGGGCTGCCGACGCCGAATGCATGAAGCGGGCACAAGACTGAATTGTACCGAATACAGGCTCTAATCGCCCGAAAAATCCTTGCAGAACAGGGGTCTAAAGCGTTTGGGCAGCCGCTACAGATGCGCCGTGCAGGGCGCTTAAACGATTGCTGGGGCACCGCGCTACACTAGGCGATTGGTTGCAATTGCCGCCGCCGCCCTCATTTGCTGGGGACGTGCGAGTCACTTTGTCGACTTCCTGCGCTGCCACCCACCCCCGCCGCCATGACCGATCTGAGCCAAGCCCCCCTTCAGCACGACAACTCGCACGACGAGTCGAAATTCGTGACCTTCGAGGGCTCGCCATTCCAGTTGTACCAGCCGTATCCGCCGGCCGGCGACCAGCCCGAGGCCATCCGCCAGCTCGTCGAGAACATTGGCGATGGCCTGTCGTACCAGACCCTGCTGGGCGTGACGGGCTCGGGCAAGACCTTCACCATGGCCAATGTGATCGCGCAGGTGGGGCGCCCGGCCATCGTGTTTGCGCCCAACAAGACGCTGGCGGCGCAGCTGTATTCGGAGTTCCGCGACTTCTTCCCGCGCAACGCGGTCGAGTACTTCGTCTCGTATTACGACTACTACCAGCCCGAAGCCTACGTGCCGCAGCGCGATCTCTTCATCGAGAAGGATTCGTCGATCAACGAGCACATCGAACAGATGCGGCTGTCGGCCACCAAGAGCCTGCTGGAGCGCCGCGATGTGGTGATCGTGGCCACCGTGTCGGCCATCTACGGTATCGGCAACCCGAGCGAATACCACCAGATGATCCTGACGCTGCGTGCGGGCGACAAGGTCAGCCAGCGTGATGTGATCGCGCGCCTGATCGCCATGCAGTACACGCGCAACGAAACGGATTTTCAGCGCGGTACCTTCCGCGTGCGCGGCGACACGGTCGACATCTTCCCCGCTGAACACGCCGAGATGGCTGTGCGCCTGGAGCTGTTTGACGACGAGGTTGAATCGCTGCAACTGTTCGACCCGCTCACCGGTCGCGTCCGGCAGAAGATTCCGCGCTTCACGGTGTACCCGTCGAGCCACTATGTGACGCCGCGCGAGACCGTGTTGAAGGCCATCGAGACCATCAAGGTGGAACTGCGTGAGCGGCTCGATTTCTTCTACAAGGAAAACAAGTTGGTGGAAGCGCAGCGGCTGGAGCAGCGCACACGCTTTGATCTGGAGATGCTGCAGGAGCTCGGCTTTTGCAAGGGTATTGAGAACTACTCGCGGCATCTATCTGGTGCGGCACCGGGCGAGGCCCCGCCGACGCTGGTCGATTACCTGCCACCCGATGCGCTGATGTTCCTGGACGAATCGCACGTGTTGATCGGCCAGCTCAACGGCATGTACAACGGCGACCGCGCGCGCAAGGAAACGCTGGCCGAATACGGCTTCCGCCTGCCTTCCGCGCTGGACAACCGGCCGCTCAAGTTCGCAGAGTTCGAGACCAAGATGCGGCAGGTGACGTTCGTGTCTGCCACGCCGGGGGATTACGAAAAGAGGACCGCCGGTACGGAAGTCGTCGAGCAGGTCGTGCGCCCCACGGGCCTGGTCGATCCGACCATTGAAGTGCGCCCGGCCACGACGCAGGTTGACGATCTGCTCTCCGAGATCCACCTGCGCGTCGAGGCGGGCGAGCGCGTGCTGGTGACGACGCTCACCAAGCGCATGGCCGAGCAGTTGACCGAGTTCCTGTCGGAGAACGGCGTCAAGGTCCGCTACCTGCATTCGGACATCGATACCGTGGAGCGCGTGGAGATCATCCGCGACCTGCGCCTGGGCACGTTCGATGTGCTGGTCGGCATCAATCTGCTGCGCGAGGGCTTGGACATTCCCGAGGTGTCGCTTGTGGCGATTCTGGATGCCGACAAGGAAGGCTTCCTGCGCGCCGAGCGCTCACTGATCCAGACGATTGGTCGTGCCGCGCGGAACGTGAACGGCACCGCCATCCTCTATGCGGATCGCATCACCGATTCCATGCGCAAGGCGATCGACGAAACCGAGCGCCGCCGCGCCAAGCAGATCGCGCATAACGAGGCGCACGGCATCACGCCGCGCGGCGTGGTCAAGCGCATCAAGGACATCATCGACGGCGTGTACAACGTCGACGATGCGCGTGCCGAGCTCAAGGCTGCGCAAGAGGCCGCCAAGTACGAAGACATGAGCGAGAAGCAAGCGTCCAAGGAAATCAAGCGCCTGGAGAAGCAGATGCTCGATCACGCCAAGAACCTCGAATTCGAAAAGGCGGCGCAGGTGCGCGATCAACTGGCCAAGCTCAAGTCGCAGCTCTTTGGGGCGAGCGGCGAGGACCATATCGTTCCGGCCGCCTGAACCGCACGGGCGGTTGATGCGTCAGAAGTCAGAACTGCACCGCAGCCTCGCCCGAGGGCTGGCGGCGGGGGAGTCGTGACACAATTGCGAACACATTTTCAGGCGCTGCACGTCGCCTGATCGCGGCGTCCAGACTTGCGCAGAAGAATCGGCCCAGGGGCGAGGCCGAGTCAGGCGTGTCCGCCAACTAGGGAGTTCGATGTTCAAGTTTTTGCTCAATCCGTGGCGCAAATGGCGCGCTTCCCGGCACGCCAGCCATCAGCTCGACGCCATCCTGGCGCAGTTCGCGCCGACGCGCAGCGTGGCCGAACGCAATGAATGGCTGATCGAGCTGGCCTATTGGCTGCGCCGCGCAGACCGGCCCGCGGGCGCTACGTCCGAATCTTGGCGCTATGCGCGCCTGCGCTACCTGCTGCAGGTGCTGGAAAACAACCCTGAACTGGCCAAGCGCGTCGGGCAGACGCTGCGCGCGATCGTGCGGGACAACGACCCGGTCTCGCTGCTGTGCGATACGGGGTTGTCTTCGCGCTCCGGGTTCTGGGGCGAACTGGTCGATCGCTGGCAAGCGCGCTTCCTGCCGCCGGCACCCAATCAATCGCAATTGGCCACGTTGTTTGCGCTCCTGTTTGTCGGCCCGACCGATGCGCAGTGGGTGGATGGCTTGGACGATGAACTGGTCACGCGTCTGCATGCGCTGTTCCGCGCCGGGTTGAGCGACGAGGATGAAGCCGCCGGCCAGACGCGGTTGGAACGCAGCCTTGGCATCGGTATCCAGATTCTGATCAGCCAGGTGCGGGCGGCAGGGTTGTCGCGCGGCATCCGCTTGCGCATGGAGTATCCGGACGTCACCGATTCACCGTTCTACCGGCTGGCCGATGCGGCCAACGCCATCTTTCTTGAACGCCCGGACGAAACACTGGCCACACCGGAGCGTCTTCCGCAGCAGCTCAATTACTTCCGTGCGGTGCTGGACCAGTGCCGCACTGCCACGGCCAGTGTCTACCAGCATCTGGACGAGAACGGTGTTTCCGTGGAGGTGGTGTTCCAGGTGGAACGCATGAAGGCGTGGCTGGGGCGCATTGATCTGCTGCTGACGGCCTGGGCCGACGCTAAGGCCTCACGCCGCTTCGTGCATTTGACGGCTGAGCTGGTGTCCGCCAGCCAGCATCGCCGCAGCGTCGGCTATCTGATCCGCTCCACGTTTGCCGATCTGGCGCGCAAGGTGGTCGAGCGTTCTGCCGAGAGCGGCGAGCACTACATCACCCGCGACAGCAAGGAGTACGGCGCGATGGTGAAGGCGGCCGCAGGCGGTGGTGTCATCACCGCGGCCACGGTGTACATCAAGTTCTTCATTGCCGGTGCGCACTTGTCCCGGTTCACTGAGGGTTTCTTTGCGTCGATCAACTACGCGGTCAGCTTTCTCGGTATCCACTTTGCCCATTTCACGCTGGCCACCAAGCAGCCTGCCATGACGGCGCCCGCGTTGGCGCACCGGCTGGACCAGGTGGGCCGTCCGGAAGGGCTGGACCGCTTTGTTGACGACACCGTCGCCATGATCCGCACCAATGCGGCGGCGATTGCCGGGAACCTGGTGGCGGTGGCGCCGGTGGCCTTTCTGGTGCAGTGGCTGGCGGGGCGGTTCTTCCATGCAAACCTGATTTCGCCAGAGAAGGCGGTGGCGACCATCGATTCGTTTTCGATCCTCGGGCCGACGCCGCTGTACGCGATCTTCACGGGCGTGTTGCTGTGGGCGTCGAGCTTGGCGGCCGGCTGGGCCGACAACTGGTTCGCGCTGCACCGTGTGCACGATGTGATTGCCTACCACCGACGCCTGCGTTTCATGGTGGGCACGCGGGGCGCGCAGCGTATTGCCGGGTTCTCGAAGCGCAACCTTTCGGGCATCGTCGCCAACGTGTCGCTGGGTTTCATGCTGGGCTTGGGGCCGGAGATCGTGTCGTTCTTCGGGCCGCACGTGGAGGTGCGCCACGTCACGCTGTCGACCGGTGCAGTGGCAACGGCGGTGGGCGTGCTGGGCCCGGGCGTGATGCATACGGCGCCGTTCTGGCTGGCCGTTGCCGGCATCGCGCTGATGGGTGTACTCAACGTGATGGTGTCGTTTGCGCTGGCGTTCAACATGGCGATGCGCTCGCGCAATTTGCGTGGGCTCGATCGCAAGCGCATCACCGGCGCGGTGTGGCGGCGCATTCTGCGTGATCCGCTGTGCCTGCTGGTGCCGCGTGCGCCGACTACGGCCACGCCGCCGGGAACCGGTACGCCGGCCTGATCCGCCGGCTTAATGCGCGTGCGCGGCGAGCACACCCAGCTCGCTGCGGAAGGGGATGGACGGTTGCGCGCCCAGCCGCGTGACCGACACGGCGGCTGCCGCCTGGCCAAACGCGATGGCCGCATCCGGTGCGGCGCCCTCGGCCAACGCGGCCGCCAGTGCGCCGACAAAGGTGTCGCCGGCCGCTGTGGTGTCGACAGCCTGCGCAATAGGCGCCGGCATCAGCAGGCGCCTGGTGGCATCCACATAGGCAACACCGTGCGCGCCCAGCGTGACCATCACGTGCCGCGCGCCCTGTGCATGCAGGTCGGCTGCTGCATCCAGCGCGGATTCGGGGGAGTCGACGGCGTGTGCAGTCAGCAGCGCCGCTTCGGTTTCATTCGGGATCAGGTAATCGCACGCCGCCAGCCAGGGTGTCGGCAACGGGCCGATGGCCGGCGCGGGGTTCAGGATGACCGTCTTGCCCAGCCGTGCCCCAAGCTTGAGCGCGCATTCCACCGCATCTGGCGGTGACTCCAACTGGCAGACGATCACACGGGCGCGTTCGAACGCCGCGCGTTGCGCCTCGATCATGGCCGGCGTGAGCAACTGGTTGGCCCCCGCCACAATCACGATGGTGTTCTGGCCGCTGTCCGCCACCGTGACGCAGGCGATGCCCGTGGCCTCACTGGCATGCACCGACACCATCGACGTATCCACACCTTCGCGCCGCAGGCCGTCGCGCAAGGCCGTGCCATATGCATCATCGCCCACGCAGCCGAGCATGGCGACCCTGCCCCCCAGGCGGGCCGCAGCCACTGCCTGGTTGGCACCCTTGCCACCAGGAATCGTTTCCAAAGCGGGGGCCGCAACCGTTTGCCCAGGGCGGGGCAAGCGTGGCGTGCGGATCACGAGATCCATATTGAGGCTGCCGACGATCAGCACGTCGGCAGCCGGGTGGGCAGAAGAGGCAGAAGGGCGCTTGGCCACCATGGCGGACGACGTTGAGAGAGTGAGTGGGTGGGCGCTCAGGCGGCGCGGGCAGGGCGAGCCGGCTCTGCGGTCGACTCGCGCAGCGACAGGCGCGGCGGCAGCACAATGCGGCGCGCCTGTCGCTCGTCGACCGGATGGCGCATGGCGGCATCGCTCAGGTGCTCGAGCAGCGTCTGCGCGGTGGTCTCGCCCAACTGGCGGATCGACTGGCCGACCGTGGACAGCGCTGGATAGACATAGCGGCTGAGTTCGATGTCATCAAAGCCGATGATCGAAAGCGCCTTCGGCACTGGGATGCCCAACTCGGCCGCAGCGCGCAAGGCCCCAATGCCCATCAGGTCGTTGCTGGCAAAGATGGCGGTGGGCATTTCGCCCTCGGTCAGCAACTGGCGCGCGGCGCGGTAGCCGCCGGGGCTGGTGAAATCGCCTTCGGCAATGCGGGCGGAGGCTTCCGGCACGCCGGCTTCGCGCAGTGCACGGTGGAAGCCTGCCAGGCGGCCAGCCGTCACGCTCAGCTCCGATGGCCCGCTGATGCAGGCGATGCGCCGGTGGCCAAGCTCCAGCAGATGCTTGGTCGCCATGTAGGCACCTTCTTCGTGGTCGACCTGCACCTGATCGGCCTGGATGCCTTCGGTCGGGCGGTCCACCATGACCACGGGCAGGGCGGATTCTCCCAATGCTTCGATGAGCGCGTTGTCCGGTCCGGCACTGCTGACGATGATGCCGTCCACGCGCTTCTCCATCAGCACGCGCAGGTAGTCGCGCTGCTTGCGCGGGTCGTCGTCGGAGTTGCAGAGGATGACGCTGTAGCCGGCCGCAGCGCAGACGTCCTCAATGCCGCGCGCCAGCTCCGCAAAGTAGGGGTTGGTGGCCGTCGGTACCAGCACGCCGATGGTGCGCGTGGTGCGGTGCTTGAGCGAGCGTGCGACCGCGCTGGGCACGTAGCGCGTGGCGCGGATGGCTTCTTCCACGCGCTTGCGGGTCTCCGAGTTGACCGGCCGCGTGTTGTTGATGACGTGTGAGACGGTGGTGAACGAAACCCCAGCCAATGCTGCGACGTCCTTGATGGTTGCCATGACGATCTCCTCTGTCTCTTTAATGTTGCTTGCTACGGCCGGATTGACTGCCGGATCGGCTGTTACGTCTGCTGCGATAGGTGTCCATGACCACGGCCGCAACGATGACCGCGCCCGTGATGATGCGTTTGGTGGGCTCTGAGGCGCCGATCTGTGCGAGGCCCGATTCGAGCACCGAGATGATCAGCACGCCGAACAGCGTGCGCGCGACCGAGCCGCGCCCGCCCATCAGGCTCGTGCCGCCGATCACCACGGCCGCGATTACCTGCAATTCCATGCCGACACCCGCGTTCGGGTCGGCCGCCTCCAGCCGCGACACCTGGAACAACGCTGCCAGGCCCGCTAGCAGCCCCATCAGCGCGAACACCGCAATCTTGTAGGGGCGCGGGTTCACGCCCGCCAGCCGCACGGCCTCTTCATTGGTGCCGATGGCGACGAGGTAGCGCCCGAACACCGTGCGCACCAGTACGATCTGGCCGATCACCGTCACGGCAATCGCAATGAGGAACGACGGTGCGATGCCCAGTGCAATCGGGTTGGCCAACCAGTCGACCGCGCTGCCGATATAGGCGGTGCGCGAATCGGTCAGGCTGTAGGCGAGGCCGCGGGCCATTTCCAGCACACCCAGCGACACGATGAACGACGGGATGCCCCAGTGCACCGTAACTGTGCCAGTCACCGCACCGGCTGCCGTCGCCACCAGAACGCCCGCCAACGCCGCTGGCAGCACGCCCCAGCCGAGCCTGGTCATGGCAATCGACAGCACCGAGGCTGCCAGCGCCAGCACCGACCCCACCGACAGATCAATGCCGCCGATCATCAGGATGAAGGTCATGCCCACCGCCATCACCAGCAGGTCGGGAATCTCGTTGGCGATGGTGGTGAAGGTGGGTAGTGTGAAGAAGGTGGGCGACAGGGTGCCGAACAACACCAGCATGGCAATCAGCGCGCCCAGCAGCCCGCCGATGGTGCCGAGCGACATGCTCACCGCAGCGCGACGGTTGGCCTGCGTGCTCTCTGTACTGGCCGGCGGCAAGGTGGAATCAGAGCGCATCGGCGGTCTCCGGAGATGACTTGGGGGCCGGCGGAGCGGACTCGCCGAAGGCTGCTGCGAGCAGGGCATCCTGGCTCCAGCCGCCGCGTTGGAACACGTGTGTCAGCCGGCCGGCGCGCATGACGCCAATGCGATCACACAGCTGCATGAGTTCGCGCAGATCGCTGGACACTACGACAAGGGCTTTGCCGCGTGCGGCCAGCGCATCGAGCAGGGCATAGATGTCGAACTTGGCGCCGACATCCACGCCGCGTGTGGGCTCATCGAATAGCAGCACTGGGGTGTCGCGCTCCAGCCAGCGCGCAATCGCCACCTTCTGCTGGTTGCCGCCGGAGAGTTCGCCCACCGGTTGCTCGGGCCCCGCGCTGCGGATGCGCAGTGCGTCGATGTGCCGCTGTGCCAGCGCGCGCTCACGCGCAGGCTGCAGCCAGCCGCGTGTGGTCACGCCCGGCATGTTGCCCAGCGCGATGTTGGTGGCGATGGGCAAGCCCAGCATCAGGCCTTCATCCTTGCGGTCTTCGGTGAGCAGGCTGATGCCGTGGTGCACGGCGTCGCCGGGCGAGTGGATGTGCACCGGCTTGAGCGGCGACCCCACTTCGATGGAGCCGGCGTCCGCGCGGTCTGCACCGAAGATCAGGCGCAGCAACTCGGTGCGCCCCGCGCCTACCAAGCCGGCAATGCCAAAGATTTCGCCCGGCGCCACCTCGAACGACACGTCACGCACGGCCGGCGCGCGCGTGAGTCCCGTCACGCGCAGGGCAGGGGAGCCATCGCCGGGCCACGGTTCGCGTGCAGCGCGTTTGCCTTCGGGCGAGGTGGCAACGTCGCGCCCGACCATTGCCTGGATCAGCGCGTCCTGTGTGACGGTGACGGCCGGCGCATCGGTAATGAGCTTGCCGTCGCGCAATACGACGATGCGGTCGGCGATGCGGGCCAACTCATCGAGCCGGTGAGAGATGTAGATGATCGCTACGCCCTCGCGGCGCAGCGCGTCGATACGTGCAAACAGCGTCGCGCTTTCATGTGCGCTCAGCATGGCGGTCGGCTCGTCGAGGATCAGCACGCGGCAGGCGCTGGCCAGCGCGCGGGCAATCTCGATCATCTGCCGGTGGCCGATGCCGAGTGTGTGCACGGGTGTCCACGGGTCGAGGTCCAGGCCGACACGGGCGAGCGCTTGCTCAGCCTGGTGGCGCAGGGTGGGGCGGTCGACAAAACCCAGCCGCCGCGGCAATTTGCCCAGGAACAGGTTTTCCGCCACCGTAAGCGTGGGCACCATGCTCAGTTCCTGCAGCACCATCCGCACGCCCAACGCTTCCGCCGCGCTGCGCGAGGCCGGTGTGTACGCCGTGCCCGCGAGCGTCATCGAACCGGACGTTGCCGTCTCCAGCCCGCAGAGGATCTTGGAGAGCGTGCTTTTGCCGGCACCGTTCTCGCCCGTGAGCGCAAGCACCTCGCCCCCGCGCACGTCGAGATCGATCTCGCGCAGCACGGGTGCAGCGTAGTGCTTGCTGATGGCGGACGCGCGCAGCAGCGGCGGGCGTGGTTCGTAGGCGGCGGACATGGCTGGCGGCGGCTTGCCTTGTCGATCGAGTTACGTGCGCGTGACGAGGTTGACTGGCGTTTCGACCACGCCCGACAGCTTCGCCTGCGGTGTCTTGGCAGCCAGGGCCTTCAGGGCGGTCTCGATGCCATAGACGGCTTGCTGGTCGGCATGCTGGTCTGCGGTGGCAATCACGCGCCCATCGGCCAGCATGGCCTTGATGGCGTCGATGTTGTCGTAGCCGCCAATCAGCACCTTGCCCAGCTTGCCCGCCGCACGCACGGCCGATACAGCGCCAATCGCCATGTTGTCATTGCCGCACAGCAGGGCCTTGAGATCCGGCTGCGCGCGCAGCATGGCGGCGGCTACCTTGTTGCCCTTGTCGATTTCCCACTCGCCCGACTGCACGCTGGCGATCTTCAGCTTGGCGGCCTCGGCGGCCTCCTTGAAGCCGGCGGTGCGTTGCTGGGCGTTGGTGGTGGTGGGAATGCCTTCGATGATGCCCACCTCGTCGCCCGGCTTGAGCGCCTTGGCGACAAAGTCACCCACCAGGCGCGCACCCTTGCGGTTATCCGGGCCAACGAAGGGCACGTTCAGGCCCTTTTCCTTGAGTGCGGCCGGGTCCAACCGGTTGTCGATATTGATGACGAGGATGCCCGCGTCCACCGCCTTCTTGACCACCGGCACCATCGCCTTGGAATCGGCCGGCGCCAGCACCAGTGCATCCACGCGCGCGACGATCATCTGCTCGACCAGGCGGATCTGGCCGCCGGTATCGGTTTCGTCGCGGATGCCGTTGGTCAGCAGCGAGTACTCCGAGGCGTGCGCCTTCTGGTGGGCCCGCGCGCCGTTCTCCATGGTCAGGAAGAACTCGTTGGCCAGCGACTTCATCACCAGTGCCACCTTGGGCGGCTGGTTGGCGGCACGCGCCAGCGAGGATTGAAAGATGAGAGGCAGGGGCAGAGCAAGGGCTACAGCAGAGCCCGCGCCAAGTTGCAGGGCGCGGCGACGGCGGATATCCATGGTGTCTCCTCCAGGAAAGGGGCCTGTCTGAGGCTTGGGTGGAGGCGGTCGTCGTTGCCCTGAAGTTCGTAAGCCAATCCTAAGGGCAATCGCGCCGCGTCGTTCGCAAACGTTTGCGTATTTAACAGTCTCGGTGGGTGCGTAACAAAAGTCAATGAATTTAGGCTGTACGCAGCATAAGGAAAACCCGCAGTGGTGCCGCTTCGCGCATGACGCTGGCAAGGTGCGGTGCGGGAGTGGAGCGATAGCCCTACCCGACGTGGTTGATTGTTTTAGTCCACAATACGGCCTGCCGCGCGGTTGCCCACCCAGGTGGGATCAGCAAATCCCCTTGCTGCGACGCGGAATCCCCCGACACCTTAGTTGACCGATTTTGTCGGGTTCCTTTATACTTGAGCAAAACGATCAGGTATTTCCCCGACGCCATGAGATTGACCACCAAAGGCCGCTTTGCGGTCACCGCCATGATTGACTTGGCGCTGCGCCAAGAGCAGGGCCCGGTCACGCTGGCTGGCATCAGCCAGCGCCAGAAGATTTCGCTGTCGTACCTTGAGCAGCTGTTTGGCAAACTGCGCCGCCACGAAATCGTGGAAAGCGTGCGTGGCCCGGGCGGCGGCTACAGCCTCGCGCGCCGTGCGGACGACGTCACCGTTGCCGACATCATCATCGCTGTGGACGAGCCCCTTGATGCCACCCAGTGCGGCGGCAAGGGCAACTGCGGCGGCGAGGAGCACAACGGGCATGCCGCCCGCTGCATGACGCACGACCTGTGGGCGACGCTCAATCAGAAGATGGTGGAGTACCTCGATTCGGTGTCGCTGCAGAACTTGGTCGACCAGCAGCGCGAACGCCAACCCGAGGTGATTCAGGACATGCGTGAAGCGCGTCCGGCACGTCGCGAACGGTCGCCGGCCCGTGCCCGCGCCGTTGATGCGCCGGCAACGTCGGTGGCCGCCGAGCCGGTCAAGCGTGCACCGCTGGTCAACTCCGTTTTCAGTCTGGCGCAGTCGTGATTGCATGACTGCGCTAGCGTGAGGCCTGGCCACGACGCCAGCCCCACATATAGAACATCGCCCCCCACACAAGGCAGACAAGATATGAGCACCCTGCATCTTCCCATCTACATGGACTATTCCGCGACGACGCCGGTGGACCCGCGCGTGGTCGACAAGATGATTCCGTACCTGCGTGAGAGCTTCGGCAACCCGGCCTCGCGCAGCCATCCGTTCGGCTGGGAAGCTGAAAAAGCCGTCGAGACCGCGCGCGAGCAAGTCGCTGCGCTGGTGAACGCTGACCCGCGCGAAATCGTGTGGACGTCCGGCGCCACCGAGTCCGACAACCTGGCGATCAAGGGTGCGGCCAACTTCTACAGCAGCAAGGGCAAGCACATCATCACCGTCAAGACCGAGCACAAGGCTGTGCTGGACACGACGCGTGAGTTAGAGCGCCAGGGCTTTGAAGTCACGTATCTGGACGTGAAGGACAACGGCCTGATCGATATCGATGTCTTCAAGCAAGCCATCCGCCCGGACACCATCCTCGCTTCGGTGATGATGGTGAACAACGAAATCGGCGTGATCCAAGACATTGAAACGCTGGGCGAAATCTGCCGCGAGAAGGGCGTGATCTTCCACGTTGACGCTGCCCAGGCCACCGGCAAGGTCGAGATCGACCTGCAGAAGCTGAAGGTCGACTTGATGTCGTTCTCGGCGCACAAGACGTATGGCCCGAAGGGCATCGGCGCGCTGTACGTGCGTCGCAAGCCGCGTATCCGCATCGAAGCACAGATGCACGGTGGCGGCCACGAGCGCGGCATGCGTTCGGGCACGCTGGCCACGCACCAGATCGTCGGCATGGGCGAAGCCTTCCGTATCGCCAAGGAAGAAATGGCGACCGAGAACGAGCGCATCCGCATGCTGCGCGATCGCCTGTACCGCGGCCTGAATACGATGGAAGAGGTGTATGTGAACGGCGACATGGAAGCCCGTGTGCCGCACAACCTGAACATCAGCTTCAACTTTGTGGAAGGCGAGTCGCTGATCATGGCGATCAAGGACGTTGCCGTGTCGTCGGGCTCGGCTTGCACGTCGGCTTCGCTGGAGCCTTCGTATGTGCTGCGCGCCCTCGGCCGCAACGACGAACTGGCGCACAGCTCAATCCGCTTCACGGTGGGCCGCTTCACCACGGAAGAAGAAGTCGACTACGTGGTCGAACTGCTCAAGGGCAAGATCGGCAAGCTGCGCGACCTGTCTCCGCTGTGGGAGATGTACAAGGACGGCGTGGATCTGAACAGCATTCAATGGGCGGCGCACTAAGCGCGGCGTTTGAGAACAACGGCGCCCCCGCGCCAGCCAACGATTGAAAGAGGTGTGAAATGTCTTACAGCAACCAAGTTCTGGACCATTACGAAAACCCCCGCAACGTCGGCTCCTTCGAGAAGGGCGACGACACGGTCGGCACCGGCATGGTTGGCGCGCCGGCTTGCGGCGACGTGATGAAGCTGCAGATTAAGGTGAACGAGCAGGGCGTGATCGAAGACGCAAAGTTCAAGACCTATGGCTGCGGCTCGGCCATCGCTTCGTCGTCGCTGGTGACGGAGTGGGTGAAGGGCAAGACGCTCGACCAAGCGCTGGAGATCCGCAACACGCAGATCGCCGAAGAACTGGCGCTGCCGCCGGTGAAGATCCACTGCTCGATCCTGGCGGAAGACGCCATCAAGGCGGCCGTGGCCGACTACAAGGAAAAGCACGGCGCCGCCGAGCAGAAGGCTGCTTAAGCCGCGCATCCAGCATCAACAGAAAGGACGCAGCATGATCACCCTGACCGACAAGGCCGCGCAGCACGTTACCCGCTATCTGACCCGCCGTGGCAAGGGCGTGGGCCTGCGCGTGGGCGTGAAGACCACCGGTTGCTCGGGCCTGGCTTACAAGCTCGAATATGCGGATGAGATTGCCGCCGAAGACCAGGTGTTCGAATCCAACGGCGTCAAGGTGATCGTTGATCCGAAAAGCCTGCCGTACATCGACGGCACCGAGTTGGACTTTGCACGCGAAGGGTTGAACGAAGGCTTCAAGTTCAACAACCCGAACGTGAAGGACGAGTGCGGTTGCGGCGAGTCGTTCCGCGTTTGAGCGGGGCGCATTGAAGCAAGCGATTGTCGGTTTCGAGCGGGACGAGGAAGGCCACTGGGTCGCCCGTCTCGCTTGCGGGCACGGGCAGCACATGCGTCACGATCCGCCTTGGCAGCAACGCCCCTGGACTGAAACCGAAGCCGGGCGCGCCAGCAAGATCGGCGTGGTGGTGGAATGCCTGAAGTGCGATCGGGACGAGCCGCGAGGTGAGCCGATCAAGTAAGGAACACGAGGCGGCGCAGCCGCTTTTTTTATTCATGAACGTCAGCCCAGCGAATACCTCGCATTTCTCCCTGTTCGGCCTGCCTGAACACTTCGAGGTCGACGAAGACGCGTTGAACGCTGCGTACCGCACCGTGCAATCGCAGGCGCATCCCGATCGTTATGCACACGCAGGCGACGCCGAGCGCCGTGTCGCCATGCAATGGGCCACGCGTGCCAACGAGGCGTATCAGACGCTGCGTGATCCGCTCAAGCGGGCCACGTATCTGCTGCATTTGAAGGGCATCGACGTGCAGGCCGAGAACAACACGGCCATGCCGCCCGCGTTTCTGATGCAGCAGATGGAGTGGCGCGAATCGCTGGGCGACGCCAAGGTTGAGCGGGATGTGGACGCGCTGGACGCATTGCTCGGCATGCTGCGCAAGGAAAAGCGCGCACGCTACGCCGCACTGGCGGGGCTGCTGAACGGTGATGGGGGCGACGGCAACAGCGCAGTTGCCGCAGATGCCGTCCGCCAGTTGATGTTCATTGAAAAGATCGAGCGCGACACTGCCGAGGCAATCGACCGGCTGGACGACTGAGACACAGAATTTGCGACAATGGCGGGTTTGCTGAGGCCGGCATCCTGCGACTTCCGCGCAATCGAGACATCCCATGGCTTTACTGCAGATTTCCGAACCCGGCGAATCGCCCGCACCGCACCAGCGCCGTCTGGCGGTGGGCATCGACCTGGGCACGACCAACTCGCTGGTGGCTGCTGTGCGCAGCAGTGTGCCGGAAGTGTTGCCCGATGATCAGGGCCGCCCGCTGTTGCCCTCCGTGGTGCGCTATTTGCCCGCCGGCGGCGCGCATATCGGCTACAAGGCCCAGGCCGAAGCCGTGCGCGATCCGAAGAACACCATCATCTCGGTCAAGCGCTTCATGGGCCGCGGCCTGAAGGACGTCGCCCACATCGAGAACACGCCGTACGACTTCGTCGATGCGCCGGGCATGGTGCAACTCAAGACCGTGGCCGGTGTGAAAAGCCCGGTGGAAGTGTCGGCGGAGATTCTCGCCACGCTGCGCCAGCGCGCGGAAGATACGCTTGGCGATGAGTTGGTCGGCGCTGTGATTACCGTGCCGGCGTACTTTGACGACGCGCAACGCCAGGCAACGAAAGACGCCGCCAAGCTGGCCGGCTTGAACGTGTTGCGCCTGCTGAATGAGCCGACTGCTGCTGCCATTGCCTACGGCCTGGACAACGCGGCGGAGGGCATCTACGCCGTCTACGACTTGGGCGGCGGCACGTTCGACATCTCCGTGCTCAAGCTCACCAAGGGCGTGTTCGAGGTGATGTCGACGGGCGGCGATTCCGCGCTGGGCGGCGACGATTTCGACCAGCGCATCGTGTGCTGGATCGTCGAGCAGGCCAGCCTGCAACCGCTGTCGGCCGAAGACACCCGCCTGCTGCTGAACAAGGCGCGTGCAGCCAAGGAATGGCTCTCCACCGCCGACAGCACCGAGATTGACGCGATGCTCTCCACCGGTGAGACCGTGCACCTCGTGCTGACCGCCGAGACGTTTGCTGAGCTGACCGCCAATCTCGTGCAGAAGACGCTGTCGCCCGTGCGCCGCGCACTGCGCGATGCAGGCGTGACGGTGGAAGAGGTGAAGGGCGTGGTGCTGGTGGGTGGCGCGACGCGCATGCCGATCATCCGCCGCGCCGTGGGCCAACTGTTTGGTCGCACGCCGCTGACGAACCTCGACCCCGACCAGGTGGTCGCCATCGGGGCCGCCATGCAGGCCAACCTGCTGGCCGGCAACCGTGCGCCGGGCGAAGACTGGCTGCTGCTCGATGTGATCCCGCTGTCGCTGGGCGTCGAGACCATGGGCGGCCTGGTCGAGAAGATCATCCCGCGCAACAGCACGATTCCCGTGGCGCGCGCGCAGGAGTTCACCACTTTCAAGGATGGCCAGACTGCGATGGCGATCCACGTGCTGCAGGGCGAGCGCGAACTGGTGAGCGACTGCCGCTCGCTGGCCCGCTTCGAGCTGCGCGGCATTCCGCCGATGGTGGCCGGCGCGGCACGCATTCGCGTGACGTATCAGGTGGATGCGGATGGCTTGCTGTCGGTGTTCGCTCGCGAGACGGTATCCGGCGTGGAAGCGTCCATCACCGTGAAGCCGTCGTACGGCCTGGGCGATGACGACATCGCCCGCATGCTGCAGGAAGGCTTCCAATCCGCCGAAGATGACATGCGCCGCCGTGCGCTGGCCGAAGAGCGCGTCGAAGGCGAACGCCTGCTCGAAGCGCTGTCGCACGCGCTGGAAGCCGATGGTGATCTGCTCTCGCCCGAAGAGCGCGCCGCCATCGACACCGAAGTCGCCGCGCTGCGCGCCACCATGCAGGGTGAAGATCACCGCGCCATCAAGGACGCCGTCGATACGCTCTCGCACGGCACCGACGAATTCGCCGCACGCCGTATGGACCGCGGCATCCGCAAGGCGCTGGCCGGCAAACGTATCGAGGAGCTTGGCTGACCGATTCGCCATCGGCCGCCGTGTTCCCAACCTTCTATTGAACGAGTCTCTTCATGCCACAAATCGTCATCCTTCCTCACGTCGAGTACTGCCCGGAAGGGGCCGTGATCGAAGCCAAGACCGGCACGACCATCTGCGATGCGCTGCTGGGCGCCGATATCGAGATCGAGCACGCCTGCGAAAAATCGTGCGCCTGCACGACCTGCCACGTGATCGTGCGCGAGGGCTTCAATTCGCTGGATGAGGCTTCGGAGAAGGAAGAGGATCTGCTCGACAAGGCCTGGGGCCTGGAGCCGAACTCGCGCCTGTCGTGCCAGGCCAAGGTGGCGGACGAAGACCTGACGGTCGAGATCCCGAAGTACACCATCAACCACGCCAAGGAAAACCACTGAGCCGAGTGGCCGGTGGTGTAAGGGAGCCCATCATGAAATGGAACGACATTCAGCAGATTGCCGAAGCGCTGTACGACAAGTACCCCGACGTTGATCCGACGCGTCTGAACTTCGTCGATCTGCACAACAAGGTTGTCAGCCTCGACGGCTTTGACGACGACCACAAACGCGGCGGTGAGAAATTCCTCGAAGCGATCCAGCAAGCGTGGATCGACGAAGCGGAATAAGCGCACCGCCTCAACCGCACGCGCATGAAAAAACCGGCCCGAAGGCCGGTTTTTCTTTGGGCGGGAATCTGCTGCCCGATTAGCCTGCCACCAGCGAGCCGTCTTCGATGTGCACACGGTCGCCCGGTTGAAAGCCCGGCGCAGCCTTGTAGGTGAAGCTGCGGTTGGTGCCGTTGTCCATACGCACGTTCACGCGGTATTGGGTATCGCGGCTGTAGTAGTTCTCCGCCACATGGCCGCCGTAACCGCCCGCCAGCGCGCCGCCCACCGTCGCGAGCGTGCGGCCATTGCCGCGACCGACCTGGTTACCCAGTAGGCCACCCACCACTGCACCTCCGATCATGCCGAGACCGGTTTCCTTGGCCTGCGTCGAGATCGGGGTGACCGACGTGACATGGCCGGTGTACGGGCTGACCGATTGGCGTGGCTGCGTTTGTGCGTAGCGCGGGCTGGTCGACGGGGCGCGTTCAGCGTACGACGGCTCACGCGCACGTGCCGGGGCCGGAGCGGGTGCCACATTTTGCGCCGGATACGGGGCGGCCTGATTCGGTTGCGTCGTCTGACCCGGAGCCGCCAACGCCATCGGAGCGGAGGCGCCCGGCATTGCTGCTGCCGATTGGGCTGCCACGTTCGGATCGGTGCTGCCCTGCGTGGCCTTCGACGTCGGCAGCACGCCGGTGATGGCGGCCACTGCCGTCAGGCTGGCGATGATCACGGCCACGGCGGCCGTCGTCATCAGCGGATGCATGCGGCGCGACGACGGCGGCACTTGGCCCGGCGACGTGGCGGCATATTGTTGACCTTGGTTCGATTGGACGTTGTTGTTCATCATCACTCTCCTACGCCGTGATCGGTTCGGCGTTTTGATGATCACAGTGTGGTGCATCGCCGGAACGGATACCGTTTTAATTTGTAAGCATCTGTAGTCCTGTTTTTCTATTAAAAATCAAAGAGTTGCTGCGTTTTGATACATGTTGTGGCATCGTGGGGATGTTACAAATAGCAGGGTAGGCGCGCCACTTGCGCGACTGCGCGCCCAACAAAAACGCCCCCGAAGGGGCGTTCTCGTGAGGCAGGCTTTCCGACCGATCAATCTTCGCGGCGCAGGTGCGGGAAGAGGATCACGTCGCGGATGTTCGGGCTGTCGGTCAGCAGCATGACCAGACGGTCGATGCCGATGCCGCAGCCGCCGGTCGGGGGCATGCCGTACTCCAGCGCGCGGATGTAATCGGCGTCGTAGAACATGGCTTCTTCGTCACCCGCATCCTTCTGCTCGACCTGCTTGCGGAAGCGCTCGGCCTGGTCTTCCGCGTCATTCAGCTCCGAGAAGCCGTTGGCGATTTCGCGGCCGGTGATGAACAGCTCGAAGCGCTCGGTGATGCCCGGCTGCGTGTCCGAGGCACGCGCCAGCGGCGAGACTTCGACCGGGTAGTCGATGATGAAGGTCGGTTCCCACAGTTGCGACTCGGCCGTCTCTTCAAACAACACCAGTTGCAGCGAGCCCACGCCGGCGTTCAGGAACTGCGGCGCGTTGGTGTCGATCTTGAACTTCTTGAGTTCGGCGCGCAGGAAGTCGACGTCGGCCAGTTGCGCGTCGGTGTAGTGCGGCGCGTACTTCTGAATGGCCTGGCAGATCGTCAGGCGGTGGAACGGCTTGGACAGGTCCAGCTCGCGGCCTTGGTACGTCAGTGTGGCGGTGCCCGAGGCGTCGATCGCGGCTTGGCGGATCAGGTTCTCGGTGAAGTCCATCAGCCAGCGGTAGTCCGTGTAGGCCGCGTAGAACTCCATCATCGTGAACTCGGGGTTGTGTCGCGGGCTCACCCCTTCGTTACGGAAGTTGCGGTTGATTTCGAACACGCGATCAAAGCCGCCGACGATCAGGCGCTTGAGGTACAGCTCCGGCGCGATACGCAGGAACATCTGCATGTCCAGCGCGTTGTGGTGCGTGATGAACGGCTTGGCCGCCGCGCCACCCGGAATCGGGTGCAGCATCGGCGTTTCCACTTCCATGAAGCCGTTGCCGGCCATGAAATTGCGCAACGAGGCCATGGCTTTAGTGCGGGCGCGGAAGGTGTCGCGCGTTTCCTTCGAGACGATCAGGTCGACGTAGCGCTGGCGGTATTTCACTTCTTGATCGGCCAGACCATAGAAGTCGCCCGGCAGCGGGCGCAGGCTCTTGGAGAGCAGGCGCAGTTCCGTCACGGCCACCGACAGTTCGCCGGTCTTGGTCTTCATCAGCGTGCCGCGCGCGGCCACGATGTCGCCCAGATCCCACTTCTTGAAGCTGGCGTAGACGTCCTCGCCTACCGCATCGCGGCTGATGTAGAACTGGATGCGATCGGTGCTGTCCTGCACGGTGGCAAAGCTGGCCTTGCCCATCACGCGCTTGAGCATCATGCGGCCGGCGATGGCCACCTGCACGGGTTCGGCTTCCAGCGTGGCCTGCTCAAATTCGCGGTACTTGGCTTGCAGATCGCCGGCGTGATGCGTCGGGCGGAAATCGTTGGGGAAGGCGACGCCGTGCTGGCGGATCTCGGCCAGCTTCTCGCGGCGCTCGGCGATGATCTTGTTGTCATCCTGCGCGTGTCCGGCAACGAGGGGGGCGTTCGATTCGGCCGGGTTGTTCTGTTCGGTCATGGTGGTGATGAGAGGAGAGTCTTGTCAGGCGCGGATTAGGCGTAATTGCGCAGGTCGTCCAGCTCGGTCGCGCCAAAGTCGGGGCGGACGAGGTAGGCGGCGATGCGCGCGGCGGCGTCTTGCGGCGAGACCAGCTCGCCGTGCGCGTGCAGATCGCGGAAGCGCTGCACGCCGGCAAAGTCGGCGCCACGGATGGTGCGTTGCATGTCGGTGTCGATCACGCCCGGGGCCAATGCCACGGCGCGCACGCTGGCATCGCCATCGGCATTGAGGGCGCGCACGAACATGTCGAGTCCGGCCTTGCCCGTGCAGTACGCAGCCCAACCGGCGATCGGTCGGCGCGCAGCGCCAGACGAGATCGCCAGCACGCGGCGCTGTGCGCCCCAGCCGGCGGTACCGCGTAGCAGGGCAGCCGTCAGCGCCATCGGGCCGGCCAGGTTCAGTTGCAGGTGCGGCAGCAGCGTGTCGGCGCGCAGCGTGTCGATGGTGCCGATTGGCTCGACGGCGCCGGCGTTGAGCACCAGCGTGACGTTCTTGTGAGCGGGCAGGGCAGCCAGCGTCTTGGTCATCCAGGCCTCGGCGGCATGCGCGTCGGTCAGATCGATCTGGTGCCAGTCGAGCGCCACGCCGGCGGCGGCCGCCTGCGCACGCAGCTCGGCGTTGTCGCCGCGCGCCACGCAGATGAGGCGATGGCCCGGCTGCATCAGCGCCTGGGCCAGCGCGGCGCCCAGCCCGCGCGATGCGCCGGTCAGGATGAATAAGGACTGAGGTTTCCCAATGCTGGACATGGCAGTCGCTCGGGCTCGGTTAGACGCCTTGCTTCAGGCTGGCCTGGATGAAGGCGTCGAGATCGCCGTCCAGCACCTTCTGCGTGTTGGAGATTTCCACGTTGGTGCGCAGATCCTTGATGCGGCTCTGGTCCAGCACGTAGGAGCGGATCTGGTGGCCCCAGCCCACGTCCGTCTTGGCAGCTTCTTGCGCATCGGCTTCGGCCTGGCGCTTGCGCAGTTCGTGCTCGTACAGACGCGACTTCAGCATCGTCATCGCTTCAGCGCGGTTACGGTGCTGCGAACGGTCGTTTTGGCACTGCACGACGATACCGGTCGGGATGTGCGTGATCCGCACGGCCGAATCGGTCTTGTTGATGTGCTGACCGCCCGCGCCGGACGCGCGGTAGGTATCGACGCGCAGGTCCGCCGGATTGACCTCGATCTCGATCGAGTCATCCACTTCCGGGTACACGAAGATCGACGTGAACGACGTGTGGCGGCCACCCGCCGAGTCGAACGGCGACTTGCGCACCAGGCGGTGCACGCCAGTTTCGGTGCGCAGGAAGCCGAATGCGTATTCGCCCTCGACCTTGATCGATGCGCTCTTGATGCCGGCGACGTCGCCTTCGGACTCTTCCAGCACTTCGGTCTTGAAGCCCTTGCGCTCGCAGTACTTCAGGTACTGGCGCAGCAGCATCGACGCCCAGTCGCACGCCTCGGTGCCACCGGCGCCGGCCTGGATGTCGAGGAAGCAGTTGGCGGCGTCCATCTTGCCGGAGAACATGCGGCGGAATTCCATGTCTTCGACAATGGCGCGCATGCCGGCGGTATCGGCTTCGATGGCCTCGATGGTGGCGTCGTCACCCTCTTCGCGGGCGAGCTCGAACAACTCGGCGCCGCCGGTGAGGTCTTCGTCGAGCTTGGTCAGCGTGTGGACCACGCCCTCGAGCGATTTCTTCTCGCGGCCCAGGTCCTGGGCGCGTTTGGGGTCGTTCCAGACCTCGGGGTTTTCGAGTTCTTTATCGACTTCAACTAGACGTTCAGATTTGACGTCGTAGTCAAAGATACCTCCGAAGTTCGTCGGCGCGCGACTTCAGGTCGGCCAACGTGTTCTGGATGGAATTGAGGCGTTCTGCTTCCATGGTGCAAAAATCCGGTCGGAAACCAGAAATTATAGCGGAATCAAGGGGTTCCCAGCCCGCGCGGGTGGGGGAAACCGGCCTTTTCCGGCATCCTTTGCGGGATTTCTGTGGCGGAGGCGGGCGCTGCGGCGGGCTTCGGTTAGCATGACGCCCAATCCACGTGGTTTTGGCGCGCTGCCGCAATGAAGCAATGATCATCCACTCGCTGCTCGATACCGATCTGTACAAGTTCACCATGATGCAGGTGGTGCTGCATCACTTTCCCGGTGCGCACGTCGAATACCGCTTCAAGTGCCGCAATGCGGGTGTTGATCTGGTGCCGTTCATCGAGGAGATTCGCGCCGAGATCCGCCATCTCTGCACGCTGCGCTTTACCGAGGCGGAACTCGATTACCTGCGCGGCCTGCGCTTCATCAAGAGTGATTTCGTCGATTTTCTCGGTCTGTTCCACCTGAACGAGAAGTACATCGAGGTGCGCCCCGCATCGACCAATGACGCCGGCAACGACGGGCAGATCGAGATCGTCATCGCCGGGCCGTGGCTGCACACGATCATGTTCGAGGTGCCGGTGCTGGCCATCGTCAACGAGGTGTTCTTCAGCCGCACGCAGAGTCACCCGCAATGGGACGAGGGCAAGCGCCGCCTGACCAGCAAGCTGGGCTCGCTGATGCGCCCCGGGCTGGAGGATTGCCGCATCGCCGACTACGGCACACGCCGCCGCTTCTCGCACACGTGGCACGAGCATGTGCTGCTGGAGACACGCACGCAGCTCGGCGCCCAGTACGCCGGCACCAGCAACGTCTACTTCGCCATGAAGCACAACATGACGCCGCTGGGCACCATGGCACACGAATACCTGCAGGCCTGCCAGGCGCTGGGTCCGCGCCTGCGGGATTCCCAGACCTTCGCGCTGGAGACCTGGGCCAAGGAATATCGCGGCGATCTTGGCGTCGCGCTGTCGGACACCTACGGTTTCGACGCTTTCCTGCGCGATTTCGACATGTTCTTCTGCAAGCTCTTCGACGGCGTGCGCCACGATTCCGGCGACCCGTTCGAGTGGGGCGAGCGCATGCTCAAGCACTACGAAGAGATGCGCGTCGAGCCGAAATCCAAGGCGCTGATTTTCTCCGACAGCCTGGATATGCCCAAGGTGATCGGCCTGTACGAGCGCTTCCATGATCGCTGCAAGCTGGCCTTTGGCGTGGGTACCAACCTCACCAACGACCTGGGCTACACGCCGCTGCAGATCGTCATCAAGATGGTTCGCTGCAACGGGCAGCCGGTCGCCAAGTTATCGGACGCACCCGAAAAGACCATGTGCGACGACCCGGCCTATCTGACGTATCTGAAGCAAGTCTTTGGCGTGCAATAAGGCTCACGCCGACGCCGAATAAGTTTCAACGGCGTTGGCGGGCCGAGCTGAACGCGGCTCGTATAATCGACCGATCTTTCGGAGCCGCCATGGAATCACGACCGGATACCCCCGTCGACCCGCTCGACACGACCCGCGCACGCGACGCCATTTTTGCGCGCATCCGCAACGCGCAACATCGTCCGGAGCAGCCTACGCAAGGCGAGCGCAACGCCGTGGCCGACTACATTGCGCGCCATCCGGCTGGCCCGCGTCCGCCGATGCCCGCAGACCTCGCTGCGCACTTTGCCGAGCAGGCGCTGAAGATGGCCTCCACGCTGGAGTCCGTTGCCACGCTGGCCGACGTGCCGGCGGCTGCGGCGCGCTATCTGTCCAGCTTGAACCTTGCGCCGCGCGCCGTTGCATGGACCACGCTGCAATCGCTCGATTGGGCGGCCGCCGGACTCAACGTTGAATTCCGTCCGCCGGTGCGCGAGCCGCAAGCCGATCACGACCACGGCGACCTCGTCGGCATTACCGGCTGCTTCTGCGCGATTGCCGAAACCGGCTCGCTGATGCTGCTGTCGGGGCCGGAGAATGTGGCCTCCGCAGCGTTGCTGCCCGAGACGCATATCGCCGTGGTGCCGCAGTCGCGCATCGTCGCCCACCTGGAGGATGCCTACGCGTTGATGCGCACGGAGCGGGGCGAATTGCCGCGCGCGACCAACGTCATCAGCGGGCCCTCCCGCACGGGCGACATCGAGCAGACCATCGTGCTCGGCGCGCACGGCCCGTACCGCGTACACGTCATCGTCGTGACAGGCGCCTGATCCCTGGGTTTGCCCAGGCGGCACTGTCAAACATGTGTGTACGTTTCATGGGGTAACGGACCCTAGGCGTTTACACTGGCGTCTTTGTTCATGTGGCGTGTGGCTTCGCGGCGCGCCAATGCTTAGGAGAACGTCTACGTGAAACGCCTCTGGCCCCTTGTCTTCCTGTTTTCCTGTGGCCTGGCGCGTGCCGCCGACGTGAATGGCGCGGAGTTATCGCTCTGGTGGGGCGCACCGTTTGCCGGCATCTTGCTGTCGATTGCCATTGCACCGCTGGTAGCGCCCAAGCTTTGGCACGACCACTACGGCAAGATCGCGGCGGCATGGGCGCTGGCGTTTCTGGTGCCGTTCGGCATCGGCTTTGGCGGTGAGTCTGCTGTTGCCTCCGTCATCCATGCCGCGCTTGCGGAGTACATCCCGTTCATCGCGCTGATCGCCGCACTGTACGTAGTGGCCGGCGGTATCTGCATTCGCGGCAATATCCACGGCACTCCAAAACTGAATACGGGCCTCATCGGGCTGGGCACGGTTCTCGCCAGCATCATGGGCACGACCGGGGCGGCCATGCTGCTGATCCGGCCACTGCTGCGCGCCAACGAGGCGCGCCGGCACCGTGCGCACGTCGTCGTGTTCTTCATCTTTCTGGTGGCCAACGCGGGCGGGGCACTGACGCCGCTGGGCGATCCGCCGCTGTTCCTCGGCTTCCTGCAGGGCGTCGATTTCTTCTGGACCGCCAAGTACCTCTGGCGCGAGACGCTGATGATGTGGGTGCTGCTGCTCGCGATCTTCTTCGCGGTTGACAGCTACTTCTATCACACGGGCAAGGAAGAGCTGCCCAACATCACCGATGCCACGCCCGACGACGCCGGTCCGTTGCGCTTCGAGGGCAACGTCAACTTCATCCTGCTGGCTGGCATCCTGGGCCTCGTGCTGATGAGCGGGCTCTGGAAGCCCGGTATCGTCTTCAACGTGATGGGCACCGAGGTGCTGCTGCAGAACGTGGTGCGTGACATTGGCCTGGTCTGCATCGCTTTGCTCTCGCTGTGGCTGACGCCCGGCAGCGCGCGCGCCGGCAACGAATTCAACTGGGAACCCATCCTGGAAGTCGCCAAGTTGTTTGCCGGCATCTTCATCACCATCGGGCCGGTCATCGCCATGCTCAAGGCGGGTGTGGATGGTCCGTTCGCAATGATCGTTCGTCTCGTCAACGACAGTGCAGGGCAGCCGAACAACGCGATGTACTTCTGGGCGACGGGGTTGCTGTCATCCTTCCTCGACAACGCACCGACGTATCTCGTGTTCTTCAACACTGCCGGCGGCGACGCCAAGATGCTGATGACCGAGGGCGCCTCCACGCTGGCGGCCATTTCGGCTGCGGCCGTGTTCATGGGTGCGAATACCTACATTGGCAATGCCCCCAACCTGATGGTCAAGGCCATTGCAGAGAGCCGTGGCCTGCAGATGCCGAGCTTCTTCGGCTACATGTTGTGGTCCGTGGGCATTCTGGTGCCGATCTTTGTGCTCATGACCTTCGTCTTCTTCCGCTAGAGATGCACTGCAAACCTACTGCGCGGTCCGATCCTGGCCCTGTGATGCTCACCGTACGCGTGTACGGTTGCGCGTCTCGGACCAGCCTCGGACCGCTCGCAACGGTTTCCAGAGCATCTCAATTTCAGTGAGTGTGGAGCGTATGAAACCCGGAATCCTTGTCACTCGCGCGATGTTTCCCGAAGTACTGGAGCGCCTGCGCGAAACCTTCGACGTGATCGACAACCAGGCGGATGTCGTCTATCCGCCCGAAGCCCTGGCCGAGCGCTTGCAGGGTCGCGTGGGGCTGCTGTCCAACGCCGCCGACACCATCAACGCCGAGTTGATCAGCCGCGTACCGACGCTGCGGGCGGTGTGCAACATGGCGGTCGGCTACAACAACTTCGATCTGCCGGCGATGACGCGCGCGGGCATTCTCGCCACCAACACACCGGACATCCTGACCGAGACGACAGCGGACTTTGGCTGGGCGCTGCTGATGGCCGCCGCCCGCCGCGTGCCGGAGTCCGAGCACTGGTTGCGTGCGGGGCATTGGAAGCGCTGGACGTACGACATGTTCCTCGGTGCCGAGGTGTACGGCAGCACGCTGGGCATTCTTGGCATGGGCCGCATCGGGCAGGCGTTGGCGCGGCGCGCGAGCGGCTTCTCGATGCGCGTGATCTATCACAACCGCAGCCGGCTCGCGCCCGAGATCGAGCAGGACACGCGTGCCACTTACGTCAGCAAGGAAGATTTGCTGAAGCAGGCCGATCATCTCGTGTTGGTGCTGCCGTATTCCAAGGAAAGTCATCACGCCATCGGCGCGGCCGAGCTGGCGCAGATGAAGCCGACTGCCACGCTGGTCAACCTCGCGCGCGGCGGTATCGTCGACGATGCCGCGCTGGCGCAGGCACTGGCTGACAAGCGCATCTTTGCGGCCGGTCTCGATGTGTACGAAGGCGAGCCGAAGGTGCATCCAGCGCTGCTGGAGGCCGAGCATGTCGCGCTCACGCCGCACATTGCCAGTGCCACGTTGGGCACACGCCTGGGCATGGCCAACATGGCCGCTGACAACCTGATTGCCGCACTCGGTTTCGGCCCGCACGCGGGCCAACCGCCCAACTTGTTGAACCCTGATGCGCTGGCTGTGCCGCGCGCCGCTTCCTGATCAAACTGAACGCCCCTATGGATTGGCTGGCTTTATTGACGTTGTTTGGCGTGGCCATCGTGGCCGTGCTGTGTGTGCTGATCTGGCGAGGCGTGTCGCGCCCGGCGGCAAACGATGTGTCGCCATTGCTTGCGGCGATGCAGGACGGGCTCTTGCGGGAGCTTGCACGCGGCAATGAACGCATCGAGCGTGAACTGCGCGGCGAAATTGCCGAGACGGCACGCATTGGCCGCAGCGATGCCACGCAACAGCTGGGGCAGTTCCAGCAGGTGCTGGCGACGCAGCTCACCAGCGTCGCCACGCTGCAGAACAACCAGATCGACACATTCGCCCAGCAGCTCACCAAGCTGACGGAGACGAACACCCAGCAGTTGGAAGCTGTGCGCCAGAGCCTGCAGCAGCAGGCCCAGCAGGCACGCGAAGAGCAGGGCAACGCGCTGCGCCGCTTTGGCGAGGCGATGCAGCAGCAGCTCGCCCAACTCGGCGAGGGCAACGAACGCCGTCTGGCCGAGGTGCGCGCTACGCTGGAGCAGAAGCTCAAGGACATCGAGGCCAACAACGCCACCAAGCTCGACGAGATGCGACGCACCGTCGACGAAAAGCTGCACGCCACGCTGGAGCAGCGCCTGGGCGAATCGTTCAAGCTGGTGTCGGACCGTTTGGAGCAGGTGCATCGCGGCCTAGGCGAAATGCAGGCGCTGGCGCAAGGCGTGGGCGATTTGAAGAAGGTGCTGACCAACGTGAAGACGCGCGGCACCTGGGGCGAAGTCCAGTTGGAAATGCTGCTGGAGCAGATGCTTACGCCCGAGCAATACGACAAGAACGTCGAAACTGTGCGTGGCACCGGCGCACGCGTGGAGTTCGCCATCCGCCTGCCCGGCAAGAACGATGCGGATCGTGACGCCGCAGTCTGGCTGCCGATCGACGCCAAGTTCCCGAAGGAGCAGTACGAGCGTCTGCTTGACGCACAGGAACGCGCCGATGCAGAAGCCGCCGCCGTCGCCAGCCGCGAGCTGGAGGTGGCGGTACGCAAGGAAGCGCAGACCATCCACGAGAAGTACATTGCACCGCCGGCGACGACGGATTTCGCGATTCTCTTCCTGCCGACCGAAGGTCTCTATGCTGAGGTGCTGCGCCGTCCGGGCCTGACAGATGAACTGCAGCGCAAGTTCCGCGTGACGGTGGCGGGGCCGACCACACTGACGGCCATCCTCAACAGTCTGCAGATGGGTTTCCGCACGCTGGCGCTAGAGAAGCGTTCCAGTGAGGTCTGGCAAGTGCTGGGCGCGGTCAAGACTGAGTTCGGCAAGTTTGGCGATGTGCTGGCTAAAACCAAGACCACGCTGGAACGTGCCATCAACAACATCGGGGACGCCGAGCGACGCACCCGCGTGATGAGTAGCAAGCTCAAGTCGGTGGAGGCTTTGCCCAGCGATTCCGCGCAGAACGTACTGGGTTTGGAGTCAGCTGTGCCATCGGATGACGAGGCCGAGGCTGAATAAGCCAACAGCATCAGCAAAAGAAAAGGGGCGGAATTTTCCGCCCCTTCTTTTATCGGCCTACGACCGGATCAAGCTTCTTCCGGTACATCGCGCAGCGCGATCTCGATGCCGCCAAAGCGTGCGGCCACCCAGTTGTAGGCGTGGCAGCCGAGCCAAAGTGCACCAAAGCCGATCAGCGCGTTGAGTAGCAAGCCGCTCAGAATGGCGATTGCCGGGAGCTCACCCGTGCGGACAAAGCCGGTAAAGAACACCAGCCCGACGATCGGGAGCGAGAAACACAGGTACACCAGCACCAGCGCACGCGCGGTGTGGGCGGGGTGGAGGTAGACAATCTCCCTTTTCATCATGGCGTCACGCAGGCTCTAAACATTCAAACTGGCGCAAAGTGTAGCGAATCGACCGACGCGCCGATACCCGCGCCCTGAGGGTGACGCAAAAAACCGACAATATGCCGCACGGCTTCCAGCGGGAGGCGCCGTGAGCGCCACGCTCGCACTGTGATGGGGCTTGCCTGTAGCGACAGCAGGCCAGACGACACGGGTCCCAAGTCTCAGATCAGCCCGTCGAACAGCAGTATCTGTATGGCATCCCCCGCGTTCACCTGACCCTGCTCGTGCGCGAGCACCACGAAGCAGTTCGCCTCACTCATGGAACGCAGCACGCCCGAGCCTTGCTGGCCGGTCAGGCGGACTTCGAGCTGGCCGCGATCGTTCAATGCAGCGATCGCGCGCTGATACTCCGTGCGACCGGGGCGCTTGCGGATCGACGCCACGCTCACGGCCGGTACCAGCGGCGTGCCCGATTCCGTCGCACCCATCATGCGCAGCAAGGCGCCGCGCACGAAGTGATAGAACGTCACCATCACCGCCACCGGGTTGCCCGGCAGGCCAAACAGGAAGGCGCTGCAGCCGTTGGAATGGATGCGTCCGAAGGCCATTGGGCGGCCTGGGCGCATGGCGATCTTCCAGAAGGTCACGTCGCCGAGCTTGGCCATCATCTGTTTGGTGAAATCGGCCTCGCCGACGGACACGCCGCCTGAGGTGATGATTGCATCGGCGTTCTCGGCGGCGGTGCGAAAGGCGGCTTCGAGCGCGGCCGGGTCGTCACGCACGACGCCCATGTCGATCAGTTCCACGCCCAGGCGCGAAAGCATGCCGTGCAGCGTGTAGCGGTTCGAGTCGTACACGCAGCCGGCGTCGAGTGGTTCACCGATGGAACGCAGCTCGTCGCCGGTGGAGAAGAACGCCACGCGCAGCTTGCGGCGCACCGGCACTTCAGCGACGCCCAGTGAGGCGAGCATGCCGATGTCGGCTGGGCGGAGGATGCGGCCCGCCGCCAGCGCTGCGCTGCCCTGGGCGAGGTCTTCGCCGCGCAGGCGGCGATTGTCGCCGGCACGCACGGCGTCGCGGGCAAAGCGGACGGTGCTTGCGTCGCCCTGCGTGAATTCCTGCGGGATCACCGTATCGCAGCCGGCGGGCATGACGGCGCCGGTCATGACGCGCACGGCCTCGCCCGCGCCTGGTGTGCCATCGAAGGCGACACCAGCGTACGCCGTGCCGATCACATGCAACGATACCTCGCCTTCTCCGCGCGAGAGTTCGGTGCTGGCAAAGGCAAAGCCGTCCATCGCCGAGTTGTCATGCGAGGGCACGTCGATGGACGACAGTACATCTTCGGCCAGTACACGGTCGAGCGCGCTGCGGATCGGCACGCGCGCAAAGCCGCTGATCGGCTGTACGAAGTCGCGCATGATGGCTTGCGCCTGCGCGACCGGCAGCGCATTCGGATCGTAGTCAGACAGGCAGGAAACGACGGAGGAGAGGGTGGTCATGACGTCGGTGAGGGGGAGGGCGGCGCTCTAGCGGCGCTCAGCCAGGTGGTGCAGTTCTTCCAGCGTGTTGATGTTGGCGAAGGCAGTGGCGTCGTCGAACAACACTTCCACCGTCGGGTGGCGCGCTGTCCAGGTTTCGATCTTACGGCCGCCGCCTTGCAGGTAGGCGGTCAGGTCGTCGGCCAGCAGCGCATCGAGCAAACAGAATACCGGTTGTACCTGCTTGCGCGGTTGACCGTGCGCATCTGGCTCCATCGTCACCGGCATGGCGATGCGCGCGTTGGCTTTTTCAAGCGCGGCCGACAGCTTGGCTGCAAGGTCGGTCGGCACGAATGGCGAATCACATGGCGCGGTCAGCAGATAGCGCGTCTGGCATTGCTCCAACCCCGCGAGCACACCGGCCAGCGGCCCGGCAAAGTCCGGTACGGAATCCACCACGACCGGCACGCCAAACGATTCGTACGCGGCCAGGTTGCGATTGGCGTTGATCAACATGTGATCCACCTGCGGCGACAGGCGCATCAGCGTATGCATCGCCATCGGCGCGCCGCGGAAGGTCTGCAGGCCCTTGTCGACGCCGCCCATGCGGCTGCCCCGGCCGCCGGCCAGGATCAGGCCGGTGATGTCGGATGTCGGAATCATGTGATGGGTGGCTGGCGGGTTCAGCCGCCGATGTAGGACATTTCGATGCGCCGGCCGGCCGGATGGCCCTGGCCATTGGCGCGCAGTTCGGAGTAGCGATCTGCGCGGCCCTGCCAGATGGCGCGGATCGCGTTGGAGAGTTCGAGGTCAGTCGTGCCGCCGCGTAGCAGGGCGCGCAGGTCGAAGCCTTCGGTCGCGAACAGGCACAGGTACAGCTTGCCCTCAGTCGAGAGCCGCGCGCGCGTGCAGTCGTGGCAGAACGCTTGCGTGACGCTGGAGATCACGCCGATCTCGCCCGCGCCATCCACGTAGCGCCAGCGCTCGGCCGTCTCGCCGCTGTAGTTGGCCGAAACCGGCTCCAGCGGAAACGCTTCAGACAGGCGCTTGACCACCTCAGCAGACGGTACGACGGAGCCCATCTCCCAGTGGTTGGTCGTGCCCACGTCCATGTATTCGATGAAACGCACGATGATGCCGCTACCCCGGAAATGGCGGGCCATCGGCACGATCTGGCTGTCGTTGTCGTCTTTCTTGACGACCATGTTGACCTTGAGCGGCGCGAGGCCCACCTTCTGTGCGACCTCGATACCGTGCAGTACCTCGCTCACGGCAAAATCAACGTCGTTCATGCGGCGGAAGGCCGCATCGTCAATGGCATCCAGACTGACGGTCACGCGGTTGAGCCCGGCATCCTTGAGTGACTGCGCCTTGCGCGCCAGCAGGGCACCGTTGGTGGTCAGCGTGAGGTCCAGTGGTTTGCCCTCGGCGGTGGTCAGGCGCGCGAGCATTTCGACCAAGCGCTCGATGTCCTTGCGCAGCAGCGGCTCGCCACCGGTCAGGCGGATCTTCTCGACGCCGTGCTCGATGAACAGGCGCGCCATGCGCTCGATCTCTTCGAACGACAGCAGTTCGGAGTGACGCAGGAAACGGTAGTCCTTGTCGAACACATCCTTCGGCATGCAGTAGACGCAGCGAAAGTTGCAGCGGTCTGTGACCGAGATACGCAGATCGTGCAGCCGACGGCCGCGTGTATCCGTCAGCCAGCCCTGTGCCGGGACGAGCGTGTCCGGCACGGCAGGCACCGTAGCGCGATGGTGCTGGCCATCACGTACATCACGCAGATCGTAGAGGGGGATGACGGTTTCGGTCATGGTGTGTTGCGGCGCGTCAATCCACGAAGCAGGACAGGACGATCACGCTGGATACAGCTTCGAGTGTAGCGCAGCCCCCGTTTGACGCGGGGAGCACAATTCAGGCCCTGCAAGTCGTGCACAGGAAAAAGGGCGGCCGAAGCCGCCCTCAGGCAATGCCGCCGGCGGTTGCCCGCCGGGTAGATTGCTTACTGCTGGTCTGCACCGCTTGGCGTGCGGCCGGTCTCAACCAGGATCATTGGGCCTTGCTGGATCGGCGGCAGCGGCTTGCGCTCACGTGGCACGCGCGGCGGCGTGACGGTGCGGGCAGCTTCCTCCTGCGAGGCTTGCAGCTTTTGCGCATCCGTATGGACCCACGTCATGCCGACATTGGTCACCACGCTTTGCAGCGTTTCGACGGACAGCGGCGCAGCCTTGGCGACCGTGCTGACCGGTGCCGGTGCAGCGGCCATCGCAGTTTCGACAGCAGCCTCGGCAGCTTCAATTGCCGGAGCGGCAGCCACCACGGCCGGTTCAGCCGGCTGCACAACAGGCGCGGCGGCGACTGGTGCCACGACTTCAGCCGAAAGCACGGGCTCCTGGACCACCGGGGCCGGCGCTTCGACCGGTGCGAACGACACAGTCTGCACCGGCTCAGTCACGGTTGAGTGCGGTGCCGGCTCGGCGGGCTGGTTAGCTTCAGGCCCAGCATGCACTTCGGTTTCTGCGATGGCGTTTTCGCTGCCTTCCGCGTCGTCTTCACCTTCAGCGCGCACGCCTTCTGCGCCTTCGCGATCACGGCGATAGCGGTTGCGACCACGACGACCACGACGGCGGCGCTCTTCGCCCTCACCGTTGCCTTCTGCGCCCGGAGCCACGCCTTCTGCGCCGGTGACTTCTGCCGGAACCGTGGTGTCGAGCAGGGCTTGCTGTACTTGCGGTGCAGCAGCTTGGTCGATCAGGTCCTCTGCTGCCAGCGGAGTTGCGGCGGCAGCTTCCTTGGCTTGTTGATCGCGTTCGCGGTTTTCACGCGGTTCGCGCGGTTCGCGGGCCTCACGACCTTCACGGCCCTCGCGGGCACCTTCGCGCGGCTGGCGCTCACGGCGTTCCTGGTTGCGCTCGCGGCGGCCTTGGCCCTGATTCTGACCGTCGGCGCGGGCTTCCTGGCCGTGTTGCGGCTGGCGGGCTTCAGCGGTTTCGCGCGCGCCGCCTTCGACCTGAGCTGGCTGACGGTTGCGATCACGATTGCCGCGTTGGCCGTCACGTTGACCTTCGCGCTGGCCCTGTTGTTGCTGACCTTCGCGGGCTTCGTTGCGGTCACGGCCTTGGCGGTTGCCATCGCGGCCGTTCTGGCCTTGGCCTTGACCCTGGCGCTCGCCACGTTCTGCGCGTTCGCCACGCTGGCCGCGGCCACCGCGATCCTGGCGGCCGCCACGGTCGCGGCGGTTGGCATCTTCAGCGCGTTGTTTCGGAGCCTCAACTGGGGCTGCTACCACCGGCTCAGCCGGCTTGCCGCCAAACAGCGACTTCAGCCACGAAATGAAACCACCTTGTGCGGGCACCGGCGCAGCCACTTGCGGGGCAGCGGGGGGCTCGGTGCGAGCCGGACGCTCCGGACGCGGCACCGACACCGGCGCCGGCTGCTCCGGCGTGATGCCCTTGACGGCGGCTTCCTGACGCGGCTTGGCAGCTTCCTTGCGGGTGCTGTAGGCGGTGTCGGCTTCCAGTTCCTTGGCGGCTTCCTCGGCCATCTTGTAGCTGGCCTTGGTGTCGTCCAGGCGCGGATCGTCGTGGCGCAGGCGCTCGAGCTTGTAGTGCGGCGTCTCGAGGTGCTTGTTCGGGATCAGCAGGACGTTGACCTTGAAGCGTGTCTCGATCAGGTTGATGTCCTGGCGCTTCTCGTTGAGCAGGAATGCAGCCACTTCCACCGGCACCTGGCAGTGCAGCGCGGCGGTGTTTTCCTTCATCGCCTCTTCCTGGATGATGCGCAGCACCTGCAGGGCAGACGATTCGGTATCGCGGATGTGGCCCGTGCCGTTACAGCGCGGGCAGGTGACGTGCGAGCCTTCCGACAGCGACGGACGCAGGCGCTGGCGCGACAGTTCCATCAGGCCGAAGCGGCTGATCTTGCCCATCTGCACGCGGGCGCGGTCGTGGCGCAGCGCGTCTTTCAGACGGGTTTCGACGTCCTTCTGGGCCTTGCTCGACTCCATGTCGATGAAGTCGATCACGATCAGGCCGCCAAGGTCGCGCAGGCGGAGCTGGCGGGCGATCTCGTCGGCGGCTTCGAGGTTGGTGCGCGCGGCAGTTTCCTCGATGTCGGCGCCCTTGGTGGCGCGTGCCGAGTTCACGTCGATGGCGACCAGCGCCTCGGTGTGGTCGATCACGATGGCGCCGCCCGAGGGCAGCATCACCATGCGCGAGTACGCCGATTCAATCTGGTGTTCGATCTGGAAGCGCGAGAACAGGGGCACGTCGTCGCGGTACTTCTTCACCCGATTCATGTTGTCGGGCATCACCACGCTCATGAAGGCGCGGGCCTGATCGTAGATATCGTCCGTATCGATCAGGATTTCACCGATATCCGGCTGGAAGTAATCGCGAATCGCGCGGATCACCAGGCTGGATTCGAGATAGATCAGCAGCGGCGCCTTGTTATCGACGGCAGCGCCATCGACGGCCTTCCACAGCTGCATGAGGTAGTTCAAGTCCCACTGCAGCTCTTCAGCCGAACGGCCGATGCCGGCGGTGCGGGCGATGATGCTCATGCCGTCCGGCACTTCCAGCTGCGCCATGGTTTCGCGCAGTTCCTGGCGGTCTTCGCCCTCGATGCGGCGCGACACGCCACCGCCACGCGGGTTGTTCGGCATCAGCACCAGGTAGCGGCCGGCCAGCGAGATGAACGTGGTCAGGGCTGCGCCCTTGTTGCCACGCTCTTCTTTCTCAACCTGGACGATCAGCTCCTGGCCTTCGCGCAGCGCATCCTGGATGCGCGCGTTGCGCACGTCCACGCCGTCCTTGAAATAGGCGCGGGCGACTTCCTTGAAGGGGAGGAAACCGTGCCGCTCTTCGCCGTAGTTGACGAAGCAGGCTTCCAGCGACGGTTCGATGCGGGTGATGACACCCTTGTAGATATTGCCTTTGCGCTGTTCGCGCCCGGCGGTTTCGATGTCGATATCGATCAGTTTCTGACCATCGACAATGGCGACGCGCAATTCTTCTTGCTGCGTCGCATTGAACAACATGCGTTTCATTGCAACCTCACTCCGATGCCGTGCATGCACGGCGCTTCATGGAGCACGCGAAGGCGGAGCGGGTGGTCAACGAATTGCCGGGGTGTCGGCCGATGAAAAGACGGCGCGACGGGGCACGGGCGAAAGAAATGAGGGCGTCACGGATGGCAGGGCGGAGTTCGCAGACGCGGTTGGCGTCTTGTCGCGCGTCCTGTCACTCGTGCCACGGGCCCAACGCGTTGTGCGGGCGGGCCGGCGGCGGCGAGTCGCGTGAAGCGACCACAAAGAGCGAATAGACGGCGCGGCGTGTCCGGGCGAAACCCGCGGCGGGGCGAATCGGGCGGCGTGCTGCTTGTTGGAGTTTTGCCGCCGGACCGCCATGGCAACGCGGTAACCGGATACTGAGCCGGCCGGCACCAACTGTGGTGCGGCAAGGGCTTCTTTCACCAAGCGGGCGCCGTATGGAGACCATGTGGCGCCCGCTTTTGAATTCTGTTCTACCAGCTGCTCGTTCTACGCTGGCCGATCTTGCCGACGTGATCTTTGGTTCACGTCCTGCGCGATGGGACAGCGGTGCGTGCTGCTTTCGTGCCGATTGGACCGGCCACGTGATTAGCTTTGTAACACAAGTGGGTGGGGAATCGGCACGTTCCGGACGGAAACGGTGGCTGTGTACAATAGCTGTTGTTTCGTCCCGACCGGCTTTGCTGGCGCCTAAACGACTGTCCAGCGAGAAAATTATATTGAAAATGAATGAGTTACGCCATCCATTTGATGGCCGCATTCAACAGGCCGCACGTGACGCACTCGATGGCAAATCCGTCGCCTATGTGGAAATCGGTGAAGACGCCGAAGGGCAGCGCATCGACAATTTCCTGATGCGCTTGGCCAAGGGCGTGCCCAAGAGCCATATCTACCGCATCCTGCGCTCCGGCGAGGTGCGCGTGAATAAAGGTCGGATTGATGCCGAATACCGTCTGAAACTCGGCGATCTGGTGCGCATTCCGCCGCTTCGGATCGCTCAGCAGACTGAAGCGCCGCGTGTGGTGCCGGCGGCCGAATTCACGATCCTCCACGAAGATGCGCACCTGTTGGTGATTGATAAGCCGGCCGGCGTGGCCGTGCACGGCGGCTCGGGTGTCGCTTTCGGGGTGATCGAGCAGTTGCGTCAATCGCGTCCGGACGCCAAATTCCTTGAGTTGGTGCATCGCCTGGATCGCGAGACTTCTGGCGTCTTGCTGCTCGCCAAGAAGCGCTCGGCACTGGTGGCGCTGCACGAGCAGATCCGCGAAGGCCAGCTCGACAAGCGCTATTTCGCTGCCGTGAAGGGCGTCTGGCCGCACAAGCGCCAGCACATCAAATCGCCGCTGCACAAATTCACCACGCCCGAAGGCGAGCGCCGCGTGCGCGTGCAGGCAGATGGGCAGCCATCGCACACGATTTTCAACAAGGTCGGCGTGTTTGGGCCGTACACCCTGCTTGAGGCGGAGTTGAAAACCGGCCGCACGCACCAGATTCGCGTGCATCTGGCACATGCGGGCTTCCCGATCCTTGGTGATGACAAGTACGGTGATTTCGCGCTCAACAAGGCGCTATCGCGCGCGAACGCCTCACCGCGGCTGGGGCGGATGTTCCTGCACGCGCATCGCCTGCAATTGACGCACCCGCATAGCGGTGAAATCGTCACATTCAACGCGCCGCTGCCGGCCGAGTGCGCCGATTTCCTCAACGCCTTCCAATCTGAGAGTCCCGATCCCGATGCCCCAGCAGCGCTTTGACCTGATCGTCTTCGACTGGGACGGTACGTTGATGGATTCGACGTCGGCGATTACCCGGTCGATCCAGCTTGCGTGCCGGGATCTGGATCTGCCCGTGCCGGATGATGCGCACGCCAGCCACGTGATCGGTCTGGGGCTGCGCGATGCGCTCGAATACGCGGTGCCGACGCTCGACCCGGCCGACTACGGCAAGTTGGCAGAACGTTATCGTTTTCATTACCTCAGCCGCGATTCGCAACTGGTGCTGTTTCCGGGCGTGCGCGAGATGCTCGATGCACTGCGCGGCGAAAATTACCTGCTGGCCGTGGCGACCGGCAAGTCGCGCATCGGCCTGCAGCGTGCGCTGGAGGTCACAGGCCTGACCGGCGTGTTCGACAACACGCGTTGCGCTGACGAGACGTTCTCCAAGCCGCATCCGGCGATGCTGCTCGAACTCACGCGCGACCTCGGGATGGATGTCGAGCGCACGCTCATGATTGGTGACACCACGCACGACTTGCAGATGGCCGCCAATGCGGGGGCTGCCGGTGTGGCCGTCACATACGGCGCGCACCCTGCCGATGTACTGCATGCGCTCACGCCGCTGTACTGCGCGCAATCGGTCGCTGATCTGCATCGCTGGCTGGCTGACCATGCCTGAAATGACCGAACCGGTTCGTATTTGCGAAAGCGCCGCGCTGGAAGATGGCGGTCTAGGCGTGCGTTTCCCCGTGGAAGTGCGTGGGCGTACGGTGAGCGCTTTCGTCGTCCGCTACGCAGGCGACGTGCATGGCTACCTGAACCAGTGCGCGCACGTGCCGATGGAAATGGACTGGCAGGAAGGCCAGTTTTTTGAAAGCTCCGGGCTGTATCTGATGTGCGCCACACATGGCGCCATCTATGAGCCGGATACCGGTCGCTGTGTCGGTGGGCCGTGCCGAGGCTCGCATCTGTCCAAGCTCGACATTGCCGAGCGCGACGGCGAGGTCTGGTGGCAGCCCGACGCGTTGTTTCGCATGCCGGCACCCGCACCGGCGCCGATTCCACCGGCATGATGGTGTCGTCCATCTTCTCGATCTCCTCGAACGTTTTCCACTTCGTCTATGACCGACTCGAATCCGCCGAAAGGGCCTGAAAACGCACCCGAAGAGGGCGCCGGCAAACCGGAAGCACTGGAAGTCACGCGGCACGCCGATCACCCGCTCGAAGCTGAGCTGCGTGATCCGGCCGCCGGCAAGCCTGCATCTGCGGCTCCCGCGTCGGCCCAGGCGCAGCCGAGTGGCTGGGAGCGCGAGGTACTCGAAAAGGTACTCATGGCGACGGTGCGTGAGCAACGCGCTGCGCGCCGCTGGCGCATCTTTTTCCGCTTCGTGTTGCTGGGTATCGTTGGTCTGATTCTTTGGGCGTTCGCCAGCTTCGAGGGCGAGACCGTCAGCACCGGTCGCCACACCGCAGTGGTCAACCTCGATGGCGAGATTGCCGCCAGCACGAACGCCAGCGCCGAGAACATCAATGCATCGCTCGAAGCCGCGTTTGCCGATGACAACACGGTCGGCGTGATCCTCAAGATCAATTCGCCGGGTGGCTCGCCGGTGCAGGCGGGCATGATCAATGACGACATCCGCCGCTTGCGTGCCAAGTACAAGAACATTCCGCTGTACGTGGTGGTGGAGGAGATGTGCGCCTCGGGTGGTTACTACGTGGCCGCGGCGGCTGACAAGATCTATGTCGACAAGGCCAGCATCGTTGGCTCGATCGGCGTGCTGATGGACGGCTTCGGCTTTACTGGCCTGATGGACAAGGTCGGTGTGGAGCGCCGCTTGCTCACGGCTGGCTCGAACAAGGGAATGCTGGACCCGTTCTCGCCGGTGTCGCCGCAGCAGAAGCAGTACGCGCAGGACATGCTCAACGACATCCACCAGCAGTTCATCGACGTGGTCAAGCAAGGTCGCGGCAACCGTCTGAAGGACGATCCGACGCTGTTCACGGGCTTGTTCTGGACTGGCTCGAAGGCGATTGAGCTGGGTCTGGCCGATGGGCTTGGTAGTGCGGATTTCGTGGCGCGCAACGTGATCAAGGCGCCGGACGTGGTCGACTACACGGTCAAGGAAAACTTCGCCTCGCGCGTTGCCCGCAAGCTTGGCACGGCGATGGGCGCGGGGGCCGTCAAGGCGCTGGCCGCGACGGGCCAGCTCAAGCTGCTGATGAAGGAATAATCAGCGCGCCAGGAGTGAGAAGATCGCCGGCCGCTTGTGCAAATCCATGCGGTCGGCGCGCCAGTCGCTCACGGGCAGCGTCACCACCTGCTCGCTGGGCAACGTCAGATCTACCGCGATGGAAAGCAGCGTGCCCGGTGCGCAACCGGCCTGGATGGCTTCCAGCAGCGCGCCGTTGCGGTACGGCGTCTCAATAAAGACCTGGGTTTGCCCCGCTGAGCGTGAGAGCTGTTCCAGCGCACGCAGCTTGGTCTTGCGCTCAGCCGCATCCACCGGCAGGTAGCCGTTAAACGCAAAGCTCTGGCCATTCAGGCCGGATGCCATCACCGCCAGCAGAAGCGAACTTGGCCCCACCAGCGGCTTCACGCGCACGCCGTGCTGGTGGGCGAGGCGCACGAGGTTGGCGCCCGGATCGGCCACGGCCGGCACGCCCGCTTCCGACATCAGCCCTGCGTCTTGCCCGGCAACGATCGGCGCCAGCAGTGCTTTCAGTTCTGAATCCGGCGTCTTGACGTTGAGTTCGCGGATGGTGATTTCCTGCAGCGGGCGCGCCAGTGGCGTGGTTTCAGCCAGCTTCTTCAGTAGCGCGCGCGCCGTCTTGGCGTGCTCGGCAACGAAGTAGTCGAGCTGGGCAGTGATCTGCTGTACGCCCGCGGGAATCACGTCGGGCAACGGGTCGGCCGCATCGCGCGAGCCGAGTGTGTTCGGGATGAGATAAAGCGTGCCAGCCATGATTTAGGCGAAGAGGGGGTAGTGCACGTTGCGCAGCATGCTGGTCAGCGCGATGAGCGGCAGGCCGACCAGGGCCGTCGGGTCGGACGATTCCACGCGCTCCAGCAGGGCGATGCCCAGCCCCTCGGATTTGGCGCTGCCGGCCACGTCGTAGGGGTGCTCCAAGTGCAGGTAGGCGTCCAGCTCGGCATCGGAGAGGTCGCGGAACGTCGCCAGCGTGCGGACATCCTCACTTTGATGCTGCCCGGTGCGGCCGTCGTACAGGCACAACGCCGAGTGGAATGTGACGGTACGTCCACGCATCCAATGCAGTTGAGCGAGTGCGCGGGCGTGATCGCCAGGCTTGCCGACCTGCTTGCCGTCCAGCGTGGCCACCTGGTCGGAGCCGATCACCAGCGCGCCCGGATAGTCCAACGCCACCTTTTCCGCCTTCTGTCGGGCCAGACGTAGCGCGGTCTGGTCGGGCGATTCGCCGGGCGCAGGGGTCTCGTCGATGTTCGGCACCACGATTTCAAACGGCAGGCGCAGGCGTTCAAGCAATTCCCGCCGATAAGGTGAGCTGGAGCCGAGAATCAGCGGCGGACGCGAGGCAGAAGTCATAAGTGCTTGAAGATGCAGTGGTTTTTGAGCGAAAACCTTTTGACGTAAGAGGTTTTTGTTCGCTATAATCCCGCGTTTCGCGGTTTGGCCGCGCAGTGTCGCAAACCGGGCGCCCAGGCGCAAGATGCCGAAAGGTGTCGGGGTTCGCGCGCAAGGCGGCACAAATCAGGTTTCGCGCACATATCGGCAACAAGCGGCAACGCGTTCAGCGGGTTCGATCATGAATTTTCGATCATTCGATCTTTTCGCGTTCATCCGCAGTGGCGAGCAGGTAAGTGGCACGGTCGCCCTGGCCGATATGCCCCGTCTGCTGGCCGAGCAGGCCGCCGATGCGCCGGCTGATGCCAACAAGCCGTTCCGTTGGCAGATGCAGGGCACGGTGCGCGAGGAAGCCACTGCGGGTCAATCGGCCCGCCAGCGTCTCTTCGTTGATCTGGAAGTGGATGGTGTTGTCTGGCTGCAATGCCAGCGTTGCCTGCACGCTTATGAGCAATCGCTGCCGGTGCGTACGCGCCTGGAGGTGATGCGCTCGGAGGATGAGGCCGACGCGGCGCCGCTGGATGATGACGAGGCAGATGTCATCGTTGGCTCCCGCAACTTCGACCTGATCACGCAGATCGAAGACGAGTTGCTGCTGGCGCTGCCGGTGTCACCGCGTCATGCAGTCTGTCCGGATGAGGTCTTGCCGGAAGAGGCGGAAGCCGAAAAGAAGCCGTCGCCGTTCGCGGTGCTGGCCAATCTGAAGACCAAACATTAGGCGCACGCAGGTTTTGCGTGCGTTGATGGCAGTACGTTTCACACGCCTACCGGAATGGCTACGCTCCGGCTCCGTGTGATGTGATAAAATCGATCAAATTGCTTAGGAGTCAGTCATGGCTGTTCAACAAAACAAGAAGTCGCCGTCCAAGCGCGGCATGCATCGTTCGCACGACTTCCTCACCACGGCCCCGATCGCTGTCGAGCCGACCACGGGTGAAGTTCATCTGCGTCACCACGTGAGCCCGAACGGCTACTATCGTGGCCGCAAGGTTGTGAAGACCAAGAACGACTGATGCGATTTGCCAGTTCTCTGGCAAGCGCGTTGGGTTGGTCTGAACGCACAGGTTCATGATGCAAACGAAAAAGCGGCAAGCCAATTTGCCGCTTTTTTGTTGCGCAGAATTCGGCAAGACGTGGTCGGGTTTGTGTACCATACGGCGCCTATGCTGAAGCCGCACGTGAAACCGCAACTCAGACTCGCATGACCATCAAGCTTGCCATCGACTGCATGGGTGGCGATCACGGCGTTGGCGTGACGATCCCTGCAGCGATCCAATTTCTCGCCGCACACGAAGACGTCGAAATGCTGCTCGTCGGGCAGCCTGACGTCATTGCGGCGCAGCTCAAGCGTCTTCACGCTACCGCGAACCCCCGCATCCACGTCGTCCCTGCCTCCGAGGTGGTGTCGATGGACGATCCGGTGGAGGTCGCGCTGCGCAAGAAGAAAGACTCTTCGATGCGCGTGGCCATCAATCAGCTCAAGGAAGGCGCCGCACAGGCGTGCGTCTCTGCTGGCAATACCGGCGCCCTGATGGCTGTGTCGCGTTACGTTCTCAAAACGCTGGACGGCATCGATCGCCCAGCCATCGCCACCGCCATCCCGAACGAGAAGGGCTCCGGTACCACGGTGCTGGATCTCGGCGCCAACGCAGATTGCGAGCCCGAACACCTCTTGCAGTTCGCGCAGATGGCCTCGGCGATGGTGTCGGTGGTCGAGCAAAAGCCACGCCCGACGGTGGGCCTGCTCAACATTGGCGAAGAAGTCATCAAGGGCAACGAGGTCGTCAAGCAGGCGGGTGAGCTGCTGCGCGCTTCCGATCTCAACTTCTTTGGCAACGTTGAAGGCAACGACATCTTCAAGGGCACCACGGACATCGTCGTCTGCGACGGCTTTGTCGGCAACGTGGCGCTCAAGAGCACGGAGGGCCTCGCCAAGATGATCGGCGAGATGCTGCGCGAAGAATTCAGCCGCTCGTGGTTCACCAAGCTGCTCGCCGTGGTGGCACTGCCCGTGCTTTCGCGTTTCAAACGCCGTGTTGACCATCGGCGCTACAATGGCGCCGCGCTGCTCGGCCTGCGGGGCCTTGTCATCAAGAGCCACGGCTCGGCCGATGCCTATGCGTTTGAATGGGCGATCAAGCGCGCCTACGACGCAGCGGCCAACGGCGTGATCGCCCGCATTGCGCAGGCGTTCGAATCGCATCACGACGCAGCGGGCGCTGCGCCGGTCTCCACTTCCACTCCGGCCGCCGACGCCGCTTGAGCGCGTTGCCCCCGAGTCAGCATTCACCCCACTGCACATGACACGTTACGCAAGGATCATCGGCACGGGCAGCTACCTGCCGCCCAAGCGGGTCACCAATCAAGAACTGGCTGCACAACTGGCCGAAAAGGGCATCGAGACGAACGATGAATGGATCGTCACGCGCAGCGGCATTCGCGCGCGCCACTTTGCCGAACCCGATGTCACGTGTAGCGATCTCGCCGTCAAGGCAGCCGAGCGCGCCATTGAGGCCGCCGGCATCGATCGCTCTGAGATCGACCTGATTCTGGTGGCGACGTCCACGCCGGATTTCGTCTTCCCGAGCACGGCTTGCCTTGTGCAGCAGAAACTGGGTATTACCAACGGCTGTGCTGCGTTCGACGTGCAGGCTGTGTGCTCCGGTTTTGTCTACGCGCTGTCGACGGCCGACAACTTCATTCGTTCCGGCGCGTACCGCAACGTGCTGGTGATCGGTTCGGAAGTCTTCTCGCGCATCATCGATTTCAATGACCGCACGACTTGCGTGCTGTTCGGTGATGGTGCGGGTGCCGGGGTGCTGCAGGCTTCCGACGAGCCAGGCATTCTGTCGACGGCCCTGCATGCTGACGGCAGCCACGCCAACATTCTGTGCGTGCCAGGCAATGTGGCCGCGGGCGCGATCCAGGGCAGTGCCTTTCTGTACATGGATGGCCAGGCCGTCTTCAAGTTGGCCGTGACAGTGCTCGACAAGGTGGCGCGTGAGGCGCTGGCCAAGGCTGAAATGGAGGCCTCGCAGGTCGACTGGCTGATCCCGCATCAAGCCAACATCCGCATCATGCAAGGCACGACCAAGAAATTGGGGCTGTCGAACGAACGCCTGATCGTCACCGTTGATGAGCATGGCAATACGTCGGCCGCTTCGATTCCGCTGGCGCTCGATGTTGCCGTGCGTGACGGGCGCATCCAGCGTGGCCAGCACGTGATGCTCGAAGGCGTGGGCGGCGGCTTTACGTGGGGCGCGGCACTGCTGCGCTTCTGATCGACGAATTTCCAGAACGAACAATACGAGCCATGACATTCGCTTTCGTCTTTCCCGGCCAGGGTTCGCAATCGGTCGGCATGCTCAATGCGTTTGCCGATCATCCGGCCGTGGCGGCCACGCTGGCCGAAGCCTCGGATGCACTGGGTCAGGACATCGGCAAGCTGATCGCCGAAGGTCCGGCTGAAGAGTTGAATCTGACCACCAACACGCAACCGGTCATGCTGACGGCTGCGGTGGCGGTCTATCGCGCATGGCAGGCGGCAGGTGGCCCGGTGCCGACCGTCGTGGCCGGCCACAGCCTGGGCGAGTACTCGGCGCTGGTCGCTGCTGGCGCGATCGCCTTCAAGGATGCCGTACCGCTGGTGCGTTTCCGCGCCAAGGCGATGCAGGAAGCTGTGCCGGTGGGCGAGGGCGGCATGGCTGCCATCCTCGGCTTGTCGGACGACGACGTGCGCGCTGCATGCGCCGAGGCATCGGTTGCAGGGGTGGTCGAAGCCGTGAACTTCAATGCGCCGGCCCAAGTGGTGATCGCGGGTGCTAAGGCCGCTGTCGAGAAGGCCTGCGAGATCGCCAAGGCCAAGGGCGCAAAGCGCGCGCTGCCGCTGCCGGTGTCAGCGCCGTTCCACTCGTCGCTGCTCAAGCCGGCATCGGATCGTCTGCGTGAATATCTCGCCAACGTAACGATCAACGCGCCAGTCATCCCCGTCATCAACAACGTGGACGTGGCGATCGTGAGCGATCCGGCAGCCATCAAGGATGCGCTGGTGCGCCAGGCTGCCTCGCCGGTGCGCTGGGTCGAGACTGTGCAGAAGATGAAAGCCGACGGCATCACCCGCGTGGTCGAGTGCGGCCCGGGCAAGGTACTGGCGGGCCTGGTGAAGCGTATCGACGGCGAGATCATCGGCGATGCGATCTTTGATCCGGCTTCGCTTGAGGCTGTGCTGGGCCAACTCAAATAATCAACGGGATTCGTATGACCCAAGCATTGAACAACCAAGTCGCGCTCGTCACCGGCGCGTCTCGCGGTATCGGCCGTGCCATCGCGCTGGAACTGGCACGCCAGGGCGCGACGGTGGTCGGTACGGCAACGTCGGACGCTGGTGCGCAAGCCATCACGGCCTACTTTGCCGAGGCCGGCGTGAAGGGTGTGGGCGTGGTGCTCAACGTGAATGATGCTGCGCGCTGCGAAGCCGTCATCGACGAGACCATCAAAACGCATGGCGGCCTGAACATTCTGGTCAACAATGCCGGCATCACACAAGACAACCTGGCGATGCGCATGAAGGACGAGGAGTGGGTGTCGGTCATCGACACGAATCTCTCCGCAGTGTTCCGTCTGTCGCGCGCCGTGCTGCGCCCGATGATGAAAGCGCGCGGTGGTCGCATCATCAACATCACCTCGGTGGTGGGCTCTGCGGGCAACCCCGGTCAGGCCAACTACGCCGCTGCCAAGGCTGGCGTGGAAGGCATGGCGCGTGCGCTGGCTCGCGAAATCGGCAGCCGTAATATCACGGTGAACTGCATCGCACCGGGCTTCATCGATACCGATATGACCAAGGTTCTGTCGGAAGAGCAACATACCGCGCTGAAGGCGCAGATTCCGCTGGGCCGTCTGGGCGCGCCGGAAGACATCGCCAGCGCGGTTGCCTTTCTGGCGTCACCGGCAGCCGGCTACATTACCGGCTCGACGTTGCACGTCAATGGCGGCATGTACATGGGATAAGGAAGCCGTCCCGGCGGCGATTGTGCAGGGTCTTGCGCATGCGCAGAATCCTGTGAAATCGCTGAATTAACTGGCTTTTAGCATCATGTTGGGCGCAGTTTTTGCAAGGATTCAGGCGCGGTTTTTCGCCGCGCAAACCTGCTAGAATGCGCGCACTTTTTGTCGAATACTTCCCTGGAGGGTTAAATGGACAACATCGAAGCACGCGTCAAGAAGATCGTCGCTGAACAACTCGGCGTCGCTGAAGGCGACATCAAGAACGAATCGTCGTTCGTGAACGATCTGGGCGCGGATTCGCTCGATACGGTTGAGCTGGTGATGGCTCTGGAAGACGAGTTCGGTATGGAAATCCCGGACGAGGAAGCCGAGAAGATCACCACGGTGCAACAGGCCATCGACTACGCGACCGCCCACGTCAAGGCGTAAGCGTCAATCGATCTCTTGACATCGCGGGCCACAGAAAGGGCGGTTGTCCGGTTTGACCGGGTGGCGCGCTTTCTGTGGCCTTTGTCGCTGATACAGAGTTGCAGGAAAGCATAGTGAGCCGTCGTCGCGTAGTCGTAACCGGCCTGGGGCTGGTCTCTCCGGTAGGAAACTCGGTCGCCGAAGCATGGGCCAATCTGGTCGCCGGCAAGACTGGGATCGCCACCATCACCAAATTCGATCATTCCGCGCTGGCCGTGCACTTCGCTGGTGAAGTGAAGGGCTTCAATGTCGAGGAATACGGTATCCCCGCCAATGAGGCGCGCCGCATGGATACCTTTATCCACTACGGCATTGCCGCGGGCGTGCAAGCGCTCAAGGACAGCGGGCTGGAGATCACCGAGGCCAACGCCGAGCGCATCGGCGTGTTGGTCGGCTCCGGCATTGGCGGTCTGCCGATGATCGAGGATACCCACGCTGAATACACGAATCGCGGCCCGCGCCGCATTTCTCCGTTCTTCGTGCCGGGTTCGATCATCAACATGATCTCGGGTCATCTGAGCATCATGTTCGGCCTGAAGGGGCCGAACCTGGCGGCCGTGACCGCCTGCACAACGGGTCTGCACAGCATTGGTCTGGCGGCTCGCCTGATTCAGGCTGGCGATGCCGATGTGATGGTTGCCGGTGGTGCCGAGTCGACCGTCTCGCCGTTGGGCATCGGCGGTTTTGCCGCGGCGCGCGCATTGTCGACCCGCAACGATGACCCCGCCACCGCGTCCCGTCCGTGGGACAAGGACCGCGACGGTTTCGTGCTGGGTGAAGGCGCCGGTGTGGTGGTGCTCGAGGAGTACGAAGCCGCCAAGGCACGTGGCGCCACGATCTATGCGGAAGTCTCGGGCTTCGGCATGAGCGGCGACGCATTCCACATGACTGCGCCGAACATGGATGGCCCGCGCCGCTGCATGCTCAACGCGCTACGTGATGCCGGCATCAATGCGGATCAGGTCCAGTACCTGAACGCGCATGGTACGTCGACGCCGCTGGGCGATAAGAACGAATCGGACGCCATCAAGGCGGCCTTTGGCGATCACGCCAGCAAGGTTGTCGTGAACTCCACGAAATCCATGACCGGCCACTTGCTGGGCGGGGCGGGGGGGCTGGAGTCGGTGTTTACGATTCTGGCGTTGCACAATCAGGTGTCGCCGCCGACCATCAACATCTTCAATCAGGATCCTGAGTGCGATCTCGATTACTGCGCCAATACCGCGCGTGATATGAAGATCGACGTGGCCGTGAAGAACAACTTCGGCTTTGGCGGGACCAACGGCACGCTGGTGTTTACGCGCCCATGACGCTATGCGGCGCGCAGCCTTCGGGTTGTGCGCCGTTTTCGCTCCCCATATCTTGGTTGTTCAGCGCATCGTTTTTCCGGCGCCGTACCGACGGTTGTGTGCCGTCGGTCGCCTTTGTATGGCAAGCCTTGTTTGCTTTGTCTTGCTCTGGCTAGTCGGTGCGTGGGGTGCGGCGCTGCCGATGCTGACGTGGGTCGTGATCGGTGGGCTGGCAGTGGCAGCGTGCATTCCGCTGGCAGTGAATCGTTCACCGCTTGCGATGGAACTGATGTGGCGCGCTCGTCTCAAAGCAGATGGTGAGCCAGGCCAGCCTGTTTGGCAGGTCCGGCTGGAGACGTCTCAAGCGGTCCGAAATGCGCTTCTGTTATGGTCTTGGTCTCTTGGCGAGCGCGTCTTGATCCTGGGTGTCGCGCAGCGCGGGTGGTGTCCGCAGATTTTCGTGCTGATGTCTCCCTGGTTTGCCGCCGGGCTGTTGCGCCGTATGCGAAGTCTGTTGCGTCTGGGGCCACCGCCGATGGCCTCTCAGGCGACCGGTGTGTCGTAGGTAAAATACAACGTTTCGAAGTCATAAAAATTCAAGGCGATACACTGCAGGTGAAGAATCCGTGAGTGAACGCGAAGCCGACCAGATCCTCGTCGAGCGCGTCCAGCAAGGCGACAAGCGAGCGTTTGAGCTGCTGGTGGTCAAGTACCACCGCAAGATCATACGGCTCGTCTCGCGCTTGATCCGTGACCCGGCCGAAGTCGAGGATGTGGCACAGGATGCCTTTATCAAGGCTTACCGTGCGTTACCCCAGTTCCGGGGTGAATCCGCGTTCTATACGTGGCTGTATCGCATTGCCGTCAACACGGCCAAGAATTACCTGGCGACCCAGGGCCGGCGCCCGGAATCGTCCAGCGACATTGACACCGAAGAGGCTGAAACTTTTGCCGACGGTGAGCAACTAAGGGATATCAATACGCCGGACTCCATGCTGCACACCAAGCAGGTGGCCGAAACGGTCAACCGTGCAATGGAAGCGCTGCCCGAGGAATTGCGTACCGCAATTACGCTCCGGGAGATCGAGGGTCTGAGCTATGAGGAAATCGCCGAAGCGATGGAGTGCCCAATTGGGACGGTCCGGTCACGGATCTTCCGGGCTCGCGAGGCGATTGCCGAGAAATTGCGCCCGCTGCTGGGAACAGTGGAGGGCAAACGGTGGTAGCCAGCCGATATGACAAGCCGGCGACCGTGGGTGCAAACCTCGGTTGCAAACGGTGAAACCTCGGGAAGTCTTCTCTCGGATCGTTGATTGGACGTTGGAGTTTTTGGGGTCGGGAAATGGGTCAGGCTCAAATGCAAGCAGCAGAAGCGGAGTTCGCGCAGCGTATCTCCGCGTTGATGGACGGTGAACTGGCGGCGCACGAGGTGTCGTCGGCTGTCGAACTCGCCAAGGACGGCGAGGGCGCGGCGCACTGGCGCGAGTATCAACTGATCGGTGATGTGCTCCGGTCGGAAGATCTGCTGAACACGCGTTCCTCCGAAGATTTCCTCAGCCGGTTCTCGGCCACGCTCGAAGCCGAGCCGCACCTGCTAGTGCCGGCCGTGGCGCAGCGCGCGCAAGCCGAAGAGAGGCATCGCTTTCTGGTTCGCCCATCTTGGGTCCGCCGGATCATGCCGACGACAGCCGTGGCTGCGGCGGTGGCGGCCGTTAGCTGGGTGGTTGTGCCGCAATTGCGGGGTCCCGCCGACGGCGGTAACACCTCGCCGGCGTTGGTCGCCAAGGCGGTACAGGGTGCCGACGCACCAGGCGTAACGCTGGCCTCGGCCGACAACACGCCCATGATCCGCGACGCCCGCCTGGACGAATACCTGAGCGCGCATCGTCAGTCCGCGACCAACGGCATGGTGGTTCCGTATCTGCGTGCGGTGGCCAACGGGGTGTCGAACACCCAGGACTCCAATCAGGAATAATGCGGGCATCCATGTCGAAGGTGTGGCACCCCGTTGCCGGGGCAGGCGCCCGCAAGCTGCAGGCCGTTCGTCGGTCCGTTTTCCTTTTTCTCTGTGCCTCGACGCTGGCTGCCGCTGCGCAGCCACAAGTCGAGCCCATGCCGCGCAAGGAGGCCGCCTCATGGCTGGCCAAGATTCATCGCGCGGCGCTCAAGCAGAACTATGTCGGCACGCTGACGTATCAGCGTGGCACCGGCATGCATTCCACGCGCATTCAGCACTACGCCGATCTCTTCAATAACGAGTACGAGCGCGTTGAAGCGCTGGACGGCAAGCAGCGCGAGATGCTGCGTCAGAACGACGTCGTCCGGAACCTGATCTACGACGTCAAGCTGGTTGTGACCGAGAAGCAGGAGCACAAGGACAGCTTTCCGGCGCTGCTCGCCACGACCAATGGTGATGTGCTCGACCAGTACGACATGCGTCACCTGCCGTCTGAGCGCGTGGCTGGCATGGATTGCGAAGTCTTCCAGCTCGACCCGAAAGATGGCTTCCGCTATGCCTATCGCATCTGGGCCGACCGCAACAGCGGTTTGCTGATGCGCGCGCAGACCGTCGGCGATGACGGTAAGGTGCTGGAGCAGGTCGCCTTCTCGCAAGTCGAGGTGGGGGTGCCGTCGGAGAAGCAGAAGATCATCGCCGCACTCAAGAATCTGAGCGGCTGGAACCAGTACGAGATCGTCACGCAGCCGACCAACCTGGCCGATCAGGGCTGGACGATTGGCACGCCCATCAAGGGCTTTCAGAAGATTCGTGAAGTGCGCCGTCCGTTGGGTGACATTGCGCCGGCGGGCAAAGGCAGTTCGAGCTTTGAGGTGCAGCAGGTCGTGTTCAGCGATGGGCTCGCCGGGCTGTCGCTTTTCATTGAGCCGGTTTCCGAGAAGCGTACGCGTCGCGAAGGCTTTATTTCGCAGGGTGCTACGCATGTGATGGTGCGCCGCATTGCCGATTTCTGGCTAACGGTGGTGGGCGAGGTGCCGTTCGCCACCATCAAGCAGTTTGGAGCGGCGGTCGACTACAAGCCGGTTTCCGCCAACGCAGCCAACTCGGCAGTCAGCAAGCCGGCCAACGCACCGCAGTAGGTCGGCGCCTGCCTGAAGCTGCGTGAACAGATCACGCAGCGTATTTCTCACTCTGTCTTTGTTCCGGGGAGCCTTCATGCGTACCGCTCGAGCCGTTCATGCATTGCGTCTGTTGTGCGTCGCTGCCCTCATGGCGGCTGGAGGCGCTCTCGCGCCCGCCTACGCGCAGAATGCGACCGGCAGCGTGGCCACCGGCACGTATGGTTTGCCCGATTTTGCCGATCTGGTCGAGAAGGTCAGCCCCGCCGTCGTCAACATCCGCACGACCGAGAAGGTCCGCTCGCAAGGTGGCCCGAACGACGATGACATGGCTGAATTCTTCCGCCGTTTCTTCGGTGTGCCGATGCCAGGCATGCCTGGCCAGGGGCAAGGGCAGAAGCGCCGCAATACACCGCAGCCGCAGGAAGAAGAGCAGAGCCGCGGTGTGGGTTCCGGCTTCATCATCTCCGGCGATGGTTACATCCTGACCAACGCTCACGTGGTTGACGGCGCCGAGACCATCTACGTGACGCTGCTGGACAAGCGAGAGTTCAAGGCCAAGCTGATCGGCCTGGACAAGCGTACCGATGTGGCCCTCGTCAAGGTGGAGGCCAGTGGCCTGCCAAGCCTGAAGCAGGGCGATTCCGACAAGGTGCGCGTAGGCGAGTGGGTGCTGGCGATCGGCTCGCCGTTCGGGCTGGACAACACGGTCACGGCGGGCATCGTGTCGGCCAAGGGGCGCGATACGGGGGACTACCTGCCGTTCATCCAGTCGGATGTGGCCGTCAACCCGGGCAACTCGGGCGGGCCGCTGATCAACCTGCGCGGCGAGGTGATTGGCATCAACAACCAGATCTATAGCCAGAGCGGCGGCTATATGGGCATCTCGTTCTCGATCCCGATCGATGAGGCGATGCGCGTGGCCGAACAGCTCAAGGCGACAGGACGTGTAACGCGCGGCCGCATCGGCGTGGCCATCGATAACGTGCCGAAGGATGCGGCGGAATCCCTGGGGCTGGGGCGTGCACGCGGTGCCTATGTGGGCAACGTTGAAGCGGGTGGTCCGGCGGACAAGGCGGGCATCGAGGCGGGCGACATCGTTCTGAAGTTCAACGGCCGCGACGTCGAGAAGGCGGGTGACCTGCAGCGCCAGGTTGGTGAAACCAAGCCGGGCACGCGCGCGACCGTGCAGGTCTGGCGCAAGGGTGCGACGCGCGATCTGACCGTGACCGTGGCTGAACTGCAGGCGGACACCAAGGTTGCGCAGCGCGGCAAGGGTTCTCAACCTGACAACAGCCAGCAGGGTCCGGGCAAACCGAACGCGCTGGGGCTGGTGGTGGCCGATCTGTCGGAGGGGGCGCAGCGCGAGTTCAAGACCAAGGTGGGTGTCGAGGTGCAAGTGGCGGAAGGTCCGGCGGCACGCGTTGGCATCCGCCCGGGCGACCTGATTCTGCGCGTGGGCGATACCGACGTCACCAGCGCCAAGCAGTTCAACGAGGTGGTTGGCAAACTCGACAAGAACCGCATGGTGGCAGTGTTTGTGCGCCGCGGCGATGCCACGCAAGTGGTGACGATGCGCCCGAGTGCGGCGCGTTCGGGCAGCGGCCAGTGATCGAGCTGACGCTCTACGGCCGCACGTACTGCCATCTGTGCGACGACATGAAGGTCGCGCTGGAACCGCTCCGGCGCGATTTTTCTTTTCAGTTGCACGAGGTGGACGTCGACAGCGATCCGGCGCTGGAAGCGCGTTTTGGCGAGCTGGTGCCCGTGCTCATGGCCGGCGCGCCCGACACGCCGCCCGAGGTAGCCCAGGAGTTGTGCCACTACTTTGTGGATGTGCCTGCCGTACAGGGCTGGCTGGCTGCGCAGGCGACGCGGGCTTGATCTCGGCGGTGCCGCAAAAAGAGGCGCGGGAGGCCCCCTGAAATCCGGTAAAATTGCCTGTTAGCGCCGATTTTTGCATCGCACGATTTTGCGTCGCAACCTTGGCTTGAAATCCAATTCTCCTGCCGGTGCAGTTCTGAGCGCGCCGGCTATGCTGGACTCGCCACACGCAGTCCGGCAACGCGCCCCTGGGATGGGCGCGCTTTTCGACGCATTCGATGGACAATATCCGTAATTTCTCGATCATCGCCCACATCGACCATGGCAAATCGACGCTGGCCGATCGCATCATCCAGTTGTGTGGCGGCCTCTCCGACCGCGAGATGGAAGCCCAAGTGCTGGACTCGATGGATATCGAGAAGGAGCGCGGCATCACCATCAAGGCCCAGACCGCTGCGCTGTCGTACAAGGCGCAGGACGGCAAGGTCTACAACCTGAACCTGATCGACACCCCGGGCCACGTTGACTTCAGCTACGAAGTCAGTCGTTCGCTGTCCGCCTGCGAGGGCGCGCTGCTGGTGGTTGACGCCTCCCAAGGCGTGGAAGCCCAGACGGTTGCCAACTGCTACACCGCCATCGAGCTGGGCGTGGAAGTGGTGCCGGTGCTCAACAAGATCGATCTGCCTGCGGCCGACCCAGACAACGCGATCCAGGAAATCGAAGACGTGATTGGCATCGACGCGACGGATGCGACGCGCTGCTCGGCCAAGACCGGTGTGGGTGTGCCGGACGTGTTGGAAGCACTGATTGCCAAGGTGCCGGCGCCCAAGGGCGATCCGGACGCACCATTGCAGGCGCTGATCATCGACTCGTGGTTCGACAACTACGTCGGCGTGGTGATGCTCGTGCGCGTGGTGAACGGCACGTTGCGCGCCAAGGACAAGGTGCTGCTGATGGCCACGGGTGCGCAGCACTTGGTGGAGCAGGTCGGCGTGTTTTCGCCCAAGTCGGTTCCGCGTGAATCGCTGTCGGCGGGGCAGGTGGGTTTTGTCATCGCGGGCATCAAGGAACTGAAGGCCGCCAAGGTGGGCGACACGATTACACACGTGGCGCCGCGCAAAGCTGAGGCACCGCTACCGGGCTTCAAGGAAGTCAAGCCGCAGGTGTTCGCCGGTCTGTATCCGGTGGAGGCCAACCAGTACGAAGCACTGCGCGAATCGCTGGAGAAGCTCAAGCTCAATGACGCTTCGTTGCAGTACGAGCCGGAAGTCTCGCAGGCGCTGGGCTTCGGCTTCCGCTGCGGCTTCCTGGGCCTGCTGCACATGGAGATCGTGCAGGAGCGCCTGGAGCGCGAATTTGACATGGACCTGATCACCACCGCGCCGACGGTGGTCTATCAGGTGCAGCAGCGCGACGGCACCATGGTGCAGGTGGAAAACCCGGCCAAAATGCCAGCAGACCCGAGCAAGATCGAGGCGATCCTGGAGCCGATCGTCACGGTCAACCTGTACATGCCGCAGGAATACGTGGGCGCTGTGATCACGCTGTGCGAGCAGAAGCGTGGCTCGCAGATCAACATGAGCTACCACGGTCGCCAGGTCCAACTGACGTACGAGATCCCGATGGGCGAAATCGTGCTGGACTTCTTCGATCGTCTGAAGTCGGTCTCGCGCGGCTATGCGTCGATGGACTATGAGTTCAAGGAGTATCGCGTTTCAGACGTGGTCAAGGTCGACATCCTGATCAATGGCGACAAGGTAGACGCGCTCTCCATCATCGTGCACCGCTCCAACAGTGCCTACCGTGGCCGCGAAGTGGCTGCCAAGATGCGCGAGATCATTCCGCGCCAGATGTACGACGTGGCCATCCAGGCCGCTATTGGCGCCAACGTGATCGCACGCGAGAACGTCAAGGCGCTGCGCAAGAACGTGCTGGCCAAGTGTTACGGCGGCGATATCTCGCGCAAGAAGAAGCTCCTCGAGAAGCAGAAAGAGGGCAAGAAGCGCATGAAGCAGGTCGGCACCGTTGAAATCCCGCAAGAGGCGTTCCTCGCCATCCTGCGCGTCGAAGAAAAATAACCCCGGACGAATCTCTTACACATGAACTTCGCCCTGATTCTGTTTGTTCTCGTCGTCATCACCGGTATTGCGTGGGTGGCTGACAAGCTCGTGTTCCAGCGCCAGCGCCAAGCGGCTGCAGCCACTGCGCTGGCAGAATTCGATGCGCGCGCGCAAGTGCAAGCGCAGTATGGCGGTGGTGGTGACATCGGCGCCGCGCGTCTGCAGTTGGCCGAAGACAAGCTGCGCCAGCCGTGGTGGCTGGAGTACACCGCAAGCTTCTTCCCGGTGATCGCGGCCGTGTTCTTGCTGCGCTCGTTCGTGATTGAGCCGTTCAAGATTCCGTCGGGCTCGATGATCCCGACGCTGCAGATCGGCGACTTCATCCTCGTCAACAAGTACACGTACGGCATTCGCCTGCCGATCGTGAACAAGAAGATCGTCGAGCTGAACCAGCCGCAGCGTGGCGACGTGATGGTCTTCCGCTACCCGAAAGACGAGTCGATGGACTACATCAAGCGCGTGATCGGCGTGCCGGGCGACGTGGTCAAGTACGACAACAAGCGTCTGACGGTGAATGGCCAGCCTGCCACGTATGCACCGCAGTCCGACTACCTCGATGGCGAGCGCCTGACGTACTCCAAGCAGTACCAGGAAACGCTCGGCACGGTCTCACACAACATCCTGAACGACGCCGATCGCCCGGCCTATGTGTCCGGCCCGGACGATTTTCCGTTCCGCGAGAACTGCACTTACAATCAGACCGGCTTTACCTGCAAGGTACCTGAAGGTCACTATTTCATGATGGGCGATAATCGCGACAATAGCGCGGACTCCCGTTACTGGGGCTTCGTACCAGACAAGAACATCGTCGGGAAAGCGTTCTTCATCTGGATGAACCTGGGTGACCTGAAGCGGATCGGCAGCTTCCATTGAGCTGATAAGTGAATCAAAAAGCTCTTATTGAAACTCGGCAATTGCACAACGGGGGAAATGCAATGCGGATTCGTCAGGCCGGTCTGAAACGCCAGTCGCGCGGGATTACGATGTTTGGGATGCTGATCGGCATCATCGTGCTGATCACGGCAGTGTTGCCGGCAATCCGGTCTATTCCGAGCCTGATGGAGTACCAAGCGATCACCCGTGCTGTGAAGCAGGCACGTGAACGCGCGAGCACGCGTGAAGAGGTGTCCAATGCATTCGACAAGCAGGCCGCCATCGACGACATCAAGTCGATCAAGGGCGAGGACCTGGAAGTCCTGGATGCGGGCGGCACCATCCAGGCGGTGCGCTTCTCGTACAAGCGCGAAATTCCGATGTACGGTCCGATCGGCTTGGTGATTACCTATTCGGGAACCCTGCGTTGACATGAGTTTGGATGCATTGCAGCAACGCCTTGGCTATCGCTTCAGCAAACCGGAGTTGCTGCAGCAGGCGCTCACCCATCGCAGTCACAGCGCGATGCACAACGAGCGCCTGGAGTTTTTGGGTGATTCGATCCTGAATTGCGCGGTCGCAGACATGCTCTACGGCATGTTCGGCAAGCTGGATGAAGGTGATCTGTCGCGCGTGCGGGCCAACCTGGTCAAGCAGCAGGCGCTGTACGAGATCGCTCAGATGCTGCTGTTGCCTGACGCATTGCGCTTGGGCGAGGGCGAGTTGAAGAGTGGTGGCTTCCGCCGGCCGTCCATCCTGGCGGATGCGCTGGAAGCGATCTTCGGTGCGGTGTTTCTCGATGGCGGCTTCGATGCCGCTCGCACGCTGATCCGCAAGCTGTACATCCCGATTCTGGAGCAGGTCGACCCGCGCACGCTGGGCAAGGACGCCAAGACGCTGCTGCAGGAGTACCTCCAAGGTCACAAAATTGCGCTACCGCTGTATACGGTGGTTGCCACGCATGGCGCGGCGCATAATCAGCAATTCGAGGTCGAGTGCACGATCCCGAAGCTGGAGATTCGCGTCTCCGGCAACGGCGCTTCGCGGCGCGCGGCCGAACAATCGGCGGCCAAACTGGCTCTGGAAGAAGCGCATCGTCTGGTGCCGCAGCTCGTCAAGCGCAGCCGCGCCGAGCGCACTGGCAAGACGCGCAAGCAGGCCACACCGCCCGATCCGCAGTTGTCTCTCAGGTTGAAGGAATAATCAGGTAAATGAGCGACACCCCATTGCAGCCTCCGCAGCCAGAATCTGGCACGCCGGAGGGGTTCCGCTGCGGCATGGTCGCCATTGTTGGGCGGCCGAACGTCGGCAAATCCACGCTAATGAACGCCCTGGTGGGCCAGAAGGTCAGCATCACGTCGCGCAAGGCGCAGACCACGCGCCACCGCATCACCGGCATCCAGACGACGGACGACGCGCAGTTCGTCTTCGTTGATACGCCGGGCTTCCAGACGCGCCATGCTACCGCGCTCAACCGCTCGCTGAACCGCGCGGTTACGTCCACGCTCACGTCGGTGGATGCCGTGCTGTTCGTGGTCGAAGCTGGTCGCTATGGCCCGGACGACGAGAAGGTGCTCTCGCTGTTGCCGCGCGAGACGCCCGTGATCCTGGTCGTCAACAAAGTCGACCGGCTGGATGGTTACACGCGTGCCGAGATGGTCGCCACGTTCCTGCAGGACATGGCGCAGGTGTTTCCGTTTGCCGAAATCGTGCCGATGTCCGCCAAGAACCGCGACGATATCGACCGCCTGCTCGGCATCGTGCGTCCGTACCTGCCGGAAGGCGAACCGATGTACGACCCGGAAGCGCTGACGGACCGCAGCGAGCGCTTCCTAGCCGCAGAAATCGTTCGCGAGAAAGTCTTTCGCTGGACGGGCGATGAGCTGCCGTACTCCAGCACCGTCGTCGTCGACAAGTTCGAGACGGAAGGGCGCCTGCGCCGCGTATTCGTGACCATCCTGGTCGACCGCGATGCACACAAGGCCATGATCATTGGTGCGAAGGGCGCCAAGCTCAAGCAGATCTCTACCGAAGCCCGCATGGACATGGAAAAATTGTTCGACGGCAAGGTGTATCTGGAGGTCTGGATCAAGGTCAAGAGCGGCTGGGCTGACAATGAAGCCGGCCTGCGCGCCTACGGCTACGAATAACCGTTAGCCGCTCAACGTTCGCTGGTCAATCCACACACGCTCGATGGCGGGACGATCCGATCCGATTCCGGACGAGGCGGCGGAATGGCTGGCCGAAGAAGGCGTTGCCGGCGCCGCGCCGCGCAGGGGCTTTCCTGCCGGGCGCTCCGAGACGCGCGTTGCAGCGCAGCCGGCCTTCGTGCTGCATAGCTATCCGTACCGCGAGACCAGCCTCATCATCGACGTTTTCACGCCGGACTACGGCCGCATGGCGCTGGTCGCCAAGGGCGCCAAGCGACCGCATTCGGCATTGCGTGCGGTACTGCAGACGTTCCAGCCGCTGTCGGTGTCATGGAGCGGTCGCGGCGATGTGCGCACGCTGACCCGCGCAGAATGGGTCGGTGGCATGGTGCCGCTGGGTGGCGAAGGGCTGTTGTCGGGCTTCTATCTGAACGAACTGCTGGTCAAGTTCGTCGCCCGTGAAGACGGCCATCCGGTGCTGTTCGCACACTACGTCGAAACGCTCAATAAACTCGCTCACGGAGAACCCGCGGCCCTCACGCTGCGTGCGTTCGAGCGGGTGCTCTTGCGCGAGACCGGCTTCGCAGCCCAGCTGGATCGGTGCATCGACGGCGAGCCGGTGCAGGCCGAGGGCGACTACGTCTATCACCCTGAGCGCGGCATCCGTCGCGCGTTGCCGAGTGATCCCTCCTCCTGGCCCGTGCTGCGTGGCCAGACCCTGATCGACATGGAGCGCGACGATTACGCCTCACGCCCCACGACTGCCCAGCAGAGCCGCAGCCTGATGCGTTTCCTGCTGCATTATCATTTGCACGGCACGCCGCTTTCGACGCGCCAGATCCTCATCGACTTGCAGAAACTATGATCTTTCATGCCTCGCCGGGGGTCATCGACCTGGGCGTCAACATCGACCACGTCGCCACGCTGCGCAACGCACGCGGCACCGTCTATCCGGATCCGATCGCTGCGGCGCTGCTGGCTGAGGATGCCGGCGCCGATCTCATCACGCTGCATCTGCGTGAAGACCGTCGCCACATCAAGGACGCCGACGTGCGCGCACTGCGCCCGCAACTGCGTACGCGCATGAACCTCGAATGCGCGGTCACACAAGAGATGCTGGACATCGCGTGCGACATCGGTCCGCAGGATGTCTGCCTCGTGCCGGAGCGCCGCCAGGAAGTGACCACCGAAGGCGGGCTGGACGTGGTGGGCGGTTTCGCCAAGGTGCAGGCCGCGTGCAAGCAACTGGCCGATGCGGGCATCCGCGTGTCGCTGTTCATCGATCCGGACGCCGCGCAGATTGAGGCTGCCGCTGCCGCAGGTGCACCCGTCATCGAACTGCATACTGGCCGTTATGCCGAAGCCACCGACGATGCCGAAGTGAAGGCCGAACTGGTCCGCATCGAAACGGCGGTGGAAGAGGGCATCCGCTGGGGTGTGCGCGTGAATGCCGGACATGGCTTGCATTACACGAACGTGCAGCCGGTTGCGGCCATTGCCGGCATCCATGAACTCAATATCGGCCACGCCATTGTGGCGCACGCCGTGTTTGCCGGCTGGCAGAACGCGGTGCGCGAGATGAAGGCGATCATGGTGGCAGCGCGGTTGTCGTCGACAACGCCTACCGCCGCACACCCAGGCGTGCCCGTATGAATGCGCAGAATGGGCATACGGCAGCTGCCACGGTGTCCGGCGCCATCTACGGCATTGGGACCGACATCATCCAGATCGAGCGTGTCGAAGGCGTGATGCAGCGGACCAACGGCCGCTTCGCCGAAAAGGTGCTTGGGGCCGATGAGCTGCGCGTCTACCACGCACGCAAGGCACGCTCCGAGCGCCGCGGGCTGGCCTTTCTGGCGACGCGCTTTGCCGCCAAGGAAGCCGTGTCCAAGGCCATCGGCCTGGGCATGCGTTGGCCGATGACGTGGCGCGCCGTGCAGACACTCAACTTGCCCTCCGGGCAACCCGTGTTGCGCTACAGCGGCGAACTGGCCGACTGGATTGCGCAGCACGGCCTCCATATCCAGATCAGCGTGACGGACGAGCGCGATTACGCAGTCGCCTTTGCCGTCGCCGAGTTGCAAACGAAACCCACCGCATGAATTCCACAGCAAAGACGCAGAAACGCCCCGGTCCGATCGTCCTCGACGTGGCAGGCCTTCAGCTTGGGCCCGACGATGTCCGCCGCATCGCGCACCCGCTGACGGGCGGTGTGATCCTGTTCGCCCGCAACTTCGAATCGCGCGCGCAACTGACGGCGCTCACCCAGGCCATCCGCTCCATTCGCGACGACGTACTGATCTGTATCGACCACGAAGGCGGTCGCGTGCAGCGCGCCAAGGCCGACGGCTTCACGCATTTGCCTGCCATGGGCGCCCTCGGCAAGCTGTGGGACAAAGACGTGCTGGCCGCCACGCGCGCCGCCACCGCGTGCGGCTACGTGCTGGCCGCCGAACTGCGTGCGTGCGATATCGACCTCAGCTTCACGCCGGTACTCGATCTCGACTACGGCACCAGCAGCGTGATCGGCGACCGCGCCTTTCACCGCGACCCGCGCGTGGTGACCATGCTCGCCAACCATCTGACGCTCGGCCTGCGCCTGGCCGGCATGGCCAACTGCGGCAAGCACTTCCCTGGCCACGGCTATGTCCAGGCTGATTCGCACGTTGCCGTGCCGGTGGATGATCGCCCGCTGGAGGCCATCCTGAATGACGACGCCCAGCCCTATGGCTGGATGGGTCTTGGCCTGCAATCGGTGATGCCGGCGCACGTCATCTATTCGGCGGTGGATCCGAATCCGGCGGGTTTCTCGCGCTTCTGGCTGCAGGACATGCTGCGCGCCCATTTCAATTTCGACGGCGTGATCTTCAGCGACGATCTGAGCATGGAAGGCGCGAGCGTCGCCGGTTCGGTGGTGGACGGTGCCCGTGCGGCGCTGGCTGCGGGCTGCGACATGGTGTTGATCTGCAATGCGCCGGACAAGGCCGATCGCCTGCTGGGTGAGCTGGATGTGGCGGTGGGTAAAGCTTCGCAGCGACGCGTGCGTCGGCTGTTTGGCGGCAGGGCAATCAAGGATTGGTCGAAGCTGCAGCAGCAATCGGCCTACAAGCAGGCGCTGCGTACGCTGCGTGAGGCCAGGCTGATTGCATAAAGTATCGAGAGACGATGGCGGGCGGCATGCTCGCTTCGTTTTTCGCGGGCAACAAAAAAGGCAGCGCGAAGCTGCCTTTTTTGTGGGTGCGGCGCCAGCTTACTTGGCGCGGCTCTTGTACTCGTCCGTACGCGTGTCGATTTCGATCTTCTCGCCGATGTTGCAGAACAGCGGGACCATGATCGTGAATTCTTCGTTGTCGTTGATGCGAGCAGCCTTCAGCACCTTGCCCGACGACGTGTCGCCCTTGACAGCCGGTTCCGTGTAGACGATTTCGCGGACAACCGTGGTCGGCAGTTCCACCGAGAGGGGGGCATCGTTGTACAGCGTCACTTCCACTTGCATGCCGTCTTGCAGATAGTTCAGCGCGCTGCCCATGTTTTCGGCGCTGAGCTCGTACTGCTCTCCGGTCGCCATGTTCATGAACACGTAGTTCGTGCCATCGAAGTAGGAGTACTCGGCTTCCTTCTTGTCCAGGATGACTTGATCCAGCTTGTCGTCAGCGCTGAATACCCACTCACCACCAGCGCCGTTCAGCAGGTTCTTGTACTTCATTTTGACGACAGCGCCTTGACGGCCAGAGCGGCTGTACTCGGTCTTGAGCACAACCAGCGCCTCTTGGCTCTTGCCGGGAGGGCCCCACATAAACACGTTGCCGGTGCGGAGTTCTTGCGCGATTTTCAAAGCCATTTCACAGTTCCTGAGAGTAAGAGGGTTCGATGCGCGCCAAGCAACGAAGCACCGCGCGATACCCTCAGGTCGCGCGAACCAGGTCAGAGCCGGGGCCGCATACAAATCAGCCCGCTATTTTACCTGTTTTTCGCAAAATGCCACCAAATTCGCGGCGAGATCACCCAGTTGCATCAAGCTTTGCTCCCAGGTGATGGCCCGTACGCGCAGGCGGGGGGCAATGGCGGCAAACTCGGCCCAATTGAGTGACGCGGGCGCACCATTCCATGCGTGCCAGAAGGCGATGAGGGTGTTGGCGTCGGTTTCCGCCAGCGCTGGTGTGTAGCGAGCCAGAAAGGCGTCCAGCTTGGTGAGGTGCACGTCGTCGCTTTGCGGGTAGATGTGCCAGACAAAGGGCTGCAGCGCCCATTGGGCGCGTACGAAGGAATCCTCGCCGCGCACAAAGTTGATGTCGCACGCCCACAGCAGGGGGTCGTAGTGTTCTTGCGGCACAAATGGCACCACGGCGACGGTCAGTTGGCCGCGTGTCCAGCGCGCGCCTGTTTTGGCGGCACCGGTGTTACCGAGCAACTCGGCGATTTGCGTAGCGGCCAAGCCCTCGGGCACCAGGCAGATCAACGGCTCCGGGGATGCCTCCCATTGGGCAACCAGCGTCGGCAGGGCCGGGTTGGCGTACGCAAATAGGCTCACGCGCAGCGCGTTGGGGTTGTCGCGCATCAGGTCGTCCACCCCAAGGCGATGCCACAACGCCTGATGTGCTGCCGGGCTGGCGTTGAATGTCGTGCGCTGCGCGCCGAGGTGCGATTCGCGCAGCACGCCGCCTGTGTTGCGTGCAAAGCCCGGAAAGAAGAAGTGTCTGGTCTGCCCGCTTGGATGTGGCGATGGCAGCGCGTGGAATTCGGCCACCCAGTTTTCTGCACTGAGATATTCCAGGTTGATCCAGACAGGCGCCGTGCCCTGGGCTGCCTGCTCGGCCATGCCCTGCAGAATGGGTTCTGGGACGGCACACGCAAAGGCCCCAATAACCACGTCATGCGGCGCAGGGTGCGCATCCGCGGCGAGTAGCGCGGCGACCTGGGCATCGTCGCCCCAGTGGCGGATATCGACACCCGAGACGCGCTGCGCCTCGGCAGCCACATCAACAGCGGGGCAGAGTTTCTCGAACGAGCGCAGATCGTCGACCCACAGCCTGACGGTGTGGCCGTGCTCCTGTGCGAGCTGCCGGGCCAGGCGCCAGCACACGCCGATGTCGCCGTAGTTGTCGACGACGCAGCAGAAGAGATCCCAGGAGGTGATGGTGCGCATGGGGTGAAGCGGAGAAGGCCGGAGAAGGCCGACATTGTAGTCGGCGGCTTGTTCTACACTGACGCCCTCTGAGCCTGCGAACGCCATGCCGTCCGACCCCACGCCCCCCGATCTTCCTGAGACGCCCGAGAGCGTTGAACCCAGCGCAGCCGCGAATGTGCCTGATTTCGACGCGAAAGCGACCATCGCGCGCCTGCCGAACCTGCCCGGCGTCTATCGCTACTTTGATGCGCAGGGCAACGTGCTTTACGTCGGCAAGGCGCGTGACCTGAAGAAGCGTGTCTCCAGCTACTTCAACAAGACGCTGCTCTCGCCGCGTATTGCGATGATGGTGGCGAAGATCGCGCGCATCGACACCACCGTCGTGCGCAGTGAGGCCGAGGCGCTGCTGCTCGAGAACAACCTCATCAAAGCGCTGGCGCCGCGCTACAACATCCTGTTTCGCGACGACAAGTCGTATCCGTACCTCAAGCTCACGCAGCATGCGTATCCGCGCATGGCGTACTACCGCGGCGCGACGGATCGCAAGCACCAGTACTTTGGCCCGTTCCCGAGTGCGCATGCGGTGCGTGAAAGCATGCAGATCCTGCAGAAGGTGTTTCAGCTGCGCACGTGCGAGGACACCGTCTTCAACAACCGCACGCGCCCGTGCCTGCTGCACCAGATCCATCGTTGCAGCGGCCCATGCGTGCAGGCGATCAGCCCCGAGGACTACGCCCGCGACGTCGCCAACGCGGCCGGATTCCTGCAAGGCCGTCAGGACGAAGTCATGCAGACGCTGCAGGACAAGATGCAGCGCTATTCAGAAGCGCTTCAGTTCGAGCAGGCCGCCGTCGTGCGCGACCAGATCGGCGCGCTGTCGACCGTGCTCACGCAGCAATCGGTGGAAGAGGTGGGGCAGGCCAGCGACATCGACATCCTGGCCGTAGCCATCAAGGGTGGTCACGCCTGCGTGAACCTGGCGATGGTGCGCGGCGGCCGGCATCTGGGCGATAAGGCCTACTTTCCGACTCACGTGGAGGATGGCGCCGCCATCGTCGGTGAAGACGTGGAAGCTGAGGTTGCTGCTGCAACCGATGCGGCGCGCGATCCGGAGCGCGTGGCCAGCGACATCCTCGAGGCGTTCGTCGCGCAGCACTACCTGGACCAGTTCGTGCCGCCGGTGCTGGTGGTCAGCCACCCGATCCACGCAACGGAGCTGATCGACGCACTGGCTGAGCAGGCTGGGCGCCGTGTGTCGGTCGTGCGCCAGCCGCAGGGCGGGCGTCGCGCGTGGCTGGAGATGGCCGAGAAGGGCGCCGAGCTTTCACTGATGCGTCGTCTCTCCGAGCAGGGCAGTCAGCAAGCCCGCACGCGCGCACTGGCCGAGACCATCGGCATCGATCTCGAAGACCTTGCTGCGCTGCGCGTCGAGTGCTTCGATATCAGCCACACTGCCGGCGAGGCCACACAGGCCTCGTGCGTGGTGTTCCACAGCCACGCCATGCAGAACGGCGAGTACCGCCGCTACAACATCCAGGACATCACCCCCGGCGACGACTACGCTGCCATGCGCCAGGTGCTCACCCGCCGCTACCAGAAGATCGTCGAGCAGGCGGGCGAAGACACACCCAACATGCCGACCATCGTGCTGATCGACGGCGGCAAGGGGCAGGTGGAAGTTGCGCGGCAGGTGTTTGAAGAGCTGGGGCTCGACATCGGCTTGCTGGTCGGCGTGGCCAAGGGCGAGGGCCGCAAGGTTGGCCTGGAAACGCTGGTCTTTGCTGACGGCCGGTCTTCATTGGAGCTGGGGCAGGGCAGCGCCGCGCTGATGCTGGTCGCGCAGATTCGTGACGAAGCGCACCGTTTTGCCATCACCGGCATGCGTGCCAAACGGGCCAAGACACGCAATACCTCGCGGCTGGAAGAGATCGAAGGCATCGGCGCCAAGCGCCGGCAGCGGCTGCTGGCGCGCTTCGGCGGCCTGCGCGGCGTGATGTCTGCCAGCGTGGATGAGCTGGCCACGGTGGAGGGCATCTCCCAGACCCTGGCCGAAGAAATCTACCGCCAGCTGCATTGATCGGCGACAATGCCCCATCTTGCCGCGCCGGCGCATGACCCGGCGCAGTAGTTGTTTTCTCGACTTGCCATGCCTTTCAATTTCCCGATCCTCCTGACCTGGCTGCGTGTGGCCATGATCCCGCTGGTGGTGGGCGTGTTCTACCTGCCGGACACTTGGATGGCGCTGCCCGCCAAGAACCTGACGGCCGCGGTGTTCTTTATCGTCGCGGCATTGACCGATTGGTTCGATGGCTTTCTCGCGCGCCGCTGGAACCAGACTTCATCGTTCGGCGCCTTTCTCGATCCGGTGGCCGACAAGCTGATGGTGGCCGCTGCGCTGCTGGTACTGCTGGCGTTGGGCCGTGTCTCGGACATCGTCGCGTTGATCATCATCGGCCGCGAGATCACCATCTCGGCGCTGCGCGAGTGGATGGCGCAGATCGGCGCGTCAAAGAGCGTCGCCGTCAATATGCTCGGCAAGCTGAAGACGACCTTCCAGATGATCGCGATTCCGCTGCTGTTGTTCGAGGGCAAGCTGCTCGACGTGATCGACGCGCACGTGTGGGGAACCTGGCTGATCTACGTGGCGGCAGTGCTCACGCTGTGGTCGATGGCGTACTACATGAAGCTCGCCTGGCCGCAGATCCGCGAGCGCGCAAAATGAGCCTGCAAAAACTCTTGCGCAAAAGTGTTGACGAGCGCGATTCTTTTTTGCCATAATCTCTTTCTCGTTGCAGCGATGTGACGAGCTGATGTAAATCAGGGTCTGGCAGCACAAAAGTTGTACGGCAGTGCTGGTAGCCAAAATGCGGGAATAGCTCAGTTGGTAGAGCGCAACCTTGCCAAGGTTGAGGTCGCGAGTTCGAGCCTCGTTTCCCGCTCCAGTTTGAAATATGTGGCCGTGTTGATGTGATGGCACGGCGGCATAACCGGTTACGCGGGAATAGCTCAGTTGGTAGAGCGCAACCTTGCCAAGGTTGAGGTCGCGAGTTCGAGCCTCGTTTCCCGCTCCAAGTTATGATCTACGGACTTCCACTGACGTCTGTAAGTCGTTGAAAAGAGGAGCTTCGGCTCCTTTTTTCATTCCAGCGAAAGCCACGGAAATCCACTGACAGCCAGCGTTTTTGAGGCCAAAAACAAGGCCAAAGAATGCGGGTGGTGCCGGTTCCGGGTTGTTGCTGGGGTTGGATCGGGATGACAAGCAGCATCGGGCCTAAGTCCAAGACTTAGGAGCTTGATGATGACACTCTCTGATCTGACCGTGCGGCAAGCCAAGGCCGCCGAGAAAACGTACAGCATCCCCGACACCGATGGCCTCGGCCTGGTGGTCGCCCCCACCGGCGGCAAGTCGTGGCATTTGCGCTATTACTGGCTCGGCAAGCAAAAGCGCATCTCCCTGGGGAACTACCCCGAGATCGGTTTGCGCGAAGCGCGCACCTTGCGCGACGAAGCCCGGGCGCTTCTGGCAAAGGGCATCAACCCCCATACCGATCGCAAACAGAAGCGACACGCGGTCAAGCTTGCGGCCGACTACACCTTCAAGGCCGTCTTCGATGCGTGGGTCGAGCATCGCCGCAAGGAAATCAAGGAGGGCAGGAACAGCACGCTGTCGCAGATCCTGCGGATCTTCAACAAGGACGTGCTGCCCAGCCTCAAGCAGATGTCGATCTACGACATTCGCCGGCCCCAACTCCTGGGCGTCCTGGCGAGGATCGAGGAGCGCAAGGCGTTCACCACTGCCGAGAAGGTCCGCACCTGGCTGGGGCAGTTGTTCCGCTATGCCCTCGTCATCGTGGAGGGGCTGGAAGCCAATCCGGCCTCCGACCTGGACGTGGTGGCCGAGCCCAAGCCCCCGGTGAACCACAACCCCTACCTGCATCTTCGGGAGCTTCCCGAGTTCCTGCACAAGCTCAGGCTCTACAACCCTCGTGGTTGGCAGACCCAACTCGGCATCCGGCTGCTGTTCCTGACCGGCGTGCGTACCGGCGAGCTGCGGCTGGCGACCCCGGACCAGTTCGATCTCGACCGTGGCCTGTGGATCATCCCGCCGCAGATTGTCAAACAACTCCAGGACGAGATGCGCAAGGCCGGCAAGCGCCCGCAGGACGTTCCGCCCTACATCGTGCCGTTGTCCGTGCAGGCCATCGAGATCGTGCGCTACCTGTTGGGTGTGATGAAGCCGGCCCAGGTCCATCTGCTCACGCACCGCAGCGAACTCAAGAAGCGCATCAGCGAGAACACCCTCAACGCGGCCTTGAAACGAATGGGCTACGAGGATCAACTGACCGGGCACGGCATCCGCGGAACCATCTCGACGGCGCTCAACGAGATCGGCTATCCCAAGATTTGGGTGGACGCGCAGCTTTCGCACTCGGACCCGAACAAGGTGAGTTCGGCCTACAACCACGCCAAGTATGTTGAGCCGCGCCGTCGGATGATGCAGGACTGGGCGGATCGCCTCGACTTACTCGAACAGGGCCAGGTCGAAGCGGCCAGCGCCCACCTCACCATCCATATCGAGGGCGTGCCAGCCATCGCAGGGGAGGACAACCCCGACGCCATCGTTGCAGGCACTTCTGCGGCTTCGGCTCCGCCCGTGGTGGTCACCCCCATTGTCGTGACGCCAAACGACGCGGGAATCACCTTCCAGCGGCTGTCGCAGGTGCCACCGCCCCCGACGCGTGCGCCGGCGCCGGCGCCGGAAGTATCCGCCATCCAGCGCGAGCGCGAGGAAATGCTCGCCATCTACGAATCGCCGAGCAGTTTGCCGGTTCCGCTGTTCGGTAAGCTGGCCGGAAAGTCCAAGGACCAGATAAACCGCGAGCTGAAGGCGGGCAAACTGCTGTCCATCAGCTTGGGCAATCGCGGGCAACGTGTGCCCGACTGGCAACTGGTGCCGCTCAAGCACAAACTGGCCCAGGTGCTCATGAACCAGTGTCCGCACGCGGATTCGTGGGACTTGTACCGGATGCTGACCCGCGTACACCCGGATCTGGGTGATCGCGCGGCCATCGACATCGTGACACCCGGAAATTTGGGCATGGTCGTGCGGGTCATCGCGGGCACCCAGCAGCAGCCAAACAGGCCCGGACCTGATTCGTCTGCGCAAGGTATTCCAGAGGAGATTCGCCAGCGCATTCAACGGTTGCTAAATGATGCGGCAATGCTCGAAAGTGCCTGACGCTGGCCGACGGCCAAAGATGGATGCTTTGGCCGTCGGAAGTGAGCTACAGGATGCGGGCCTTTGCAGTCCGCAGCGCATACGGCGCGGCGCGATGAGGCGTGCGGCCATCCTGAAGGCCATAGCCTTCTGAGCGCCTACAACCGGACTGAGTCAGCCCCTACGTCGTCCCAGAATGTAGTGGTCGTATTAGTGAGCGCGCCGCAGTAATTACCGAGAAGTAATGGGGTAAGGCATCGGGACTGCATCACTGGTCCTCGGGGACGGCAGAGACCCACTTGGTTGCTCCGCGTATCGGACCAGCGCGTACGTCGGCAGGAAATCTATCCGCGCCATGAATTCAGTGATGGTGAAGCAATGTTGGCGGCGGGTCTGGCCGGCTGCGGCATCATGCAGATGCCGACATGGCTGGTGGCCGAAGATATACGGCAGGGGCGCTTGATCCCCTTGCTGCCGGACTGGGCAGGTGGTGAGATGCCTATCCATGCAGTGTGGCCGCAATCGCGTTACCTGCAGCCCAAGGTTCGGGCTGTCATAGAAATGCTGACGATTCTGTCTGAACGGCCGGGGTCAGGTTTTGTTCCCTGATATGGCTCGTCACTGCCAAGCGGTTAGTCGTGCCTCCGCGCCTTCGGCCAGTTCTTACGCCGGCTAAAGCGCATGTGTCGAATGGTTATTCGCTCGGGTGCCGATAGGCCGCACCGGAAACGGCAGGGCCTTGGTTATGAGACCCTGCCGCGTTGCAACGTTAGCGCGGCTTACGCATCAGCATGTAGGCAGCCGGAATCACGAAGAGCGACAGCAACGGAGCGGTCACCATCCCTCCAAGCATCGGGGCTGCGATGCGGCTCATGACCTCCGAGCCCGTACCGCTGCTCCAGACAATGGGTACCAGGCCCGCCAGGATGACGGCGACGGTCATCGCCTTGGGCCGCACGCGCAGCACGGCACCCTCCCGGATCGCATCGAGCAGTTCTTCTCGCGTCGGGTCGCGTCCATCGGGGCAACGTTCCGCCAAGGCCTGCTTCAGATAGATGAGCATCACCACGCCGAACTCCGCCGCCACACCTGCCAGCGCGATGAATCCCACGCCGGTGGCGATGGACAGGTTGTAGTTCAGCAGGTACAGGAACCAGATGCCCCCCGTGAGCGCGAAGGGCAAGGTCGCCATGATCAAGCCCGCTTCGTCCACACGCGCGAAGGTCAGGTACAACAGAACGAAGATGATCAACAGGGTGGCAGGCACCACAACCTTCAGGCGTGCATTGGCCCGCTCCATGTATTCGAACTGCCCGGAGTAGGTGATGCTCACACCCGGCTCCAGCTTGACCTGCTGCCCGATGGCATCGCGCAGTTCGTTGGCCACCGAGGCTAGATCACGGCCGCGCACATCGACATAGACCCAACCGGAGGGCCGTGCGTTCTCGCTCTTGAGCATGGGCGGCCCATCGGTGATCGCGATGCGTGCCACGGTCCCCAACGTGATCTGCTGACCCATCGGCGTGAAGATGGGTAGTTCTGCCAGCCGTTGTGGTGAATCACGCCATTCTCGCGCGTAGCGCAGATTGATCGGAAAGCGGGCAAGCCCCTCGACCGTTTCCGAGACGTTTTCGCCACCCACCGCGCCGGCGATGACGGCCTGGACATCGGCGATGTTCAGGCCGTAGCGACCGGCGGCTACGCGGTCGATCTGAACATCCACGTAGCGCCCGCCCGTCAAGCGCTCCGCGAGGGATGACGTCACGCCGGGAATGCCCTTGGCGACCTGCTCGACCTCTGCAGCGATGCGATCGATCACGCCCAGGTCGTTGCCGGTCACCTTCACCCCGATCGGGCTCTTGATGCCGGTAGCCAGCATGTCGATGCGATTGCGGATAGGGGGAATCCAGATATTGGACAGGCCCGGGATCTTCACGGCACGATCCAGCTCTTCCACGAGCTTCTCGGGCGTCATGCCTGGACGCCATTGTTCCCTGGGCTTGAGCTTCACCGTGGTCTCGAACATCTCAAGGGGCGCCGGATCGGTCGCAGTTTCGGCCCGTCCTGCCTTGCCGAACACCTTGTCCACTTCAGGTACGGTCTTGATCATGCGGTTGCTCAGCTGCAGCAACTCCGTGGCGCGCTGCGCCGAGAGTCCCGGCAGGGCCGAGGGCATGTAGAGCAGGTCCCCTTCGTCCAACCTCGGCAGAAACTCACCGCCGAGCCGCGCCAAGGGCCAGGCCGTGGTCGCCAAGGCCAGCACGGCGATCAGCAGCGTCGCCTTAGGCCGGCGCAGTACCCACTCCAGTGCTGGCCGGTAGGCTGCAATCAGGATGCGGGTGATGGGGTTCTTCTGCTCATCCGGGATACGCCCGCGAATCCAGTAGCCCATGAGTACGGGAATCAGCGTCACTGACAGCCCTGCGGCCGCGGCCATCGCGTAGGTCTTGGTGAACGCCAGCGGGCCGAACAGCCGGCCTTCCTGCGCTTCTAGGGTGAAGACCGGGATGAACGAGAGCGTGATGATGAGCAGCGAGAAGAAGAGCGCAGGACCGACTTCCTCTGCGGCCTGTGTGATCACGTCCCACCGTTCCTTGCCCTGCAGTCGTTGATCCGGGTGCGCGTGCTGCCAAGCCTCCAGCTTCTTGTGGGCGTTCTCGATCATCACCACCGCTGCATCCACCATCGCCCCCACGGCGATGGCAATCCCCCCCAGCGACATGATGTTGGCGTTGATGCCCTGGTAGCGCATGACCAGGAACGCCGTCATCACGCCCAGAGGTAGCGAGATGATGGCCACCAGCGCAGAACGAAGATGCCAAAGGAACAGTGCGCAGACCAGCGCCACCACCAGAAACTCTTCGCCCAGCTTGGTCGTGAGATTGCGAATGGCCCGCTCGATCAGCGCGCTGCGGTCGTAGCTGGTGACGATCTCGACGCCCGGCGGCAGGCTGCCCTGCAGCTCCGCGAGCTTGGCCTTGACGGCAGCGATCGTCTCCTGGGCATTCTTGCCGGAGCGCAGCACCACCACGCCGCCGGCGACCTCGCCTTCTCCGTCGAGTTCGGCAATGCCACGCCGCATCTCCGGGCCTATCTGGAGCGTCGCCACATCCCCCAGCCGCACCGGCACACCGCCGCGTGCCGTCAAGGGGATCTCCCGGAACTCGTCCAGGGTCTTGAGGTATCCGCTCGCGCGGACCATGTACTCCGCGCCTGACAATTCCAGGACGGAGCCGCCGGTCTCCTGGTTGGCCCCCATCAGGGCATCGCGGACTTGAGCCTGACTGAGGCCATAGGACGCCAACTTGATCGGGTCGAGCACGACCTGGTACTGCTTGACCATGCCCCCCACCGATGCCACTTCGGCCACGTTGGGCAGGCTCTTGAGTTCGAACTTCAGGAACCAGTCCTGCAACGCACGCAGTTGCGCCAGATCGTTCTTGCCCGTGCGATCCACGAGCGCGTACTGGAAGATCCAGCCGACGCCTGTGGCGTCCGGACCCAGGGCCGGCTTCGCCGTGGCGGGCAATCGGCCCTGGACCTGGTTCAGGTATTCCAGTACCCGTGAGCGGGCCCAGTACAGGTCGGTTCCGTCCTCGAACAAGACATAGACGAACGAGTCGCCAAAGAACGAGAAGCCGCGCACGGTCTTGGCCCCTGGCACCGACAGCATGGTGGTGGCCAACGGGTAGGTGACCTGGTTCTCGACGATCTGCGGCGCCTGTCCTGGGTAGTTGGTGCGAATGATGACCTGCACGTCTGACAAGTCCGGCAGCGCATCCACGGGCGTGCTGCGAACGCCCCACACGCCCCATGCCGTGAGCATGGCGGTGGCCAGCAGCACCAGGAAGCGATTGGCCACCGACCATCGAATCAGTTTGGCGATCATGGCTGCACCTTTTCGATGGCGGTGATCACGTAGTCCTCACCTTGCTTGGAGAAGGTGAATCGCACCTGCTGCCGAACCGAAAGACCCGCGGCGAGCTGCGGGCTGCTCAGCTTGAAGCCCATGGTCATGGCCGGCCATTGGAGGGCTGGCACGGCCTCGTGCGCCAGCGTCAGCTCGGTGGGCGACATCTCCTCGATCACGCCGCGCACCACGAAAGCGTTGGTGGCCGCGGCCGGTGGCGACGAGGTGCCGTGCCCGTTGTGCGGCGATGCAGGCGCGGACGCCGCGGCACCTGCAGGCAGCACGCCCCGCAGGCTGGCTTCCGAATCGATCAGGAACTGCGCCGAGGCCACCACCTGCTGTCCCGCCGCGAGCCCGCCGTTGACCACCAGTTGATCGCCTACCTCCGCGCCCACCTGGACCTCCACGGGATGGAACTTGCCGGGTCCATCGACCACATAGGCCAGTGCGCGCTTGCCGGTGCGGATGACCGCCTCGCTGGGAACAAGCAGCGCGGGCTGTTCGTTGCCTTTGAGCGCGATCTGGCCGGACATGCCGGCCTTCAGGCGCTGGCCGGGATTGGCCATTTCAAGCCGCACTCGCACCGTACGGGTGTCGCGGTTGGCTTCGGGCAGGATGCTCACGATGCGCGCCTGGAGCACTTCACCGGGAAACGCCGCCAGCCGGACCTGCGCCGTTTGGCCGACCTGCAATGGCCCGCTTTGTGCTTCGGGGACAGCCGCTTCGATCCACACCGTGGCCAAGCCATTCACCCGGGCCAGGCTTTCCCCGGCGGAAACCGTCATGCCCTGACGCACCATCAGTTCGGCCACCAAGCCGCCTTGAGGTGTTGTGACCGTGTACAGCCCCTTGGGCTCGCCTGTGCGCTCCACCTGGGCGATCAGGGCTTGCGGCATGCCGAGCAGCAGCAGCCGTTGGCGGGCAGCTGCGGTCAACGGTGCGTCGCCCATCGCGCGAACCGAGAGAAACTCGCGCTGTGCGGCGATCCACTCCGGCAGCAATAGGTCAGGCAGCGGTGCCCCTGCTGCGATCACGTCGCCCGCAGCCCGTGCGTAGACACGCTCGACGAAGCCAGCGGTCCGCGCCTGCACGATGCTGACGTCGCGGTCGTTGAGCAGCACGGTGCCCACGACGTTCACATCTGCGCCGATCTTGCCTTGCACGACTTCGGTTGTACGCAGGCCCAGGGCTTGCACCGCTTGCGCCGACACGCTCAGGCCCGTGCTGTCCTGAGTGTCTTCATCTGCGTACTTCGGCATCAACGCCATGTCCATGTAGGGCGATTTGCCGGGCTTGTCGAACTTCTGGGCCGGCACCATCGGGTCGTACCAATACAGCACCTTGCGCTCGGTCGGAGCACTTGCAATGGTGGCAGCGGGGGAGCCGCTGAGGTGGCCGGCGCGCCATTGGGCGACGCTCCATCCAACGGCAATACCGGCAGCAATCAGCGTCAAGCCGGCAAGGATGTTTCTCGAAGAGGTGTTCATGGCGAGGGTCTCCACTCAGTCCGCGATCAGGCTGTTCAGTCGGGCGACGAGGCTGTCGCGCTGCGCTCCGAGGTCGATCAGACGCATGCGCGTCTCCAGTACCTGGGCGCGTGCACTGAGCACAGCGCTCAGGTCCCCCTTGGCGGATCGGTAGTTGCTCAACGCAAGCGCCGCTCGGTTCCGTACCAGCTGCAAGCCTGCGGTCTGCAGGCGGTCGATCTGGCTGTTCAACGCTTGGAGTTCGGCGGCGCTGTCGTCCAGCTCCTGCAAATGACGCCGCGCCACGTCTTCGCGTTCGGCCTTGATGCACCACTCGGATCAAGGCAGCCAGTACACCAGCGGGCACTTCCAGGACTTGCTCAAGGAACAGGGCATTACCTGCAGCATGAGCCGCGCCGGAGAAGTCTGGGACAACTCGGCGATGGAGAGCTTCTTCAGTTCGATGAAGACCGAGCGCGTGGCCCGCAAGGTCTACCGTACGCGCGAAGAGGCCAGGTCAGACGTGTTCGACTACATCGAGCGCTTCTACAACCCGACGCGGCGACACTCGACGCTGGGCTACCTCAGCCCGGCACAGTTTGAAGCGACTGGAAAAGCTTTGGTCGGTGTCCACGGAACCGGCAGCAGCCCAGATCGACTCGATCGCCGCCCACATCGACGGGTGCTCCCCGCGGTGCTCCTGAACCATCCGCACCACCCGCTCGCGGACCTCAGGTGAGAACTTGCTCGACTTCTTCATGGTTCCATCTTCTCAAGGGTTGGAGCCTCCGCAAAACCCGGGGCGGTTCACAGGAGCATCGGGCCTGGGCTCCCCTACGCCTTCAGGGTTTGGCCAGTGGCTGCATTCGGCGATACCGCTGGCCGATTCCACCACGACCCAGGGCGCCGTGGCAGACACCCAGTTGTCGAGCCAAATTAATGAGCGGCCCTGCTACTTGCGCACGTACGACAGCACGCCGTCGGCTTGGATAATGGATCTCGCGATGTCCTCGGTTGCCACCCGTTTGCTCATCGCTTGCTCGCGGATGATGCGATAGGCCTCTTCGTCTGAGACGTTTCGCGTCCGTACGAGGATCGCCTTGGCTTGGCTGACGTCATTCGCGGACTGGAGCTTCTGCTGCAGACGGTCGATGCGGCGCCGCATCTCTCGACGTTCTTCGTACAAATGCTTGGCTACGGCGAGCGACGAGAGGATGCCCGACGATCTGACAGGCGCCGCCAACACTGTCAGCGCCCCCATCTGCAACGCCGCGTCGAGCACGGTGGGGTTCTCGTAGTTGACCAACGCGATGATCGGTACATCCGGATCGGGCCCCATCCATCCGCACTGGTTCGCCGCGTGATCAGGGCGCACCGCACAGAAGACGACGTCCACCGTGTCAGGGATCTCGGGCAACGGGGGCCACATCAGGATGACCTGGCAGCCGATGCGCTTGAGTTGCTCTGTCAGTACCTCACCGTCAGTGTCTTTCGGGTGGAAGACCATCGTACGGAGCGTGCGCAGATTGCGTAGCAGGGACGAGGTCGATCTCTGGACCCGTCCGGCGACGCGTTCTTGTGCGTCGTTAGCCAATGATCTCTCCCAACAGGGACCCGTAGTCGCTTGAATCGTCCACTTCGTGGTGGACCAGGTACGGATCGGCGTCGACTCCCCTGGTGGACTCCGCGATGATCTCGAACTGCCCCCGCGAATCGACGCGCCCGATCCTAGGGTACAGCCGGGTGTGATGGTTGCTTTCGTCAACGCGGACCTTGCCCTGGGGGGCCTCGAACTCGCTCCCGAGCAGATGGGGGAGCAACTGGTCGATTTCGTCCGATCCGGACTGGGCCATCGCGCGGGCGAACAGGAAGACCTGGAAGTACGCGGCCTCCCAGCACATGTTCGGCGGCGTTTCGTAGCCGAAGCGGTCGCGAAAGCGCATCAGCACATCGCGATTGACGGGGCTGTCGAGGCTCTGGAAGTAGGGTGCCGCGGTGATGTGGCCCGCCGCCAATTCGGCGCCCATTTCTGCAACCTCGGCTTCCGAAGTGGTGAGGCTCGCGATCGGACACGAGGAAGGGTCGATGCCTGCCTCAGCATACGCGCGATAGAGCAGTTGAGTGCCGGAACCGACGACGGTCGAGAACACGAAGTCCGGCTGCTTGTCGCGAATGTCCTCTGCGATCTTCCGGAACTCCTGCGCCGATGCATTGAGCCCCACGTACCGTTCCGCCAGCTTGCTCCCACCGGGCCGCTCAAGGATGAAGTCGCTCATGATGCGGTTGGACTCGTAAGGATAGATGTAGTCGCTTCCTACCAGGTACACGCGCGCCCCGAAGTGACGGGTCATGTACGCCGCCAGCAGCGAGCTGTTCTGATTCGGCGCCGCGCCCGTGTAGATGACGTTGCGCGAGAACTCGAAACCCTCATACAGGGTGGGGTACATCAGTAGCCGCTGCCACTTCTCGACGACCGGTATCACCGCCTTGCGCGTGCTCGACATGTAGCACCCGAAGATCACGTTGACCTTCTCCTGCTGAACCAGCTCTTCCGCGAGGATCCTGAACTCGCGGGGATTGCAGTGCGGGTCGCGGTGGACAGGCTGGATCTCCCGCCCATCGATGCCTCCGGCCGCGTTGATCTCCTCGATCGCGAACAACGTGCCCGCGAGCTGAGATCGCTCAACGGCTGACGTGGTGCCGGTGTTCGAGAAAAGCACACCGACCTTGATGGGGTCTTGATTGGCCAAGGCTGTCGAATGATGTGTTGAGAGCTGCGCAACAACGCAGGGGCCGATTCATTATGGTGGACGGGCTCGTTTAGTGCACGCCTCTTGACAGCACCATGCGCTTGCTCATAAGCTGATGCCAATTCAAATTGGTTGCAGTTGACAACAGCGTCAGCTTGCAGCGCGGCAACAACGCCCGACCGGAATAGTTCCGATCGGGCGTTTTCATTTTCGGCGTGCAGTTTGTATCGCCACGGTGAAACTCGCCCATACCTCGAACGACTCGAGGGCGCGGATCAGTTCATTTGTTTTTCACGGGAGCCCATGAGTTATCTCGTAGTGGCGGAGCGGCGTCCGCCAAATAGAGCTGCGTCCGCCCGGAGCGGTCATGAACGTGCGCTGTGCGGCATGGATCACTGCGCTCTGCTTCGAAATTGGGCGAGCGTGCTGCTCTTGGTCTCGCGCACCGTGGTGTTCGACTTGCGGACCGCATCGCGACCGCCACGGCGCAACTTGGTTTGCAGTCGGGTACCAGAGGGGCTGGGCCGAGGGTTTCCGACTGCATCTCCTGCGACCGCCGCCAAGGGCGGCGGTCGCTTCCTCAAATCCTGACTAGGAGAAGCGAATGCTCCACGGAGATATCTCAAGCAGCAATGACACAGTCGGCGTGGCCGTTGTCAACTACAAGATGCCCCGCTTGCACACCAAGGCCGAGGTCCTCCAGAACGCGCGGAACATCGCGAAGATGGTCGAAGGCATGAAGGTCGGTCTGCCGGGCATGGACCTGGTCATCTTCCCGGAGTACAGCACCCACGGGATCATGTACGACTCGAAGGAGATGTACGAGACCGCCGCAACGGTGCCGGGCGAAGAAACGGAGATCTTTGCGCAGGCCTGCCGGAAGGCTAAGGTCTGGGGCGTGTTCTCGCTGACCGGGGAGCGGCACGAGGAACACCCCAACAAGGCACCCTACAACACGCTCATCTTGATGAACGATCAGGGGGAGATCGTCCAGAAGTACCGCAAGATCATGCCGTGGGTGCCCATCGAGGGTTGGTACCCGGGCAACTGCACGTATGTGAGCGAAGGTCCGAAGGGCCTCAAGATCAGCCTGATCATTTGCGACGACGGCAACTATCCCGAAATCTGGCGGGACTGCGCCATGCGCGGCGCCGAATTGATCGTGCGCTGCCAAGGCTATATGTACCCGGCGAAGGACCAGCAGGTGTTGATGGCCAAGGCCATGGCTTGGGCGAACAACTGCTACGTGGCGGTCGCCAATGCGAGCGGCTTCGATGGCGTCTATTCGTACTTCGGGCACAGCGCGATCATCGGCTTCGATGGCCGGACGCTAGGCGAGTGCGGCGAGGAAGACATGGGCGTTCAGTACGCTGCCCTGTCGAAGCATCTCATCCGCGACTTCCGAAAGAACGGACAAAGCGAGAACCACCTGTTCAAACTGGTCCACCGGGGATACACCGGCCTGATCAACTCGCGCGAGGGCGACAAGGGCGTCGCGGCCTGCCCCTACGACTTCTACTCGAAGTGGATCAACGATCCTGACGGCACCCGTCAGCAGGTCGAGGCCTTTACCCGCTCCACCGTGGGCACGGCCGAAGCGCCGATCGAAGGCATTCCCAACGAGAAGGATGCCGTCCACCGGTAGGTCGAGCTGGAGATGATTGAGAGCGCTGTCCATGCGCGTTCGGCAGGTGGATCTCCTGATCCACTTGTCGACTATCGCATCGTCGAGGAACCCTACTACCGGAGCATCGGGAAGGAGCGCCAGCTCTTCGAAATGGCGAACGAATTGCGATTGCCTCTGATGCTGAAGGGGCCGACCGGATGCGGAAAGAGTCGCTTCGTCGAACACATGGCGTGGCGTCTTGGCAAGCCATTGATCACCCTTGCTTGCAACGAAGACATCACGGCAAGTGACCTGGTGGGTCGGTGGTTGCTCGACGCGGAAGGTACGCGCTGGCAGGACGGTCCGTTGACGCTTGCGGCGCGCCACGGAGCCATCTGCTACCTCGACGAGATCGTCGAGGCGAGGGCGGACACAACCGTGGTGATTCACCCGCTGACCGACGCTCGGCGCATGCTGCCCATCGAGAAGCTGAACGAGGTGGTGCGTGCGCACGGCGACTTCCACCTGGTGATCTCCTATAACCCGGGTTACCAGCACGCCATGAAGGATCTGAAGACCTCGACGAGGCAGCGCTTCGCCGCGATCGAGTTCGGCTTTCCTGCGCCGGACGTGGAGGCCGAGATCGTGGCGCACGAGTCCGGCCTTGCACCGCAGGAGGCCAGCCGGCTCGTTGCACTGGGTGAGCGCACGCGTCGTCTGAAGGGTCACGGCCTGGAGGAAGGTGCATCGACCCGGATGCTGGTGCACGCGGGATCGCTCATGGCCAGGGGGGTGGATGCGGTGACCGCGTGTCGCATGGCCGTCGTGCATCCAGTGAGCGACGATCCGGATCTGGTGCGTGCGCTAGAGGCGGCGGTTGAAGCATCCTTCTGAGTTCACTATCAACCAGTCGGTGCGGTGTGACAAGCGATCCACGGAGCCTTCTCTCGCCGCGTGTGACGTCTCATGATGTCCCACTGCCACCCAGCGTCCGCATCGATCTGGCCGGTGTCAGTGCGGCGATTGAGTCGGCGCTGGGTCCGCGGGGCATCGACACCCTGTCGCACCGGCTGTCGCAACTTCAGGCTCGTGGAGCCGATGCTGCGCTGATGACGGAGGTCGTTCGCAAACTCTCGACGATCGCCCCCCGCTTGGTGGGCCCCGGCGGCCTGGACGCATGGCTGACGGCGGTGTGTGAAGTGGATCAGAGCGCACCGCATTGCACCGGCGCGCTGCTTCAGAGCTCAGAGGAAGTGCTTCGGCATGGCTCCCCGTTGGAGTTCCTGATGTGGGCGAGGCTGGGCTTGCGCCGAGGCCAGCAGGCTTCACTCTCGGTCGACGATGACGAACTGGCTCATTTCGAGCTTCGTTCCCGGCAATCCGCAGCGCTCGTCTCGGGCGACGAAGCGGCCGTCAATTTCGTGAACAGCCGGCCACGCCTGCGGCATCTCCTGCGGGCGCTGTACGACGTGGCACCCGCGATTCACCCCGTCGAGCAGGGCATCGCGACAAGGCGTCCCTTCTTGTCGAACCTTGGCTTGCATCTTCCGGAGTCGAGCCGGGCTTTGCGAGGACCGGCTGCCCGCGACTGGTACGACGCGGCGGCGTCTCATGCCGCAGCCCACCTTCGTCACTCCCGACACCGATTCGAGCGGGGCTCTCTCAAGCCCGTGCAAATGGCACTCGTCGGGCTTCTCGAAGATGCGCGCGTCGAAGCGCTCGCGGTCGCGGAAATGCCTGGCCTACGTCGCCTGTGGCTTCGGCATCACGCCGCCAATGTCGAGCATGGGCAAACGTTCCAGGTGTTGATGTTGCGCCTGGCGCGAGGCCTACTCGATCCTGCCTATGAGGACCCGCATCCGTGGGTGACGAAAGGTCGTCGCCTGTGGCGTGAGTTCAGCGCTGCCGGCACATCTCAAGAGCTCCTCGCGCCGGCGACACTGCGGGACATGGCGTCCAGACTGGGAAACGACATCGGTCAGATGCGCCTGCAGTTCAACTATCGTGAGTACGTCGTCGAGCCATCCTATCGTGACGACAACGCACACCTGTGGCTCGACGAGCAGGAGGCTTCCGCGAAGATCGTCTCCACCACGGATCCGCTGCAGTTGCCAACGGACGCCACGCCGAAATCGCCGGTGCCTTCGGCGGAGATGTCGCCTGCGCTGGTGCTTGCACGATTCCAGTATGCCGAGTGGGATCGGCTGGTAGGCGACTACCGAAGTGCGTGGTGCACGGTCAGGGAGATACAGTCACAGCCAAGTGACCCCTCGGAATTGCGAGCCTTGGTGGAGAGCCACGGCCCCTTGCTGCACCAGCTCAAACGAGCCTTGCGAGCGGGCCGGATGCGCGACCGCCTCACCCTGCGCGCGCAGCTTCGAGGCGACGATCTGGACGTGGATGCCGCTGTGCGATCCCAGATCGATCGACGCCTGCGCCACACACCTTCCGAGAAGGTCGAACAACGCCAGGCCAGGAGTGAGCGAAGCGCCGCCGCTTTGCTGTTGATCGACAGTTCCACATCGACCGCAGACCTTTCACCGAGCGGTGAGCGGGTTCTGAACTTGGCCAGGAACGCGGCGCTCCTGACGGTCCTGACGCTTACGGACGCAGGCGACCGATGTGCCATTGACACGTTCTGCTCCAACGGTCGCCACGAGGTGGAATACCTGCGTGCGGTCGAGTTCGGCGAACTGCTCGGGCAAGACGCACTTGGCCGGCTTGCAGGAGTCAGTAGTCGTTGGTCGACACGCATGGGCGCAGCCATTCGGCACGCCGGTCATCGCCTAGAACAACAGCCTCAGGCACGGCGCTTGCTGTTGTTCATCACGGATGGCGAGCCGCACGACATCGACATCCATGACAAGCGTTACCTCGTGGAGGACGCGCGGCGAGCCGTCCTCGAGGTCAGGCGCAGGGGCATCAACGTGTTCTGCGTGACCCTGGACCCTGCCGCAGACGACTACTTGAGAAAGATCTTCGGCAGCGGCCACTATCGCGTGCTGGACCGGATCGAGAGTCTGCCCCGCGTGCTTCCGCGTGTCGTGGTGCGACTCGTGCAATGAACCCTCGGCGTCAAATGAAATCCGATCAAGATGCAGACCCGCCTTTGTTGTACGAGGCGCATGTTTTCTGCTGTGTGAACGAACGTCCCGGCACACACCGCCGGGGCTGTTGTGCCAGCAAGGGTTCACTGGAGCTGGCGAACTACATGTGCCGGCGCGCGATGGTGACTGCGAATGACCGGCGGATCCGGGTCAACCTCTCCGGGTGCCTGAACGCCTGCGAGTACGGGCCCACGATGGTCATCTACCCTGAAGGGGTGTGGTACCGATACGAAACCCAGGAGGACATTGCCGAGATCCTAGAGCAGCATGTCGTCAAGGGGCATCGGGTCGAGCGACTGCTGTTGCGGCTGGAACCGACCAAGATCCATCGCTGAGCCACCGTCAGGTTCGATTCGCAGACGGGACGGGCGGTGCTCGAAGCGCGACGTTCAGGGGTCCGGCATGACGACGCCACTGAAGAAGGACACGCTGATCGACCTCTTCTGGATCCTGGACGCGATCCAGAAAGGGCAGCAGGCCGATCGCGCGAAGGTGACGGCCTGCTTCACCGAGGTGCGCGATGCACTGCTGAGACCGGATACGGAGGAGATCGTGCAACACATTCGCGACGTGCTGGCCCAGCAAAAACAAGCAGTCGGTGCGTTGGCCATGGAGGCGGCGGCGACCGCAAGGCGCCTGCCGCTGCCGGAATCTGAGCTGATCGCGATGATGCTGGAGCTCTGCGCTCCGTACGGCATCGCAGAACAAGCCGCGGCCGAACTCGCGGTGGCGATTGGTCGACGGGTGGAGGCCGCGCTCGGTTGGAACTCCAACCGTTGACCGGCTGGCCGGCCCGCCGGGCCGGCCACTTCAAGGCGCTACGAGATCAAGCGGTTTCCAGCGCCCTGGCCGTCGCACTCAGCTTGGTGGCACCCGCCTTGGCTTCGCGATAGGCGACCAGGTCATCCTTGGTTGCCCCGGGGAGGATCACGTTGCCATACGCAGTCAATGCGTCGAAGAACTCGCTGCGGTAGGTCGAGACTGCGTTCCGGTTGCCCTTGACGTAGGCGGCGGACACGACTCTCCTCAGCTCCTCTTCGATCATGTCGATGCGTGTGTCGCGGGGAGCGTAAACGTGGATTTCCGCGTAGTCTGTCTTGAAGCCATCGCTCAAGCCCGAGAACTGTGGCGTGAAGCCGATCCACTGCTGGAGGACCGAGTCCCAGCGCGATCCGGCCTCTCCCGGAAGCACCTGCACTCCGGGGTGAGTCAGCTTCGCCACATCGAACAGGATCCATCGGCCGTGGGCGCGCGACAGGGCCCTCGCCAGGTGCGCTCCGCTGTCCGCGATCGCCCACCTCATGAAGGAATCGGCCACGAAGCGGTTCGTGACCATCTGCTTGAACCGCTGCCGCACCTCCCGGATCCCGGTCGACGTGTAGGCGGTGAGTCTTTGCCAGCTATGTTCGGTCGTCACGACGAAGAAGCCGCCCGGGAAGGGCTGGGGCGATGCATCCTTGGCTGCGGACGCGTCGATCTCCTCGAGTGCAGTGGTCTGCGCCAGGCTGTTGAAGTAATCTCCATCCCCGCTGTGGCTCAACTGCCCGAGGCCGGCCACCTGAGCATTGGCCGGCAGCAGCAGCCTCAGGGCACGAGCCAGGTCGGCCGCCATGCCGCTCCCGGTGCCGCCAGCCAAGCCGAACACGACCAGCACGGTCGAAGGAAACTCCGACTTCCTGACCTGGTCGGCGAAGCGTTGAAGTGCAGACGCGATGGGCTTGTCGCCGAGGTGAGTGCCGATGGCGCCGAGTGCCTTCGATAGCGCGCGCGGCGTGTGCTGTCCGACCTTGGGCAACTCATCGCCCTTCGGCAACTTGGGAATGAGGTCCTGCCCGGTGGCTGCCTTGAATGGGGCACGCACGGCCTCCAGCTGCTTGGCGAAGGCCTCGCCGCCTGGCGTCTGCAGAAGCACCGACTCGTAGTGGTAGCGGTCGAGCGGGATCTCCCGGCTCGCCAGCCTCTTCGTCAGCGAGCGGCCGTAGTCGTTCGGCACGAACATGTCGTCCTCGCCGATGTCCAGCAGCAGCGCCGCAAAGCTGGAGCCCGAATGCGCAAGCACATCCTCGATCTCTCCGGTGCGAAGCAGGGCTTCGACGTAAGCGGCGCCGGTGCGACCGATGCCGATCACATGCAGGCCATGGGGTTGGGGCCGAGAAGCGGCCGCGGTGGATTCAGTCATGGATTGGATTCCTGTTGAAGAGAAGTACGGATGAGAGCGATGCGGCTCTCGGCGCGCTGGGCCGGTGTCCGACAGGGTGCATTGCCGCAATCGGAAACTGAATCTGATCAAAAAAATGGTACGGGCTTGAATACTCGAAGACAAGCGGCGTTACCGCGGATCCGAATCAACGAGCATCGAACTCGATCTGCTTCTCGAAGCGCACGCCCGGCCCTACCACGTCTACAGGGACTTCCCCCTCGGTCAAGCAGACCCTGGCTGTTTTCTCCTTCCCAAGCGGTATTTGAGATTCCCGGTGAATCGTCGACCTGACAGGTGCTGCTGAAGACACCACAAGAGACAGACTGCACATCTACAGACGGGCTTGTGTCGGCGGTGTGGCCGAGGCCCCAGATACGAACCGCTCAGCAGGGCTCCATTCGTTCAGCGTGGACGGGTGCCACAGACGAGTTATCGAGCTGGCCTGCTGCCGGTCTGACCTGTGATGTATCTCTGGCAACGGTGCTGTCAGGGTGACGGGGGAATCTGGACGAGGTGAATGGGTTGGATTTCAGGCGGCCAATTCGGGTGCCAGCCTGACCGGAGGCGGTGCCACATGGTTGGGATCGAAGCTCAGACCCCGGGTGAGCACGGCCCAGAGGATGCGGGCGTTCTTGTTGGCCAGGGCCACGACCGTCTTCTGCCAGCCAGCGCGGCGCTTGAGCTGCACCAGCCACTGGCTGACGCGGTCTTGCCGTTTCTCGGCGGTCATGACGGCGGACTTGGCGCCCTGGATGAGCAGGGTGCGCAGGTAGGCATCACCGCGCTGGGTGATGCCGCCCAGGCTGGCTTTGCCGCCGCTGGAATGCTGGCTGGGGACTAGGCCAAGCCAGGCGGCGAACTGGCGGGCATTGGCAAACTGCTTCAAATCTCCCACGCTGGCGGCCACGGCAGAGGCGGTGATGAAGCCCACGCCCATCAGTTGCATGGCCGCACTGGCTTGCGCGTTGCTGCGGGCGTGCTGGGCAATGCGCTGCTCGCACCAGTGGATCTGCAGGTCCAGGTGGATCCAGTGCAGGTGCAGCTGCTGCAGACCCAGGCGCAGGTCACCGGGTAACTCGTTGCTGGCGTCTTCCAGCGTCTCGCCCAGCTTGGCGCGCAGCTTCTCGGGGCTTTGGGGGAAGACCAGACCGAACTCGCCCAGCAGGCCGCGCAGGCGGTTGATGCAGCCGGTGCGATCGGCCTTGTAGCCCTCGCGCAGGCGGTGCAGGCTCAGCACGCCCTGTTGGGCGGCGGACTTGATGGGCACGAAGCGGGTGCGGGGCCGGCCGGCGGCCTCGCAGATGGCGGCCGCGTCGTTGGCATCGTTCTTCCCGCTGCGGCCCTGCACCCGGTAAGGCGTGACGAAGTGGCCAGCCATGAGGCGCGGATCCAGGCCCAGCAGGCGAAGCGCTCGGCCCAGGTGGTGAGCGCCGCCGCAGGCCTCCATCGCCACCATGCAGCCCGCAGGCAGCGTGGCCGCCCAGGCCAGGAACTTCTGCGGTGACATCGCCCGGGCCAACACCACGCGCTCACTGCGATCCACCGCATGCACCTGGTAGACCTGCTTGGCCAGATCCACCCCCACACGCACGATGACACCGCATGCCGCACCTCGTGTAATCTCGCTCATGGACTTCCCCTTTCCGATCAGATTGAACTTCCGCGAGTCAATCTTGGTACCTCGATACCGTCACAGGACTGGGGAAGTCCCTTCGCATTCGATCTGCAGGCACGAGTCACATGTGGACAGTGTGTGCGCCACGCCGGTGCGCGCGCCCTCGATGTGGCCCGCCGTCGGCGAACCATTCGATTCAATCCCAAGCTAGGGAAGGTCTGCACAACTCGCAACCCGGCGTGGTGGTGCGCTGAGACGATGGGAATGTGATGCAGCTGAAGGCAGATTCGCTTCGGTTTCTCTGCTCGCAGGCCCGAACAGGCCTGCGAACCGGGCAATTTGCCGTGCGGCGGACGCACTCATGCCATCGCTCCGACGAGCTTGCGCCGCGCCATCCACAGATTGGCCAGCGCAAACAGCGTGTGCAATTGCGCCGTGTTCTTGGCCAGCCCGCGGTAGCGCACCTTGATGTGCCCGAACTGGCGCTTGATCACTCGGAACGGGTGTTCGACACGTGCCCGGATGCCTGCTTTGACCTTCTCGAACTGCTCGGTGAGGGCCTCGATCGGTTTGGTCTGATCCAGCATGCGACGCTTGCCCGGACGCATGGCGATGTTCCAACTCACACCAGCCCTGGCGTCCGGTCTCTTGTCGGCGCCCCGATAGCCGGCGTCGGCGTAGACCTCGCGGTCGCTCGGGCGCACCAGGCTGTTGGCCTCGGTCACGTCATTGACCGCGCCGCTGGTGCCTCGCACGGTGTGGACCAGGCCCGATTCGAGGTCCACCCCGATGTGGCACTTCATGCCGAAGTACCACTGCTGGCCCTTCCTGCTTTGCTTCATCTGCGGGTCGCGCTCGCCGCTGCTGTTCTTGGTCGAACTCGGCGCAGCGATCAGCGTGGCATCCACCACCGAGCCACCCTTGAGCATCACGCCCTTGGCGCTCAGCAGGTCGTTGACGGTCTGCAGGATCTGCGCGGCCAGCTTGTGCTTCTCCAGCACATGCCTGAACCGCAGGATCGTGCTCTCGTCGGGCAGCCGCTGGTCCCAGCCTTCGAGCCCTGCAAACTCGCGGAACACCGGCATGTCGTGCAGCGCCTCTTCCATCGCTGGATCGCTCAGAGTGAACCACTGCTGCATGAAGTGGATGCGCAGCATGGTCTCCGGCGAGAACGGCGGACGGCCTCGCTTGCCCTCCGGCAGAAACGGCGACACCAAGGCCACCAGATCCGCCCACGGCACCACCTTCTCCATCTCGTCCAGGAACTCCCGGCGCCGCGTTCGCTTGGTCGTCTGTCCCAAACCCAGGCTGTGCTACTTCATGGCCCGTATCGTCTCAGCGCTTCACGTTGGCGCCAAGCACCACGGGTTGCGAGTTGTGCAGACCTTCCCTAGGGAATTCCTCTAGGATCGATGTGACAGAGAACCTCTTGACATGGCTTATGGAAGAACACATAGTTCACTCATCAAATCTCTAGTCCGCGACGGCAGCACGGCCGTGCAGGACAAGGGCACAAGAGCCCACCCTCGACGCAAGTCGGAGGTGGGCTTTTTTTTTGTCGCAACAAATGCCTGCAATGCAGGCATGACGGCAAGAACCACGGAGCCATCGAAAGCAATGAGTTCGACAGCAGGTCTGGACATTCAGCGCGGCAGGCCATTGCCGGCCATCGGAACGACCGAGGCCAAGCTGCAGCAGCGCAAACTCGACGCACTCAAGCGCGGCGTGCATCGGATCAAGGACGCTTCCACCCTGGTCTACGGCATTCATTTGGTCGGCGTAGGCGGTGCCGGGGCGAAGATCATCGAGCGCTTCCTGCGAGATGCGCCCCCGGACTTGTTGAATGTTCCGGGCTCACGACTGAGCGCGCTGGTCGTCGATATTGGCGACGATGATCTTCATGGAGTGCGAGAGCAGGCGAAGCGATTCGACACCGGGCAGGCGCATATTGAAACGGTCTCGCTGCCAATGGTGTCGAGGGGAACGCTGGACGACACATTGGCGAGGTATGTTGACTTTCTGAAGCTGGAATATCCGCTGTACCACCCGAATCCGAGCTCCGGGCAGTGGCTTCCCGACATTCCAGTGCAGCTTGCAGAGGACGGCACAGTTCCGCGCGCCATCGCTAAGGCTATCTATGGTCGTTCGTACTACGACGGCGACCGACCCATGCTCCACGCCCTCAAGCGATTTGCACGCAGCGTGGAAGCGACGCAAGGAGACTCACTGGTCTGCATGGTGTTCGGGCTGGGTGGAGGTACGGGCAGCGGCATCGCAGTGGATCTCGCTCGCCATCTCTCGCAGGGCCTCTTCGGTCGTCGTGTGCTCGTCGCCGGCATCGGCATCCTGCCCCACGAGCAGGAACTCGACGCGAAGGCGGCGGCCCTGCACACGGCCATGTGTGAACTCGACGTGCTCTGTGATGAGACCAAAAACAGCGGTGTCACCCAGTCGTGCGGTGAGCAATACAGGAACCCCTTCACTGCCGGATTCGTGGTCGTGCCCCAACCTCCCGGCGCAAGCGTTGCAGGCACAAGGGACATCATCGATGGTCAGGTGACATCGCTGTTCCTGCAGCGCAGGGGTGCAAACCTGTGGGAGGCCCTGCGGCTGCTGAATTGGGTTGCGGCGCCATCGACACAGCACTCAGCAGCGCGCACGCCATGGGGTGCCAGGTGGATCCACGCCTTCGGGTTCGGCCACGATCGCAGGTCCCCCGCAGGCGTCGACGTGCGCTCTGCGCTCGGACTGCAGCAGGGGTATTCCCCGGAGTTCATCGAACTGCGAACCTCGGGAACCTCGGCGGACGAGTCGGTGGCTCTGGGCTGGGCGACAACGCTGAACGAAGCGCTGACCCCCGAGTTGGCCACCCAGCCCGTTACCGGGGGGCCCGATGGGTGCGTGCAGTTTCTGCTGCCTCGCATGGCGCGCAGCGACCTGCTCATGACGCAGAAGGCGCTCGCGGCGTATCGAGAACTCCCGATGCCGCAGCGGCATGCGCATCACTCCCTGCTTCTTGAACAAGGTGTACTGCTTTGCGAGCCTTCCACCCGGTTGCAGGGCATGGCCGGCGCGAGCCTGGGCTCGGGGCACCAGTGGGTTGCAGTGCCCCTCGATCAGCTAAACGGTCTGTACGAATAGAAGGAGTCAGCGATGCCACTCGTATGGAGCGAGGTCGTGGCCAAGTACGGGAATGGGTATCGGGTCCCAACCGTGGCCGGCAAGAAGTTCCTCATCATTTCTCACGTCGACGAAGAGGCGATTCACATCGAGTCGCCGATCTGGACGGCGCGGCTGCAACGCAAGAACCTCGAGAAGGGCGTCGAGCTGATCGAGGCCGGGACCATCTCCCGGGACCCTGGCCTGTTCGTGGAGGACTACATGCTGTATGTCGCCCACGAGCGCGCCTCGTCGGTCTGCCACATCCTTCGAGACCTCGGCATTCTCGACCAGACCGAGACGTTCACGATTCGCTGTTAGCCCGCACGACGGGCGCCGCAGAGCATGCACAGCGTCCAGCGGACGGCACCGCTGTGGCGATTGACCCACCCCGGCCCTTCGGCTCTTTCCTTGTCTGCCGACACTTTTCACTATCAACCAATCGGAGCTATTCGATGACTTCTTCTATCTACAACAGCGCCACTGGCACCCAGTCACCGCACTGCATCCATGCGATCGGCATCGGCAGGACCGGCGCCGCTTACATCGAGGCGCTGCTTCGCACCGGCGAGGTCGAGGACCTGCTGGCGGACCCCCGGGCCACCTTTGCCGCGATGGTGGTCGACATCGGCGACCAGGACATGGGCGCCGCCATCGACTACGCCAACTCGTTCAAGCAGCGGCTGCAGTCGCGCGGCATTCCCGCCGATCGCTTCAACTTCCAGGCTGTGGCGCTGCCGGTGCCCGATCGACAGGAGTTCTTCGAAGGCCTGAACCGCACGCGGGAGTTCCTGAAGCTGGAATACCCGCGCTACTACTGGAACCCGAACTTCGAGTCCTACGTTTCGCACAAGTACGTGCTCCCGCCCGCGGGCAGCCACTTCCCACGGCTCGTCGCCAAGGGCATCTATGCGAACGCGTACTACGCTGGCGACAAGCCGATGGACCGTGCGCTGCGCAGCTTCGTGGACACCGTGGAAAAGGCGCAGCTGCCGTCGATGGTGATGGTTGCATTCAGCATCGCCGGTGGCACGGGCAGCGGCATGGTGGTCGACTTGGCTCGTCACCTGTCGAACGTCAGATTCGGGCGCCGCATTCCGGTGATTGGGGTCGGCCAGCTGTCGCACGTCGGTGATCCCGAGTCGGTGAACAACAATGCCGGCCAGTACTGCGCGCTGAACGAGCTGGACTGCATGCTCGACGACGACAAGAACAACGGCGTCACCGCCGTATGGGGCGAGCTGTACCGCAGCCCGTTCACCGGCGGCTTCTTCGTGGTCAACCCCGAGCACAGCTGGCACCGCCTGACCGCCTACACGAGCACCGGCGAGAAGGAGGTCCGCCAGGGCTTCAAGCAGATGGTGACCAACCGCTTCGTCGCCGACTCGTTCATGCGGTTCGCCGTGATGGACTACGGCCGTGTGTTGTTCCGCGCCCTGCGCCCTGCCGGCTTCACCGGGGCACCGCACGAGACGCTGTCTTCCAAGTCGCGCAACTGGACGCTGTTCGACGTCGCCAAGCTGACCCACCCGGGTGTGCAGGTGCTGCCTGGCGAGTCGGGCTCGAAGTGGCAGTCGGTCATCGCGCAGTGGGTGGACTTCATCCCCGAGTACAGCGGCCTGCGCGACGGCTTCAAGACCGACTACGCGGAAGTCCACGTGCATGCCTCGCGCGACATGGGCTTCGAGAACATCGAGAAGGGCGTCAAGGAACTGATCGCGAAGAACTACCTGCTCGAGGGTGACTCGACCTACCAGTCGTACACGCACGAGTTCTTCGACGCGCTCACCTCGTACGCCAACATCATCCTGCCTGGCGTGGCGAAGACCGACCTGAAGGCCTTCTGGGCAAGCCGGGACAACTACGACAAGCTGGACTGGGAGACCAAGCTCCACGAGCATGCCTGGCTGGTCGACATCGGCCCGATGCTGTCGGAGCCGGCGATCCGGTTCGAAGGGATGGCCGGCGAATGCATCTGGGGCTGCGCATGCTGGGTCGTGGTGCCGTACGACGTCGTCCGCGGCGACAAGCTGCCACCGCCGAACCGCAAGGTCATCCTCGAAGAAGGAATCGCGATGATGACGAAGACCGTCGCCAAGACGCCGGGCGGCGACCCGAAGAAGGCCGCGAAGGCGCACGCGTGATCGGCGGCGAAGCCTGATCTCATGGTCCCGGGGGCTGCCACGACAGGCGGTTCCCGGGCTAGTCTCCCACGTTCACAGTTCCATGCGACCGCCATGGGCCTGTGCAAGCGTGTTGTCGGATGTTTGCCCGACGCAGTAACCGGACCCCGTCATGGACGACAAGATTCGCCCCTTCCTGATCGAGCATGAGCCCTACTACCGAACGGCGGGCAACGAAGTGCAGTTGTTCAGCGCGGCAATGGCACGCGGTCTGCCGATGATCCTGAAAGGTCCCACGGGCTGCGGCAAGACGCGGTTCGTCGAGCACATGGCCTGGCGCCTGAAGCTGCCGCTCGTGACGATGGCCTGCAACGAGGACATGACGGCCTCGGACCTGGTCGGGCGCTGGTTGCTGGATGCCGAAGGCACGGTGTGGCACGACGGTCCGCTGACGATGGCCGTTCGCCATGGCGCGATCTGTTACCTCGACGAAGTGGTCGAAGCACGCCAGGACACCACCGTGGTGATCCATCCGCTGACCGACGATCGGCGGATCCTGCCACTGGACAAGCGCGGAGAAGTCGTCAAGGCGCACCCCGACTTTCGGCTGGTAGTCTCCTACAACCCTGGCTACCAGAGCGTCGCCAAGGACATGAAGCCGTCGACGCGCCAGCGGTTCGGGGCCATCGACTTCGACTTTCCGGAAGCGGGTGTCGAGACCGAAGTCGTCGCGCACGAAAGCCAGATCTCCCCCGAGATCGCTGCCAAGCTGGTCGCCATCGCCAAGCAGTCCCGAGCCCTGCGAGGCCGCGGCCTGGACGAGGGCATGAGCACCCGGATGCTGGTGCATGCCGGGGCGTTGATCAACGAGGGCATCGCCGCGCACGACGCCTGCGTGCTGGCGATGATCTCGTCGCTGACGGACGATCACGACATCCAGCAGGCGCTGGCCGGCTTCGTGGAAGGCCAGTTCGGGCCGCGCGGGTGAGCGAATCGTGACGTTTCGATTCTTCCATCTGTCAGGGCCAGCAGCCGAGCGGCGGCTGCAGATGCTCCGAGCCGTCGATCAAGAGACGCACGAAGCGCTGCTGGAGGCGCTCCCTAGGCTGGCGGATCACCTGCCGGATGAGGCGGCCTGCGCGGCGCTGGCCGAATTGCTGGCCCAGGTAGCGACGGAGGACGCGGCGGCGGCGTTGGCCCTGACGCAGCGTTTCGCCAATGAACCGGAGATCGCAGCAGACGCCGTCGGCCTTCGCAAGTGGGTGCTCCATGGTCTCCAGACCGAGCGAACCGATCTGAAGCGACGCCGCGCGCACTTCCAGTGGGGCGATCCGCGTTTGTTCAGCGACCAGCGCACCGAGAGCGACACGGCGCATCTGCTGGCCAGGCGCGAAGCATTGCTCCACTACCTGGGTGGCTTTGTCGGTCACCGCCAAGGGCTGGACCTGCACGAACCCCAGGATCCCAAGCTTCCGCAGCCCGCGGCCAGCGTGAACGAGGATCTGATCAGGATGCCGCGCCGCTTCGACGGCATCGCCGCTGCCGACCGCGACCTCTTGTACCGCGCCACGATGGCGCACATTGCCGCCCATCTGCGGTTCTCGCCCTTGCGCCGCGCTGCCGGGAACCGCCGCCCCATGCTCCTGGCCACGATGTCGTTGTTGGAAGACGCGCGGGTCGAGCGCCTGATGATGAAGGAGTACCCGGGCCTGCGTGCCGTTTGGGGCCGCTTCCATGATGCTACGCGTGAGTCTGTAGGCTTCCAATTTGAGGGCCTTACGTCGCGGCTCGCGCGCGCCCTTCACGATCCGAGCTACGAGGATCGCAACGACTGGGTCACCAAGGCCAGGACCGCGTTCGAGGAGATTGCGGCACGTGATCTCGGGGACGTCGCCGCGTTCGACCGGCTTGCCCGCGAGCTGTCCATCGCCATGGGCAGGATGAGGCAAGTGGTGGCCCCGCACTACAGGCCGTATCCGTCCTATCGGGACGATAACGCGCTGCTGTGGGACTTTCTCAGCAACGCGCCGGTCGATGAAGCGGCAGAGGAAGTCGTGACCGACTTCGAGATCCGCGCCGAGGCGCCCCCGCCGCAAGATGACATGCTCGCCAAGGTGGACCTGAGGCGGCGCTACCGCTATCCCGAGTGGGACCATCAACTCGAGGCGCTGCGCGACGAGTGGGTCACCGTGATCGAGCCCATGGCATCCGCACGCGCGAAGTCTGTGGCCGCGAGGAAGGCGGCCGTCGCGCATCGATTGAAGCTGAAGGGGCTGGATCGGACCCCCGACCGGTCCATTCGTCTGAACCGGCTGCCCGAAGGCGATGAACTCGACCTGAACGCCGCAGTCGACAGCGCCATCGAACGCCGCTCCGGGATTGCGCCCGACGGTCGTGTGTTTCGGCGGCACGGCCGGAGGAGGCGCAAGACGGCCATCGTGCTCCTGATGGACCTGTCCGTGTCCACGGGGAGATTCGTTCCCGGCAGCTTCACCACGGTGATGGAGGTAGAGAAGCGGGCGGCCACGGTGGTGGCGCAGGCCCTGGACCAGCGTCGTGATCGGGTGGCCATCCATGGCTTCGCCTCGAACGGGCGTCATGAGGTGCACTACCGGAGGATCAAGGATTTCGACGAGCCCTTCGGGGATGCGCAGCAGGCGGCCCTGGAGTCACTGGAGGGGGATCTTTCGACCCGAATGGGTGCCGCCATTCGACACGCCGCGGTCGCACTGGACGGTGAACAGGCCGACCAAAAGGTGATTCTGGTGTTGACCGATGGAGAGCCTTCGGACATCGACGTCGTCGAGGACGACTACCTGGTCGAAGATGCACGCCATGCCGTCGCCACGGCTGCAGGGCGTGGCATTCGGACCTTCTGCCTGACGCTGGATCGCCGGGCCGATGCATACGTGCGCAGGATCTTCGGTGCACGCAACTACATGATCGCTGAGCGTGCAGACACATTCGCTGGTTGGGCCGGCCAGACGCTAGTCCGCCTGGCGGCTCACTGAACCTGATTGTTTTTCGGCTTGCCCTGTAAGGGAACGCCAACTTGGAGCATCAAGATGACCATCGCCGCACTGGAACAAGCACCTCACCGAAAGATCCCGGTGACGGTGATCACGGGCTACCTCGGCTCGGGGAAGACAACGCTGCTCAACCACATCCTGACCCGCCAGCAAGGCAAGAAGGTTGCTGTCATCGTGAACGAGTTCGGTGAAGTCGGGATCGACGGCCAGTTGATCGAGAACGACGAGGACGAGCAGCTCATCGAGTTCAACAACGGCTGCCTGTGCTGCACCGTGCGGGGCGACCTGATCGAGACCATCGGCAGGTTGCGCGAGAAGAGCGATCAACTGGACGCCATCATGATCGAGACCACCGGCCTCGCCGACCCGGCACCGGTGGCCTCGACGTTCTTCGTCTCGGACGAGGTGCGCAACGACACTCGCCTCGATGCGTTCGTGACCGTCGTCGATGCGGTCAACGTGGAGAAGAACCTCGAGCAAAGCGTGGAGGCGCAGGAGCAGGTTGCCTTTGCCGACATCATCCTCGTCAACAAGACCGACCTGGTGGATGAGGCGGCGCTGCAGCGTGTCGAACGCAGGATCCGGACGCTCAATCCGATGGCGCGCTTCCTGAGGAGCGCGCACAGCCAGGTGGACCTGGCACAGGTGCTGAATGTCAACGCCTTCCAACTGGAGGCCAAGCTCGCAGTGGACCCTGAGTTGCTCAACGACCACGAGCACGAGCACGATCCTGCCATCACCTCGGTGGTTCTAAACGAGGATCGGCCGATCGACATGAACCGCTTCATGTCGTGGATGGGACCGTTGCTGCAGCAAGAGGGGGATCGATACCTCCGAACCAAGGGAGTCTTTCATGCGCACGGGTTCGACGAGCGCGTCGTCTTCCAGAGCGTGCGCATGCTGACGTCAATGGCCCGCTTCAACCCCTGGAGCGTCGGCGAAGCACGCCGGACGGAATACGTCGTGATCGGTCGCGATCTCGACAAGGATCGCCTGGCCGACGGTTTGGCCGCTTGCGTTGCTCGCTGAAGGAGGTCGGTCATGGAAGCTGAACTGCAAGCGCTCAACTCGTTCACGGGCCTCCTGCTGATGTTCGTGCTCGGCTTGCGCCACGGTTTGGATCCCGATCACATCGCGTGCATCGACGGGCTCACGTGGCGGGCCCTCCACCACCATCGCAAGGAGGCCGTGTGGATTGGCACGCTATTCGCGATTGGGCATGGTCTGCTGGTGACTGCGATTGCCGCCGGCGTCAGCCAAGTGACGCACAAGGTGGACGTGCCCGAGACGGTGATCGCAGTTCTCAACTGGGTGCCGACGGCACTACTTCTGCTCGTCGGCACCTTGAATCTTCGCCTACTTCTGGTGTCGAAGCAGGCTTATCAACCGACCGGTTGGAAGCTCAGGCTGATCCCCGCGCGGCTGCGGAATCACAACAGTCCGTTCGCGGTGATTGCCATCGGAGTGCTGTTTGCGACGGTGTTCGACACCGCTACGCAGGCGTCGGCCTGGGGCTATGTGGCGAGCAACAAGGGCGGTGGCTTGCTCGCCGCCGTGGCAGCCGGCCTGACGTTCACCGTCGGCATGATCATCACGGACACGTTGGACGGTCGGCTCATCTGTCACGTGAACCGGAGTTCGAATGCCGCTCAGGTCGGACCCAAGTACCGGCGGGTTCTCGGTTGGCTGATCGTCTCAATCTCCTACGGGGTTGCCAGCTACAACATCCTGTCGGCCTTGCTGCCTGAGATTGAACTCGACGACAAGGCCTTCTCGCTGACGGGTGCCTCGCTGATCGCGGTCATGGCATTGCTGTGGGGCTGGTTGCATCACTTGCACCTGCGCCGGGCCGGCGTTCTGCCAGCTCGCTCCTCGACCTAGGAAGTCCGCTCAGCCATGATCAGCTACTCCAATGGCGCAGCACAGCTGCGCGTGCTTCACGGACAAAGACTACCGACCTGGTGGCTGCTTCCGGCATGGCCAATTTCTTGGACGTTCGCCGTGCTGCTCGGCACTAGCCCGGGTCCATCGCTGGCGGCAGAAGGGGCGGACCTGGTAGTTCAACCGGCGGTGTCACCAGAGTCGGGCGCTGTCGGGCTTCAGCGGATCAAAGTCGTCGGCCGAGGAGCAAGCCGGATCGATCGTGCGAGCACGGCCAGCGAGGGTAGTGTGAGCGGCACGGACCTCGCGGTGCGGCCGCTTTTGCGGACAGCAGAGCTCCTCGAGGCAATGCCCGGTATGATCGCCGCCCAGCACTCCGGGGGTGGCAAGGCCAACCAGTACTTCCTTCGCGGCTTCAACCTGGACCATGGAACCGACTTCAGCCTGCTGGTCGACGAGGTCCCGTTGAACTTCCGCACCCACGGTCATGGGCAGGGCTATCTCGATGTCGGTGGCCTGATCCCGGAGATCGTCACCCGCATCGACTAACGCAAGGGCCCCTACCGCGCCGATGCCGGCGACTTCAGCATGGTGGGGATGGCCTCGGCCGTGACCGCTGATTCGTTCGACCACCCATTCGCTGCGGTGGAGGACGGCCGCTTTGGTTATCGCCGAGTGGTGGCGGGCCAGTCCTGGAAGCTCGGCGACGACACGGACGTGCTGGTGGCAGCCGAGCAAAAGCGGTACGACGGACCCTGACAACTCCCCGAACAACTGGACCACTCGTCCTTCTACCTCAAGGGAAGTCATGGGGCGGGGGGGGACTTTGCGTGCGAGCCTAGCGCTCTATCACGCGACGTGGAGCCCCACGGAGCAGATCCCCGAGAGAGCGATCGGCACGCTGATTCGCGACGAGTTCGGCGCCCTCGATCCCGATCTGCGCGGCCGTACGGACCGGTCCATTGCGTCGTTGCGTTTCGATAGCGATGACTGGCGAGCATCGGCCTACGTTCAACACTACAACTGGAACCTTCTCTCAAACTTCACCTTCTACCTCGACGATCCCGTCAACGGCGATCAGCTGCAGCAGGTCGACAAGCGATTGAACCGCCCCGGGTGTTGCGGAGGCCGGTTGGTTTAAGTGCTCATGCCGCCGCGGCCGACTGCTCGGCGAGTTGGCGGTAGTAGTTTGCCTCGGCCTCAGCCGGTGGGATGTAGCCCAGTGGCCCCATCAACCGATGGTTGTTGAACCAGGAGACCCAGGTCAGGGTTGCCAGTTCGACCGCCTCGCGGCTTCGCCAAGCGCGGCGGTGGATCACCTCAGCCTTGTACAGGCCGTTGATGGTCTCGGCCAGCGCGTTATCGTAGGAGTCGCCCTTGCTGCCCACCGAGGGCTCGACGCCGGCTTCGGCCAAACGCTCGGAGTACCGAATCGACACGTATTGCGAGCCGCGGTCGCTGTGATGGATCAGGCTGCTGTCGCGCTCGGGCTGCCGGTCGTACAGCGCCTGCTCAAGCGCATCGAGGACGAAGTCGGTGGTCATCGATGTGCTCACTCGCCAGCCGACGATGCGCCGGGCAAACACGTCCACGACGAAGGCCACGTACAGCCAGCCCTGCCAGGTCGAGACATAGGTGAAGTCCGAGACCCACAACTCGTTCGGCCGATCAGCACGGAACTACCGATTCACCTTGTCCAGCGGGCATGGGGTCTTCGGATCGGCCACGGTCGTGCGCACGCTCTTGCCGCGGCGCACACCCTGCAAACCCAGACGGCGCATCAGGCGCTCGACCGTGCACCGCGCCACGGTCAAGCCTTCGCGGTTCATCTGCATCCGGACCTTGTCAGCGCCGTAGACCTGCTGGTTGTCGTTCCACACACGCTCAATGGTCGGCAACAGCCGCACGTCTCGTTGCGACCTGGCACTGCGCAGATCCGGCTCACGCACCCGGGCTGCGTGCCTGCGGTAGGCCGACGGGGCGATCTGCAGCACCTCGCGGATCGGCTCGACCCTGTGGACGCCGCGGTGTTCGTCCACGAGCCGATACATCACTTCAGTCGGCGGTCGAGCTCCGCCTGGGCGAAAAACGCGCTCGCCAGCTTCAGGATCTCGTTGGCTCGGCGAAGCTCCTTGACCTCACGTTCCAGGTCCTTGATCCGCTGCGCCTCTGCCGTGCTGACGCACGTTCGGCGTCCAGACGCTCCAACTCGTGCCGTTTTGCCTCGATCATGGGCACTTGGCGTCGATCCTTCTGCCATGGCAGATCGAATGTCACCTGGAATGACACCATGTCGCCCCATCGGCGATCCCGCCGGCTATAGGCAATCTCCCAGGCCCAATCGCCGCGGGTCTCTGATTGGGCTTCGCGGGACTCGGCCCGGGCCATGCTTTGCATCGCCGGATAGAGTTCAAGCTCCGCGTGATTCGCCAGTTCTGTGCGCAGTTGCGCGACGGGGTGAGTGAGCGGGCCTGGATCGCCTTGCAGTGCTTCGTCGGCCCTGGAGCCCACCCAGCGCCGCAATGCGGCCCTGGCCTTGGCCCGGTCCCGCTGTAGATCGTCACGGCGGTCCGTGAGTGTCAGCGCCTCCTGTTGCGCGACCAACAGGTCGCCAGTCTGGGCCGTGCCGCCGGCGACGCGAGCGGGGAGACTGTCTTGCAGGCGCTGGTTCTCCGCGAGCAGTTCCGTCAGCAGTATCTCCCGTTGCTCCACCGCCTGCGCGGCGATCCACGCCAGGCTGAGTTCCTGGCGGATCTGCAATCGCTGCAAAACCAGCGCCGCGCGCTCTCGATCCACACGCGCCTGCGCACTGGCGACCTGGGCGTCGCGCTTGGCCCTGTTGGGCACTTCCTGCATGAGCGCCAGGCGCTGCATCGTCATGGATTCGCGCGTCATGCTCCAGCGATCCATGCCGCTGATGGGATAGTTTTCGATGCCGAGCGAGAGCTTGGGGTCGGGCAGCGAGCCTGCTGCCTTCTGCACGGATTCGGCGACGTTGACCTGCAACTGCTGCGCGCTTATGCGCGGGCTCTGCTGCTCCGCGATAAGGCGTGCCTCAGCAAAATCGAGGGCGTAGGCCACAGGCGAAACAAGCGCACTGCCTGCCAACGCGATGCTGATAGCTTTCAGACGATGCAATCGCATCGAGGCCGGCGTTGTGCCTCGGCCGTACGCTGACGGGCGCCCCTCGGGAAGGTCTGATCAAAGCGCTCTGATGCTTGGATTTCAGCGTCAAGGCGCCAAGTCGACCTCGATATGATGGATTTTGCGCCGTTTCTGACGCTTTTCGACGGCTTTCCCCGTCCAACAGACGGATTTACCCCGTCGGCAGCAACAGACGTCGCCGCGCCATCCACAGATTCGACAGCGCGAACAGCGTCAACACCTGCGCCGTGTTCTTCGCCAACCCGCGATAGCGCACCTTGGTGTAACCGAACTGCCGCTTCACCACTCGGAACGGATGCTCCACCTTCGCCCGCAGGCTGGCCTTGAAGTGCTCCCAGCGTTCGGCGTATTTGCGATCACGCTTGTTCTTCATCGCACGAAGCTTCGACGGCTTCTCCGCGATCCAGAACGCAGCCTCCACGCCTTGCAGCTCCTCGCGCTTGTCCGCGCCCGTGTAGCCGCTGTCGCCGCAGATTGTGTCTTCCTTGCCGTGCAGCAGCTTGTGCACCTGCGTCACGTCGTTGACGTTCGCCGCCGTGCACTCCACGTGGTGCACCAGGCCCGACTCCTCGTCCACGCCAATGTGCGCCTTCATCCCGAAGTGCCACTGGTTGCCCTTCTTCGTCTGGTGCATCTCCGGATCGCGCTTGCCGTCCCTGTTCTTGGTCGAACTCGGCGCCGCGATGATCGTGGCGTCCACGATCGTGCCGGCCTTCAAGCTCTGGCCCTTGCGCGCCAGGTGCGCGTTCACGCGCTCCAGGAGCTGCGGCGCCAGATCATGCGTCTCCAGCAGCCGGCGGAAGCTGAAGATCGTGGTCTCGTCCGGAATGTTGTCCAGCCCGCTGAGGCGGGCGAAGCGGCGCATCACCGCCGTGTCGTACAGCGCCTCTTCCATGGCCGGGTCACTGAGCGCGTACCACTGCTGCAGGAAGTGGATGCGCAGCATCGTCGCCAGCGCGTACGGCTGCCGGCCACGCTGGCCCATCTTCGGGTAGTGCGGTGCGATCAGCGCCAGCAATGCGTTCCACGGCACAACCTGCTCCATCTCCGCCAGGAAGATCTCGCGTCGCGTCTTCTTCCGCTTGCCCGTGTGTTCCGCGTCCCCGAAGCTCAGCTGCATCGTCGTCATCCGTCGAACCTTGCGCTATTGTCGCCGAGGAATTGTTCAGAGCATCCCTCGGGGGCGCCAAAAAAGGGAGTAAACATGGTTGTCCTCGGAATTGGTGTTCACGAAATCACGTGGTCTGCCGCATCGGTGCGCGGCGAGCACGGACACATAAATCAATTCCGCAGGACTTGGAACGTGAGGTAGATCGGCGGAAAGCCCGCGCGGGGATTGGGAGGAATGTAGGTAACGTGCCGCCTGAGGGCTACCCGGTCGAGAACCAACCCGGGCAGCGAGTTGGCGAGCCACATCACGTGCGCCGCGAGAAACTGAATGTCCAGCCCCTGCCATGAAAGCGCCGACTCCCGATCGCCACTGCAATGAGCGTGGCACAACTGTGGCGCTTCGCTGTCCATGGAATCAGGCATGCCGGTGCAATCCGACATTGGCAACTTGTCAGCCTGCTGCATCGAGATCGTGGCACGCATTTGCGTGGTTTCCACAGATGCCCTCGGGTCTGGCTTGGGACAGACGTACATCGCCATCGCAACCTGCGAGAAAAGCAAGGTTACGACTAGGCCGCTGGTAATCCAGCGGCTCCATCTTGCGAGAAGGCGCCTTAAGCCGATCATGTGGACATACTATTGGAAGTTGTGGGGAGTTGAATTGATCAAGGTCAGTTTCCAGGATGAATTGATGCGTCTGGACGGCGCCTTGGCCCGAACCGGCATCCACTGCAAATCCACCGGCAAGGGCGGGCACCGCACGTGGCTGTCATGCTTTACGCGCCTCGGCAACTCGCAAGGCTCTAAGCTCAAATCGATCAGCTACAAGATTCGTCTGTCCCGAGAGTCGCTGCAGGTGCGTAATGACCTCGTAGGGGCCATCGGCTATTGGACGCGTGCAGATTCCGCACTGGCTAGCGGTTTCGATGCGTGATCGCGAAGAAATCCCTACGCCATATCCAGCTGCGACCCAGAGCAACAACATCTCAAAAGAACTGACATGCTGGACATTCGGCCTTTCCGTTGATGACATGGAGGACAGGTACTGGTCCAGCGAAGGAGAATATTCGGCCTTCCATCGAAACACGGAGTGCTCCTTAAGTTCGTCTATTCTGATTGACTGCTGCCGGAGCAGTGGGTATCCCAGCGGCGTGGCAAGAGCTGTCGCCTCAAACCAAAGAGAAAGACTCTTCAGCGAAGAATCGCTCACCTGCTTCAGAGAAAGGCCGACGTCGAAGCGCCGTTTGTAGAGGCCTGTAATGAGATCGCTCGTCGTAACCTCATTAAATTCCATAAAAACTTCGGGCTCCTCCGCGCGCTGCAGGGCAAGCAATGCAGCTAGGTTCGAAGAGGCCACACCAGGCGCTATGGCGAGCCTGAGCTGTGGGCGTGGGCTGGTGGCGTCGTGCATGAGAGGCCCCAAGAAGCGATAAGACAAGGATGGAAAGTCGTAAGCACCCGGCGAACCCACCTTCCTCCAGCCGCTTAGCACATTGAAGATCGTGTCCATCAATTTTGATGGTGGGCACTATGGATGTCGTCATCCCGCGCCGGACCCGGCGCACGCACAGCGAAGCCTTCAAACAATCGGTGATCTCGGCTTGCCGTGAGCCTGGCGTCTCGGTGGCGGGCGTGGCTCTGGCCAACGGCCTGAACGCCAACCAGGTCCATCGCTGGATGCGCGAGCGCGGGATCGCGCCGCCGAGCCGGCGCAAGCCGCTCAGCGCTGAGCTCACGACGCTGTCTGAGCCAGGCTTTGTGCCGGTGCGGGTTGCATCCGCCGTTGAGGCGCCGGTGATCCGCCTCGAGGCGCAGCGGGGTAACGCCCGCGTGAAGCTCGAATGGCCGCTCCAGGCGGCCGATGCCTGTGGCGCGTGGTTGCGCGAGTGGCTCGCATGATCCGTATCGAGGCCCTGTGGCTGTCGGCCGCGCCCCTGGACATGCGTGCAGGCATGGACACGTTGCTCGCGCAGGTGGTGCGCGTGTTCGGCGAGGCCCAGCCGCATCACGCCTACCTCTTCAGCAATCGGCGCGGCACGCGCTTGAAGGTGTTGGTCCATGACGGCTTCGGGGTGTGGCTCGCATGTCGGCGTTTGAACCAGGGCCGGTTTCACTGGACCGAGGGCCAGGGCGGTGTCGCACTGACCCGGGCGCAGTTCGATGCGCTGGTGCTCGGGCTGCCGTGGCAACGGCTGGGCGATGGCGGTGTGATCCGGACACTCTGAGCCCGCGCTATCGGCGAATGCCCCGATGGCGGCGGAGACGTGCATCGGACATGATCGATCCATGCCGCTGCCCGCCGACCTCGATCAACTGGATGCCGACACCTTGCGTCGCCTGCTCATCGAGCAGGAGCGCGAGCTCGTGTGGCGTCAGACCAAGATCGAGCGGCTCACGCATGAGCTGGCGCTGCACAAGCGTCATCGCTTCGGCGTGAGGACCGAGCGCCTGTCCACCGAGCAGGTGCAGCTCTTCGAGGAGACCGCCGAGGCCGATCTTGCGGCGATGAGCGAAGAGCTCGAGCAACTCCAGCCCAGTGTCGGCACGTCGACGCCCAAGGGCCAGGCCCGACGCAAGCCGCTGCCGCCCGAGCTGCCGCGCACCGAGATCCGTCACGAGCCCGACTCGACCACCTGCGCCTGCGGCTGCCCGATGCGCCGCATCGGCGAGGACGTTGCCGAGAAGCTCGACTACACCCCGGGCCGCTTCACCGTCGAGCGCCACATCCGGGGCAAGTGGGCGTGCGCAGCGTGCGAGACCCTCGTGCAGGCGCCGGTGCCGGCGCACATCATCGACAAGGGCATCCCCACCGCCAGCTTGCTCGCCCAAGTGCTGGTGGCCAAGTATCAGGACCATCTGCCGCTCTACCGTCAGGAAGGCATCTTCGGTCGGGCCGGGTTGGCGATCCCGCAATCGACGCTGGCCCAGTGGGTGGGCCAGAGCGGCGTGCATCTGCAGCCGCTGGTCGATGCGCTCAAGGCCGACCTGCTGGCGCACCCCGTGCTGCACGCGGACGAGACCCCGGTGGCGATGCTCGATCCGGGTGCGGGCAAGACGCACCGCGCCTACCTGTGGTCCTACAGCGTCGGCGCGTTCGATCCGATCAAGGCGGTGGTCTACGACTTCGCCGACAGCCGCGCGGGTCGTCATGCCCAAGCGTTTCTGGGCGACTGGCGCGGTACGCTGATCTGCGACGACTACGCCGGCTACAAGGCGCTGATCGCCCAAGGGGTGACCGAAGCCGGCTGCATGGCGCACGCGCGGCGCAAGTTCTTCGATCTCGCTGCCCAGGGCCAGAGCCAGATTGCCAGCGAGGCGCTCGAGGTCATTGGCCAACTCTACGGCGTCGAACGCGAATCGGCTGAACTCGACATCGATGCCCGGCAGCGCTTACGACAAGCGAAGGCCCGCCCCATCCTTGAGCGTCTGCATGCGTGGCTCTTGCAGCGGCGCACCCAGGTTCCCAACGGCTCGGGCATTGCCCGCGCTATCGATTACAGCCTCAAGCGCTGGGCCGCGCTCACGCACTACGTGGGTGATGGTCGCGTGCCCATCGACAACAACTGGATCGAGAACCAGATCCGGCCGATTGCGCTCGGGCGCAAGAACTGGCTGTTCGCGGGTAGCCTGCGGGCGGGCCAGCGTGCCGCTGCGGTCATGAGCCTGATTCAGTCCGCGCGGCTCAACGGCCATGAGCCCTTCGCGTATCTGAAGGATGTGCTCGAAAGACTGCCGACCCAGCCCTACAGCAAGATCGGGGAGTTGCTGCCGCATCGTTGGCAGCCGAGCGACTGCGCCTGAGCGAAACGGCAAGACGGGTTTGCCGGGCGCTTACGGAAAGTCTTCATGATAGCTAGTTTGAGTTAAACTTAACGTGGTTAAATTGTCGGGACTGTTCGACGCTTCCAAGGATGGAGAAGCGAACTGTCCGACGAGGCCGTCCCCCAGGCACTACCACTTTCGACGCCGAGCCAGCGTTGGCATTCGGAGCGGCCGTTCGTGTCGCCCGCCTGACGCAAGGTATTGCTCAGGAAGAACTGGCTGCGAAAGCAGGGATCGAGCGATCGCACATGGGCAAAATAGAGCGTGGGGAGCACATGCCCACTCTCGCTCTGATCTTAAGAATCGCCGCCGGACTCAAGCTTAGTGCTGCGGAACTCGTCAGCGCAGCCGAACGCAATCTTCGTGCTGCGGCGCACGATTCAGATGGGCATTGACGCTTTAGTCATCCGGAGGTCCTCGCAGACGTTCCATGAAGCGATCCAGCGAAACCGATGAGTTGCTGCTTTCTGGCCGAAGCAGATAGGTTGTGATTACCGCCGTGTCCTGCGCCAGAGGGCGAATCACCACGTCCGGCCTCTGGCTGATGGGAATCTTGGTCGCTGTCATGAAACCAATCCCATAGCCTGCGCCGACCAGCGTTAGCATCATGTCCAGCGACGACACTTCTTCGACAACGTTGAGCCTGTGTTCCAGAACCTGTAGCAGCCGATTTAGTTCTCGGCAGTAGCCTTCGCAGGCCAGTTTGTCGCACAGAACCAGTGGGTGACCCTGAAGTTCGTTGAGCGGAACTTGCTTGTGCGCAAGAAGCGAGTGCCGCGCTGGCACGGCGATCACAATCGGGTCTCGCCAGATCGGTTCAGCCACGATGCCTTCGCCAACATCCGCCGCGTGTGCAAATCCGATCGTGAAGTCGCCAGACCGTAGGCCCCGTATCTGCTCGGTCAGCGGTACCTCGGAGAGACGTATCTCGACCTCGGGCTCTTCCGCGCGGCAACGAGCTAGGAACGCCGATAGTCGTGGGTCCATCGCACCATCGGAAATTGCAATGCGCAGGCTGCCCCTCAGGCCCGCGGCAATGGCTCTGGCATTCTCACGCGCTTGCTCCAGGACAGTGAAGAGTCGGCGGGTGTCCTGCAAGAATGCCGCCCCCGCCACGGTCAGCCGTGTACCCCTGCGGTCGCGGTCAAACAGCGTGACCCCAAGCTCATCTTCCAATTCCTTGATCGCGCGAGACAAGGGGGGTTGCTCTATATGCAGCCTCTCGGCCGCCCGCGTGAAATGCAACTCCTCTGCCAAGACGACAAAGCATCGTAGATGACGCAACTCCATAAATCGGGCTCCTCGCAGGTTCTCATTCGCGCAAGATGTCCCGTGGACGAATCACGGTGGATGTGGAGGCTGGATCCATTCCAGGGAAGTTGATGCGCTTGACATCGCAAAAACTGGCATCTTGAGCGCTCGTGGTTGCTCGTGACGCGTCCCAATCGCGCGCGCCCAATCGGGGCGCGCGTCTCTGTCACACTGTGCAGAAGCTTTGAAAAGCACCGCACACCCGCGGCGTCATCCGCCGTGCTCTTTTTGTAGCAGCGAGCCGAGGCGAGCGACTTCATTGCTGGTGATCGCGATGTTGCGCCCATCCTTCGTCGACACCGAAGCCCCGACATTGAGATAGACGGCGCGCCCGAAGCGGCTTTCCTGTGCCATCTTTCCGTCCTTGAAGATGTACAGCGTTCCCCCGTCAGCCAAGGGAACCATCTCCTTGGCTGCTTGGGCTGCTGCATGACCGGCGAAGGCTGGCACGGAGAGAGCGCTCAACAGGGCGGCAATGACAATTTGCGATTTCATGATCGACTCCTTTGTAAAAACGACGACAACTTGCGCCGCGTCGTTAAATGTAGAAGCAGGCGGTCTACAGAGGGCTTACCCGTGCATTACATTCAATTCATGCGCTGTCATCTGCCGCCCATGAAGGATTAGGTTCCAGTGGGAGACAAGATGCCAAGCCATGCAACGCTCGCCAGAACCAAAACGGCCAAGGTTGCCTCCGTGAACAGACTCTGCCTAAGCTTGATGACTGCCTGTGCGCGATTGCCTGCCTTCAAAGCTGCCTCCAGGCTCGGGCTCAACCGATACCGATTGGCAGCAGCCAACGCCAGCATGCCTGCGAAAAGCAGGAGCTTTACCATCAGCAGCCGGCCATACAGCGTCGAGATGAGCGGATCAAACGATGGTCCGGCGATCAACAGGTAATTGAGAGTTCCACTCACGACGAGTGCAGCCACGATCGCTGTACCTATGCGAGCAAAGCCATTCGACGTCCGACTGAGGACCGCTACCGGGTCTTGCGCGACATCCCGCTTGTGGGATGCCAGCATCAAGAACGCCAACAATGCGCCCACCCAAGCGCCCGCTGCCCAGAGGTGGGTGATATCCGACGCAAGATGGATGTAGCCGCGAACGCCGTCGTCCATGGCGCCGTGGCCTGCCCACGCAAGGGTCGCCAGCGCCACGCCGGTGGAGAGCGCCATCACTGCAAATCGCAAGGTAGCGTTCAATTTCAACATTGCGACGAGCACACACACCAACAGCGCGAGGATGCGAATGCACCAGGCGATGCCCATGTGCGTGCCCGTAATGAGCATGTCGAAAACGTGCGTTGACAGCTCCGCGTAGCTTTGGGCGCCGGACATGGCCTTGGCCATGACCGTCATGCCCCACATCGACAGGGCAATGCCGATGGCAGCGGATGCGCCAATGAGGACGCGATAGCGGCGCGAGATCGTCGAGGATCGCTCGTCGTTGCCCAAAGCATAGAGTCCGAACATGGCGACGCCAAACGCCGCCGCCAGGTCCAGATAAAGCGCCAGGCGCAGGACGATGGTCAACCAATCCCCGGCCATGGGCTTACTTCACCTTGAAGGTGACGTTACCCGTGATCGGATGCGTGTCCGAGGAGACGGCACGCCATTCGACGCGATAGTCGCCGGGCTGGAGCGCCTGTGCTGGCGTGATGACCATGGTCTTGCCGTCGCCGGCACCCGCGACGCTGGCGTTGATCTTCATCGGGCCATGGCTCGCCATTCCCGGCATGCCAGTCATGACAAGGCTCGCGGCGGAGAACTGCGGCACCAGCGTTTCGGAGAACTTCAGCTCGATGGTGGCTGGCGCGGAAACCTGCGACTTGTCGGCTGGCGTTGAAGACACCAGCGAAGGATGCGCGAATGCGGCGGTGGCGAACAGACCAGCAGCGATCGGCGCGACGAGCTTGGCGATGAAATGTGAACGGGTCATAGAGATTTCTACCTTGATGTGTGAGGAGTGGTTTAAGAACGAAGTGCCGAGATAAGGCTTGCACCTTCGCAACGGCGTGGAACGAAAGAAACGGTTCGCTGGGCGATAGCAGGCTCCTGTAGGTTCAGAAAGAAAATCCGGTCACAGTCGGCTCGCTCTCAGGCGCAAGGCGTTGCCAACGACCGACGCCGAACTCAGGCTCATCGCCAATGCTGCGATCAGCGGCGACAGCAGCCAGCCCGTGAGGGGATAGAGAACCCCGGCGGCGATGGGGATGCCCAGCGCGTTGTAGAGGAAGGCGAACATGAGGTTCTGCTTCATGTTGCGCACGGTACTCACCGAGAGCGTGCGAGCGACAGCGATGCCACGCAGGTCGCCCTTGACCAGCGTGACCTGGGCGCTGTTCATCGCCACGTCGGTTCCCGTTCCCATGGCGATGCCCACGTCTGCCTTCGCCAAGGCCGGCGCGTCGTTGATGCCGTCTCCGGCCATGGCGACGATGCGTCCTTCTTTCTGCAGTCGCTCGATCAACATGAGCTTGTCCGCCGGCTTGACCTCACCATGCACCTCGTCGATGCCTAGGCGTGCACCGACGGCTTTGGCGGTGGTCTGCCCGTCCCCGGTGGCCATGATGACCCGCAGGCCCGCAGCCTTCAACGCGGCCAGGGCCTCGGGGGTGCTGCCCTTGACCGGATCGGACACGGCGAGCAAGCCCGCGAGCTGCCCGTCCACCGCCAGGTACATGACGCTGGCCCCTTCGCCGCGCAGAGCTTCGGCCTGGGGTACGAGCGGTTCCACCGATACGCCAGACTGTTCCATCAGCACTGTGTTGCCCAACGCCAGTTGCCGGTGCTCAACCTTTCCGCGCACGCCGATGCCGGTTCCCGATTCAAAGCTCTGAGGCTTCACGAGTTGGAGGCCCTGGGCACGCGCGGCCTGCACGATGGCGTCGGCCAGGGGGTGTTCACTGCCCTGGTCCAGGCTGGCCGCAAGACGCAGCACCTCATCGTTCGTAAAGCCGGGCGCTGCGACGACCTGATCGAAAGCAGGTCGGCCTTCGGTCAGGGTTCCTGTCTTGTCGATGACGAGGGTATCGACCTTGCGAAGATTCTCGATCGCCGCGGCATCGCGGAACAGCACGCCCTGCGTGGCGCCACGGCCCGTTGCGACCATGATCGACATCGGCGTGGCCAGACCCAGCGCGCACGGGCAGGCGATGATCAGGACGGCCACCGCATTGATGAGTCCATAGACCCAGGTGGGCTGCGGCCCGAAGAATCCCCAGACAAAGAGCGTCGTGACCGCAATGGCGACGACGGCCATCACGAAGTAGCCGGCAACGACATCGGCCATGCGCTGCATCGGCGCCTTGGAACGCTGCGCCTGGGCGACCATCTGCACGATCTGCGACAGAACGGTGTCCGAGCCGATCCGCTCCGAACGCATGACCAGCGCGCCACTGGTGTTGAGTGTGGCCCCGATGACCTTGTCGCCCACGCGCTTGCTGACGGGCAGCGGTTCGCCGGTCAGCATGGACTCGTCAATCGAGCTGCTGCCCTCGTGCACGATGCCATCCACCGGCACCTTCTCGCCGGGTCGGATGCGCAGCAGGTCGCCGACGTGCACATGGCTGAGCGGCACGTCTTCCTCGCTGCCGTCCGCATTGATGCGCCGTGCGGTCTTGGGCGCCAGCCCCAGCAGCGACTTGATGGCCGCCGAAGTCTGGGAGCGGGCTTTGAGTTCCAGCACCTGGCCGAGCAGTGTCAGCGAGATGATGACGGCGGCGGCCTCGAAATACACGCCGACCCGTCCCATGGACATGAAGGAAGCTGGAAACACTTCCGGCGCAACGGTTGCCACGACGCTGTAGATGAATGCCGCACCCGTTCCCAGGCCGATCAGTGTCCACATGTTCGGGCTGCGGTTGACCACGGACAGCCAGCCGCGGGAGAAGAAGGGCCAGCCGGCCCACAGCACGATCGGCAACGACAGCACCAACTCGACCCAGCTCTGTGTAGCCATGTCCATCAGGTGCAGCCGCTCGCCCAGCATCGCCAGCGCCAGGACCACGAGCGTCAACGGCAAGGTCCACCAGAAGCGACGCGAGAAGTCACGCAACTCCGGGTTGTCGTCGTCGAGGTCGGGCAGCAGAGGCTCCAGCGTCATCCCGCACTTGGGGCAGATTCCCGGATGATCCTGGCGGATCTCCGGGTGCATCGGGCAGGTGTAGATTGTTCCGGGTGCGGTTGGCGATGCCGCCGGGGCCGGTGAAACTGCGGTGCTGGCATGGTGATGCGGTGCATGGCCGCTGCCTGTGCCTATGCCCGCGCCACCGCTGGCATATCGCGCCGGATCGGCGTCGAATTTGGCCTTGCATCCGGTGCTGCAAAACAGGTACGTGTTCCCCAAGTGCGTGGAGCGGTGCTCCGACGCCGCCGTGACCGCCATCCCACACACCGGATCTCGTGTCGAGGCATCGGGCTGCGAGTGGCTTGAGGGCCCGCCCGCATCGTCACTTCCAGCATGGCTGGCGTGATGGTGGTGGGTATGCGTGCCGGACGTTGTGGCACCCGCCGCCATGCCTGCGTGCTCATGTCCTGAAGACTTGCTGGGTGAATTCATAGTGACAAGTGCCCTCCGCCGTTAACCGTTGGTGTCTGGTGATCGCAGCAGGCCGCACGCGCGCAAGGAGACAAGCGCGGCGTCGCGTGCTCGCACGGTGCGAGTGCCTCGACTCATTGCTTCTGCTCCTTGGAGGCTGCGGCACCTTCCTCACCCTGACGCGCGGCATGATCGTGTCCGCCGTGGCCGTGACCACGGTGCATGAACAGGTGCATCAGCGGACAAGCCGCCAGCAGCAGGAAGGGGAGATAGCCGGCAACATGTGCCGTGTGCTCCTTGAGCAGGAAATACGCGGCGACAGCGGCGATGATGAGGAACGCCACGCCGTAGCGCGATCGCCAGAACCGGGGACGATCGCTGGGGGTATGTGTGTGCTGATGCTGCATGGCATATCTCCACGGAGAAGGGTTGATGGATGGTCAGCGATGCGACTGATAGACCGTGCTGCTACCGTTTTTCCCGATCAGCAGCACGTCGTAGGCGTCCTTGCGTCCACCATAGGCCGGACCATCCATGCCGGGCGAACCGACCGGCATGCCGGGCGCCGCAAGGCCGATGGCCTGCGGGGCTTCGCGCAGCAAGCGTTGAATGTCCGAGGCAGGCACATGACCCTCGATGGCATAGCTGCCGATCTGCGCCGTGTGGCACGAACCGTACTTCTGCGGGATGCCCAGCCGCGTGCGCGCTGCCGTGTTCCCGGTGTCGAGAACCTGCACATCGAAGCCTGCGCCTTGCAGGTGTGAGACCCAGTCCTTGCAGCATCCGCAGCTCGGGTCCTTCCAGACCTTGGCAATCGGTCGGCTCTGCGCCAGGCTCGGTCCTGCGAGTGCCATCACCAACAAGCCAGCGATCAATGCCTGGCGTCTCGGCACTTTGCCCTGGCTTCTGTCGTAGTGCATGTTCATAGATTGCCTCTCATCAGATGATCAAACCCGCTAGGTTCTAGAACCAGAATCGCACGCCAGCCACCCAGCGCGTCTGCTGCGCGCGGCCGCCTTCGGCACGCACATAGTCCGCGGTGCGTCCGAAGCTGCCCGCCCGTTCCACGCCGATATAGGGGGCGAACTGGCGACTGAATTCATAGCGCAGGCGCAAGCCAGCAGACGCTTCGGCCAAGCCCTTGCCGATACCGCGTTCCGGGTCGTCCTTGCCATAGAACTGCAACTCGGCGCGAGGCTCCAGAATCAGTCGCTGGGTCAGCAGCAGCTCGTAGCTGCCTTCGACACGCAGCGCCGTACGTCCGCCACTTCCCACGTAGCCCGTCGCCTTCAGCTCGAACCAGTAGGGGGCGAGGCCCTGGATGCCGAAAGCCAACCATTGACGGCTCGGGCCTTCGCCGTTATCCACCCGAATGCCGAGCTGGGTGTCCCAGTACGGTGCGACGGCGTGCCCCCAGAGAAGCTCGGTACGCGATTCTTCGAGCTTTCCTTTGGCGATATCGCCTTCGGCCTTCACGACGGCCTTGTTGTAGGTCGTCCCATACCACGCCTGGAGGTCGTAGGCCGTGGAATCGTCCCCTTTGCGCGTGAAGCGGCGTTCCAGGGTTTCGCCGCGCAACGAGAAGAACCTGTGTTCGTCGGCCAGCATCAGCCGCGGCACACCGGGTACGGCGTAGTCGCCCGATCCCAATGTCAGGCCATTGGAGTAGCCATGCGGATCGCGGGCGTCAGGAGGCGCCGACCCGCCCTGCATCTGCATGTTGCCGTGATCCATGGCCGGGGCCGCGGTCGAGCCGCTCGCCGACGTCGCGTGACCCGCGTGCGGGTCGGCGGCAGGAGCCACGGTCTGAGTGGATGGCGCGGCCGTTTGAGCGTCGGCCTGGCCGTGCGCTGCATGGTCGTTCTGTGCTTGTGCCTGGGCGGCGACGCTTACCAGGGCCAGAAGCGTCGTGGCCAGTGCGCGAGTGGGGAGTGCTTTGGACATTCTTGGTCTTCCTTGTGCGCTGGGTTCAAGACACCACGACTTCGCGGAACATGCCGGCATCCATGTGGAACATCAGGTGGCAGTGCCACGCCCAGCGGCCGAGCGCGTCGGCTGTCACCAGGAAGCTGATGCGTTGTGCCGGCTGCACCGGCAGGGTGTGGCGGCGCGCAAGGAAGCGACCGTCGGGGCTTTCCAGCTCGCTCCACATGCCGTGCAGGTGCATGGGATGGGTCATCATGGTGTCGTTGTGCAGAATGACCCGCAGCCGCTCGCCGTGTTTGAAGTGCACCGGCGTGGACTTTCCGAACTCCAGCCCGTCCAGGGACCATGCGTAGCGTTCCATGTTGCCCGTGAGGTGCAGTTCGACCTCCCGGCCAGGGCCTCTCTTGTCCAGCGGCCCCGACGGGGTATGCAGATCCGCGAGGGTCAACACTCGCCGACCGTTGTTGCGCAGTCCGATGCCGGGGTCATCGAGGTTGGTGCGCGCCATGTCAACGCGCATGTCCGTGCTGGCACCATACTCGGTGCGAGCGTGGCGAGCAGTAGTGCTGGGCACGGCCAGTCCCCCCGCCGCCGCGGCGTGTTGGCTGTGATCCATCGCCATGCCACCGTGGTTCATGGCGCCGTGATTCATGCCAGCCATCGCCCCATGATCCATCCCGGACATCGAACCCGAGCCCATCCCGGTCATCCCGGTCATGCCCGTCATGCCCGTCATGCCCGTCATCTCCATGGCTTGGCCGGACCCGCCGTGGTCCATGCCCCCCATCATGCTGCCCATCATGTCGTTCATGGTCAGCCATTCGACCGGATCGAGGGCAGGCACGGGAGCTTGAAGACCTTCACGCACGGCCAGCGTGGCCCGCGCGTAGCCTGTCCGGTCCATCGCCTGGGCGAAGATCGTGTAAGCGTCATCCCGTGGCTGGACGATCACATCGACGGTTTCGCCCGGACCGAATCGGAACTCATCGACCGTCACCGGCTCCACGTCAACACCATCGACGTGCACCACCGTGAGTTTCAGTCCGGGAATGCGTACGTCGTAGAAGGTGTTGCCCGCACCGTTGACCATGCGCAGCCGCACGCGCTCACCCGGTCGGAACAGCGCCGTCCAATTGCCGGCGGGGGTGACGCCGTTGGCCAGATAGGTCAGCGTGGCGGCAGACAGATCGGCGAGATCCGTCGGATTCATCCGCATCTCGTTCCACATCTTGCGCTTGTCGATCGCAGCGGCCATGCCGTCGCGCGAGGCGTCCCGGAAGAAGTCGAAGACGGTAGGTTGGTTGTAGTTGTAGTAGTCGCTTTGGGACTTGAGCTTGGTGAACACCCGCATCGGGTCTTCGTCGGTCCAATCCGAGAACAGCAGCACGTGGTCACGGTCGGCGCGGATGGTCTCGGCACCAGCGGGGTCGATGATGATCGCCCCGTACATGCCCGTGAGTTCCTGGAAGCCGGAGTGCGAGTGGTACCAGTAGGAGCCGCTTTGCTGAACCTTGAAGCGGTACGTGAAGGTCTCGCCGGGAGCGATGCCATTGAAGCTGATGCCCGGCACGCCATCCATCTGATACGGCAGGATGATCCCGTGCCAGTGGATGGATGTGGCTTCACGCAGCTTGTTGGTCACACGGATTGTGACGGTGTCACCCTCACGCCAACGCAATGTCGGTGCCGGCAGCGAGCCGTTGATGGTCGTAGCCACGCCTGGCTTGCCCGTGAAGTTCACGGGCGATTCGGCGATCACCAAGTCGAACTCGGTGCCCTTCAGCACAGGGGCGGCACCGCGCGTCGCGGAGCCTTGTTGGGCAAATGCCCTGAGCGCCGGGGTGGACAGCCCAGCGAGAACGCCGCCGGCGGCTAACCCTTGGACGAAACGCCGACGAGAAAGGCCCTGTGTGGGCACGATAAAAAAGGGGGAACGAGGCGGCATGGCCTGAAATCCTCCATAGATGACTCGGAAGTCGTTCTAAACGCCACCCCATCCTGAGCGGCACAGTTCGACGCAATGCAGGTCATGCTATGGGTTGGGCACTTTCCATCGAATGACCCCTGAATTACATTCATGTAATGTTCGTGTCATGTTCGTGGAAGCTGGCAACCAGTAAATTGCTGATTGAAAGTGGATGAATGCGTACATCGTGAGCGGCTATTTTTCCGCGCCGTAGCGATTTCATGGGACATGCGATGAAACTGCTGGTCGTTGAAGACGAGAACAAGACGGCGGATTACGTCCGCCAAGGTCTCATGGAGGCGGGATTCGTCGTGGATCTGGCGCGCAACGGATTGGACGGACACCACCTGGCCATGGGCGAGACATACGATCTGGTGGTCTTGGATGTCATGCTGCCGGATGTCGATGGCTGGCGCATCGTGCGTGCCCTTCGAGATGCCGGTAAACAGGTCCCTGTGCTCTTTCTGACGGCGCGTGGCGGTGTAGACGACCGTGTCAAGGGATTGGAACTGGGAGCGGACGACTACCTCGTCAAGCCATTCGCGTTCTCTGAGTTGCTGGCGCGGGTGCGGACGCTGCTGCGACGCGGAAGCGCTCCGAGCCAGCCTGATCGCATCCAGGTTGCCGATTTGGTGCTGGACTTGGCGCGCCGGCGCGCAACGCGCGCTGGCCAACGCATCAATCTCACCAGCAAGGAGTTCGCGTTGCTTGAGCTCCTGGCCCGTCGCCAGGGGGAGGTCCTTCCACGTTCTCTGATCGCGTCGCAGGTGTGGGACATGAATTTCGACAGCGACAGCAACGTCATCGATGTAGCCATCCGCCGTCTACGCGCGAAGATAGACGATGCGTTCAATCCGAAGCTCATCCACACCGTGCGTGGAATGGGATACACGCTCGATGCGCCCGATGATGCCCCTGCGCCATAAGCCGCGGCAAAGCCGTCCAGCGTCGCTTGCATTGAGGGTCACGGCCCTCGTTGGTATCGCCACGACCTTGGTGTTTCTTGTGTTCAATTGGGTCATTCTCCGCTCGTTGGAGCACCACTTTGCTCAACAGGATGCCCACGAACTGGAGGCAGTGACAACCGCTTTGGCTCAGCCCTTGCACCAGCTTGCAAGTGACATCGCAAGCGACGAACTGAAGCAACACTTGGCCAACGCAGTCGCAGGACATCATGGGATGACGTACGGCGTCTACGATGGGGCTGGCAATAGCATCTATGCCACGCCCGGTCCTGACCTGTCTAAACTTGCCAGTAGCAAAAAGTTGGTCAACCGCATCACCGCTGACGATCTGATCGTGTGGCAGGAGGATCAGAGGTCATATCGAGGTGTGGTGCTGCAACTGCCTGCTGACGATTCAGCGGCGCCCGGCTACCGCATCGTCGCTGCCATGGACATCGGCTTTCATCTCGACTTCCTGGCGGAGTTCAAGCGCATGCTCTGGTGGGCAACCGGCTTGGTCATGTGTCTGGCGCTCGGTGTGGCTTGGCTGGCGGTGCAGTGGGGCCACCTGCCGATTCGCAAGGTCAATGAAGAGATTCGGGCGATTCGCTCTTCAAAGCTGGATGTGAGGCTGGATCCTCGGGATGTGCCGATCGAACTGGCGGAACTGGTATTCGCCTTCAACGATATGTTGGCGAGAATCGAGGAAGGCTTCACCCGGCTATCACACTTTTCCGCAGACATCGCGCACGAGTTGCGCACGCCCGTCACCAACCTGGTCACGCAGACTCACGTGGCGCTTGGCCAGCCGCGCAGCAACGAGGAATACAGAGAAATCCTCTATTCAAATTTGGAAGAGTTTGATCGGATGGGACGCATGATTGGTGACATGCTGTTTCTTGCCCAAACGGAAAATGATCCCCGCAACTTGCGTCTGTCTACCATTGATCTGTCCGAATTGGTGCGGAGTCTGTTCGACTATTTCGAGGCGCTGGCAGAAGATAGCGGCATTACGCTTGGTGTTAAAGGGGCGATCGGCAGCATAGCGGCGGATCGGGAAATGCTCACCCGGGCGCTGAACAATCTTCTCTCGAATGCAATTCGACACACGCCTCGCGGCAAGAGCATCACGGTCTTGCTTTCGCAGGATGAGCAGTGGACAACGATCAGTGTGGTCAATCCCGGTGAGAAAATTCCTGAGCCCGATCTACCAAAGCTCTTCAATCGATTCTACCGAGTTGATCCGGCACGGCAACGAAATACGGCGGGCGCCGGTCTTGGCCTTGCCATCGTGAAATCGATTGCGGAGGCGCATGGTGGTTCTGTTGCCGTGACCTCCAGCGAGCTTGTCACAAGATTTGACTTGGCACTGCCCCATCTGCGGCAGTAGTCCGGGTGAGCTTCGGTGCCGGATAGCCGCATTCGGAGATGCAATGGCGCAGATCCTTGACCCTGAGGCATCGCTCGTCGAGATGAATCGTTGCGCTTCCCGCAACATAGTTGGCATCCGCATTATGGACGCCGTGAAGATACAGCAGCTTGCGGCGCACTCCCTCACCGCTCAGGCTCGATACAAGCCCTCCGACTTCAACGTTGATCGACTTCATGAATGCTCTTTCCTGTTAGCTGTATTTGTGGTGTCAAGGAGCGAATCGGCCCGAGTCCAGACAGTCCTGCGAGAACTCGAAGACAATCTCCCGGTCGGGAGCGATGACCTTATGCTTCTTGCCGGCGTAGTGCAGCCCAGAGACGGGAGAGGCGCTGCCTTGTTCCATCATCGCTGCGCTCATCGGGCCTTTGGCTCTGTCTGAATAAAGGTGCGCTTTGGCGGCAATAGACTGCCCCGGCGAAATTGAGGAGGTCATGTTGACGCCCCTTGCTTTCCTGAAGTCTGTTCGCAGTGTCTGGTCTCACCCAACAGGGATAGATAGGGATTGCTCGGAGGCGTTTCCGAGAAAAGCAGGCTCGGATCTTCCAGAAGGTATCCATGCAGACGGCGGGATTTTCTAGGCCCGGTTACTTCACAGGTCCAGATGTTCAGGCCGTTCGGTTGCTTGCGATGCAGCTGCAGCCTCTCGAAGCGCTTTTGTATCCACTGCCAGTCTTGCTGGCTCTCCTGCTTGGCCAGCGCGCTGACTTGCGGATGCTCCTGCGCATAGCGCTGGAATACGCCGGGGCTGACCAGGTAGGCGGTGCCGCTCGCGGTATGCACGAGCGCTTTCGCGTCGTTGATGATGAGCCGGCGGGAAGCGATGCCTTGTTTCAGCCACGCCATGAAGTGCTCTCCGGATGGCGCTGTCGTGGGCTTGGGCGCTGGGGACGAACGCTGAGGTGCGGTCAAGGTCGTCGCTTCAGTACGCGCGGCAGACACCGGCTCCGAAGGTGCTTCAGCGTCCTGCCGGGTTGCGGGTGAATTCACCATGCCCACCATCGAAAGCATGTCTTCCATGGCGTCGGGCAGCGGTTCACCTTTCGCTGGACGAGAGGGGTTACCTCCCTCCCATGGCGGAACCTCTTGGCCCTCCGAGGCTGACTGCGCTCCGGCCGGCGGAGTAGTGGCTGACACATCGGGCCCTTTGTCCGTGGCCGCCGCGTCGATCGCCACTGTGCCGGCGAACAGCGCCGGCCTCTCGCTTGGCTCCCAGATCAGCGCGGGCCCGAGGCGCAACAGCGTGAACGAGTGACACCAGCCGGTGGAACTGGTCACGGTCGCGCGCCAGATCGCCTTGCCGTCGGGCGTCGGCTGCAACATGCCGTGATCCTGGAGGACGTTGAACACCGCGGTGTTGTTCGCAGGAATGCCGTCAACGCCTTGGGACAGCAGGTGCGCACGCAGTTTGTCCGATACCGTCTTGCTCACCAGCCACAGCGCGTCCTCGGTGAGCCAGCCATCGGAGGCTTCCGGCTGGTTCAGCTTCAACTGTTCCTTGAGCAGGTAGCGCAGCCCGTCGAGCAGCTTGCGTTGCAGCGCGTGCTTGGGAGCGGCCATGGCGCGCGCCGGATCGCCGCCCAGTTCCTGGGCCACGGAAGCGCGGTCGGCCTGCACGACCAGTTCGCCCAGCACACCGGCGTGCTCGTACTGGCCGGCCAGGACGTAGAGCAGCGGTCCCCACAGGTCGGGATAGCCACTGAGCCAGTCCAGGAGTTGGGTGTCCAACAGTTGGCGGTAGAGCAAGCCCGTCGCCGCGCTGTGCAGGTGGTATTCGCGATCGTCGCGGTAGCGGAAGCGGTACGGCTGGTGCAGCGGACCGTACCACGGGTGCCACAGCGAGCCATCGGCCAGTTCGACGTGCAGATCGACGGCGATCTTGCCGATGTCGTGCAACAACGCGGCATAGGCGACTGCAGCAGTCCAGGCCTCAGCCTGCGCAGCCTGGTCCTCGGGGCTTGCGCCGATGGGAAGCAGATGGGACTGCCGCAGCTTCAGACTGTAGGCGACGATTTCCAGGCCATGGTCCAGCATGCCGCCGGGGTAAGCGTGATGATGCGCCTCGGAAGCCGGGAAAGCCTGGACCAGCTCGGCGTAGCGTTCCAGTGGCGCCCGGTACAAGGTGGCGAACTGCTTACGTGAGAGCGACGTGCGCTGCCAGATGTGCTCCAGCAGCTTCTGCCGGCGCGGGGTGGCCAGCAGCGATGCGGCCGACTCGGGCCGCATCAACCCTTTCGGGAGGTCGGTGACCGATGGTGGCGTCGGAGCAGCAGCAACCGCGGGCCGTTTTCGCTGGAACAGAGAGAGCATGCGGGTGTCCTGTCGCGGGCCGAGCGGGGAGGCCTTTTTGCCTTTTCGGGATAGAGCCTTTCCCCTTGCACCCCATTCCCTTGCCATTTCGACCCTTTACAGCCTTTGGGTATAGGGCGACGGGTGCTGACCGTCCACCGCCAATGCGGGTTGCAGCAGGGCCGGATTGATGCAGGAAGGCTGGCTGTTCACGCCCTACGATGGGCCGATTCTTGGACTCGGAGAACGCCGTGAGGCTTCACGTTGACAAAGTAAGGAAATTTCCTTACCATGCGGGTATCGCAATCAGGAGAGCCGCCATGCCTGCCATCCACGAAGTTGCCACGCTGACCTCCAAAGGCCAGATCACGCTGCCCAAGCCCATCCGGCAGGCGCTCGGCGTCGATGCCGGTGGCAAGCTCGCGTTCGATCTGCGGGGCAGCGAAGTCGTCGTCACCCGCGTCGATGCCGAGCATGAGGACCCCGCCATCGGCGCATTCCTGAGCCTGCTGGCCCGCGACATCGAAGCTGGCCGGAACGTCCAGGGCCTGCCCGAGGATCTGGCCCGCGCCATGCTGGAGCATGCTGGCCACGGTCTGGACCTGGACGAGGAGATCGACGGGAAAGTGGAACTCTGATGCAACGGCATGGCTGGACGCTGCTCTTCCACGACTGCGTGATCGAGCAGTTGCAGAAACTGCATGCGACCGCGAGGCGCGCGCAGGAGAACGACCCGACGGGCTTCGAGTCCAATGCCAACGTCAAGCTCTTCCGGGCCTTGAGCCAGTTGATCTTGGATGTGGTGCCAGGCGATCCGGCACGCGACGAGTACCGCCAGGGCAACACCTTGGGACCTGCCCACCGCCACTGGCGAAGGGCCAAGATCGGACGGCGGTTCCGGCTGTTCTTCCGGTATGACTCGAAGGCGAAGGTCATCGTGTACGCCTGGGTCAACGATGAACAGACCCTGCGGTCTTCGGGTAGCAAATCGGACCCGTATGTCGTGTTCGAGAAGATGCTCGGGCGCGGGAACCCACCAGACGACTGGCATGCGCTGATACAGGCAAGCAAGCAGGATTGGAGCAAACTGGAATAGGCATCGCTCAATAGCAGGAGACGACCATGAACACCACGACACGCATCCGTACCGCAGAACGACTCGGCCGCACCTTGGGTCGCGGATGGCGTGCCTACGTGCGCGGCGAACGCCGGGCATCGAGCTGGTTGGTGTCAAAGGGGGGGGCGGCGGCCGGTGCCACCGCGCTCGTGTGGGTGGTCAAGCTGGTTGCGCTCGGGGTGCTGCTGTACACCACCTTCTGGCTGGCGGTGTTGCTACTGCTGGGCGTTGCGGCGGTATGGATGGCTGGCAATTCGGCTAGAGATGAAGACCGCTGGACGCAACAGGATGAATTGCGCAATGGCGAGGCGGGCTTTGGCCTGTATTCTTCCAATGGCCAGCGGCTCGACCCTCACGACCCGAACGATCCGTTCGATGACTGAGGTTTGGCCTGTTTGTCACAGAACCTTGCCGGCTACCTTGTTTACACCTGACCCGGCGCTATCACGCGCTTCCTTGGAGCCGACAGCAAGGTTCTGAGCAATCACCCCAGCCTTAACTCCGACCCACCCCAAAGCAGCGACCCAAAACGTCGGCAGGACCAGAAACATCGTGCCTGTGACGAACATCAGGAGCATGTCGCCGAAGGCGTTGTTCAGCCCCACCAGCGGGTCGAAGTTGGTGTGCGGCCGGTTCCAGCCGAACCCCCAGCCATAAAGTGCGTCCAGGATCGTCGAATCGATCCAGCGCGCAAGCTGAAACCAGAAATCCGTGAAGAACAGCGCGAACTGCACGACGCTGACCGTGACGACCGTCTTCAAGTCATAGGTGCCCACGACCAGCACGAGCGGGATGCAGATTACCAATGCCATCTTGAGCAAGGCGAGCACCATCGGCAGCGCCTGCCGCACGACGTCCATCGCGGGAAACGAGGCAATCGCGCCAACTGCCATTCCAACGTCTCCCGTAGCCCGCGTCACGATGTTTGGCAAGGTCTTGTCGATCTGGCCGCCGTAGTCGGTATAGACGCTGCCTTGGTTCAGCTTCTGCTGCCGCGGTGACGCGATCGCGCGGATCACCGAATTGTCCACCTCGGCCCGGCTCAGGAAGCCAGCCCAGCCCGCCAGGCGATTGAGCAGGCTCGGGTCCACCTGTCCCAGCAGCCGTGCCCGCAGGCCATTGCTGCCATCAGCCCACCATTGCCTGCAGGTCGGGTAGCCACCGCCACTGGATACCTGGGCCAGCCCAGCGTCGCGGTTGCTGTCATAGGGCCAGTCATCGCGCGGCGTGCTGGAGCGATACGTGTCGTAGTACCCGTTCGTGTCGGTGAAGAACCGCGATCCGATCCAGGTCACGTCGTGCATCTGCTGCTCATCAAGTTGAGGGCGCTGCATGAACAATTTGGCCCGTGCAGGCCCATAGCAATCCCGAGAGAAATCCGCTACTTCCTGAGCCAGCACCGGATCATCGATGCGCGTGGCGTCGATCTCCATGCGCATCTGCCGCAGGTCCGTGCCGCACGGGATTGCCGCCACCGAAGCGCCGGTGACGGCGCGCGAGAGCGCGTGGATGAACGCCCACCACACCGGCACCTTCGCCGACTGGTTGTTGAGCGTGCTGAAAGATTGCGACCAGCCGGTATTCGAGGGCTGCGGCACACTGACCTGACATTGCGCCGAGCGCGAGCTGTCGTACTGGATGGTGTTCAGGTCCACGTCGATGAACGGGATGCCCGCGAACATCACCACCACGATGGCGACGAAGACCCGGTTCTCGATGCGGGCGGCGCTCAGCACGCCTTTATTGCCCTCGTCGGCGCCTTCTGCACGGGCCTTCAACCACTCCTGCACGATGATCGCCACGAAAGGCAGCGCGAAGACGCCGCTGGATACCAGCACGGCCCAGATGCCGTTGTTGACGATCCAGGACACCAGCGTCAGGTAGTACTCTAGGTAGTCGGTCGTGAACAGGGTCATGGCGCCATCTCCCCTCAACCCGCCTGCATCAGCAGGCTGGCTTCCAGCGCCACGATGGCGATGACGCCCGCGATCTCGGTGCGCACCAGGCGGCGCCGCGCCTGGGCGTCGTCCTCACGTTCCAGCAGCCGGCGGCGCATCCAGATCCACCCGTACACCGTCGCCCCGTACAGACACAGCCGCCACACGAAGAAGTAACCCGCAGCGGCGGCGAGCCACCGCTCCCATCCGGCAACGCTGCCGACCAGGTAGATGCCGGCGATGTTGGCCGCGACCGCGGCGGCAACGATCAGCACCGTCCACAGCAGCGCCTTCGCCGCGCGCCGGCTGAACAGCCAGCGCAAGGGGGGCCAAGTCATGCGCGCCGCGCTCATGGCCTGGCTCCTGGATTGCCCTTCTGCAACTGGTCGAGGCGGTCGGGTACCGGATCACCCTCGTAGATGCCGCGCGAGCCTGCCGCGCGCGTGCCGTGCCGCTGGATGATGGCCATCGGTGAGTTGTTTGCCAGCTCGCGGCGCAGCTCCAGCTCCGTCTTCAGGTTGCGGATCTCCTGGTCGAGCGTGTCGCTCTCGTGGTTCACGGCTTCGACCGCGAGTTCGTTGGCTGCGACGTTGGGCTCCTTCTTGCCCGTGAGCAGCGTGCGCTGGAGCAGCAGCGCTTTTTCCAGCACCGACGACAGCGCCACCTCCGACGCGAGGCGCCGCGCCAGAAGGTCCTGGTCCGGCTCGTCGCGCAGCGCCTCGATCACGCCGCGCGTGATTGGCAGCGACGTACTGCCGGCCTCGCGCAGGTTCTCAAAGGTGGTATTGCGCGTGCCGGAAACCAGCTCCTGAAGGACCTCCAGCTTCGCCTCGTACTCTTCCTGGATCAGCGGCGTCAGCCCGACGCCGGGCACCGTCTCGGTCTTGGTGCAGGAGTCGCAGGTGCGCTGCACCTGCTCTCCGAGGACCCGCGTGGCCCATTCGGTCGCCTGCTGCGGCGACGTCCAGGTCTGGCAGGACAGGCTCGCACAACTGGCGGACGCGATGGAGGACGTGTCCGTCACGCCACGACCGTTGACCAGGTTGTAGCCCGCGCGGGTGACGTCGCCGACCACCCGGATGGCGGACTGGCCTGCGCCACCGGCATTGCTGCCACCCACCCATGGCACGCCGTCGTTGCCGCGGCGCGTCTCGGCCTGCTCGACGGCCGACACGGCATCGTTGCTGCTCACGGCATCGCGCAGTGCCATGCCTTCGGCCATCTGACTCCAGCCAAGCTGCCCGCCCGCCGTCTCAGCCATCTTCTCGGCCATGGCGCGACACGTCAGCTTCGAGCGGTCGAAATCCAGCCTTGCCTGCAGCACGCCGTTGGTCAACAGGTTATACAAGCCCGGATCGGCCCGCTGGATGATCAGCGCAGGCAGCGATGCGACCGCGCTGGTCGCGCTCTGGATCACGTTGCTCATGATCTGCTGGAATCCATTCGTGATCCCATTGAGCTGATTGCGCAGCGTGGTCTGGATGCTCATGTCGCCGCAGATCAGGTTGCTGTTCCACCCCACGCCGACCCCGATGGAACGCATGCCGGCCGCGCGGCCCATGGACACCGCACTGCCACCGCCGATCGAGTACATGACGTCATCGCCGAGGACGGGGCCGCTGTTCTGGTATCCGACCTGCGCCCACGCCATGCCGCAGACCAGAGCGAGCGTGCCGGCCAGCGCCGTCGGGCGCAGCAGGCGGCACGCCTTGGCGGAAAGGTTCATCGGTTCAGGACGCTTCATCGTGGCACCTCAGAGGAAATCGACGCTGCCCAGGAACACCTGACCGCGGCGTTCGCAGCACGCATAGGGACGCCACAGCGCCCAGGCGTAGTCGCCTTGCTGGGCCTGGGTCAGCGTGCCGCTGTGCGGGAACACCACGCAGGTGTTGGACAGGCGCGGCGTCAGCTCCTGCCACTTGCCCGTAGAGGCATCACCCTCCATCAGCTCGCCGGCCGGCCAGTAGCCGTCGCGGGCGTTGGCAAGCAGCGGCTGGTACACGTGGATCTGCCCGCGGCGCGTGACGACATCGCCCGCGCGCTGGGCCACCACAGCCCCGGATTTTTGGTCGTCGGTCTGGTGCAGGAAGCCGCCGCGCGGATAGACGTTGCCCCAGAGATTCATCGTGGTGCGCGCACCGACCTCGCGCATGCCCGGAATCAACGCCTCCGGGTAGGCCATTTCAGGCACGTTGTAGCGCCAAGCCAGCGTGTCCAGCGTGCTGAGTAGATACGGCATGAAGGCCGTGCCCGCGCCTTGGCAGAAATAGCCCGACGACGATGCGAACTGGTTGAATACCTCGCCGCCAGGATGGCCGATGACATCGCTGTTCTTGAATTTGGCGAGGTTGTTTTCGTGGTCTTCGTTCGTGGTCCCATCCCCACCTGCCTGTGCGGATGGGTTGGGCGTGCTCATCGCCTGCACTTCGACCCAGGGGTTCTCCCCGGTGTTGCTGTAGCTGGAGACGACCGCATCGGGCACGTAGTGCCGGACCTTGGTGGACGTGCGCACCGTGCAGCCCGTCCAGGTGCAGTAGAGCCAGTAGCAGATGCCCACCACCCGGTATTCCAGGCAGTCCGGCGACATGACGGAGGACACGATGGTGGCGGTGTTCAGGGCGTAGCTGCCGGTGGCGCTGACCAACAGCAGCGAGGCCACGGCGACGCGCAGGCGGCGCAGCAAGTCGAATGGGCGATGGGTCACGGCTGCGTCCTCCGGTACTGCTCGATGCGGGACACCGCCCGGGCCACGTCCGGCTCGCCATAGACCACATAGCGTTGATCTACCACGACGGCCGGGATGGCGGCGACGCCCAGGCTCCATGCATCGGCGACGCCCTGGTAGGCGGTGCCGATGCGGCGCTGAAGATCGGTGCCGCCTTGGTTCAGTCGTTGCCGGACGATGGCTGCTGCCCGCTCGGGGTCGGCCGGCAGATCCGCGGAAAGCTCGGCCTCGATCCGGGGCGCTTCGTCCAACTCGATCAGCCGCTCGCCGCCGGCGGTCTTGACCGGGTGGCGGCTGTCGGTGACGACCACCACGTCGGCGGCGAAGGTGGCCGGGCTGAACACGGCCAGAGATGCCGGCAGCGCCACGGCCAGGCCAAGGGTTCGCCAGCCTGGTGCGAACCGGGTAAAAGCTCCTGGCATGTCTTGCACCCCGGAAGTTGATCAGGGCCATAGTCAAACGCCGAACCCCATGCGGCCCCAACAAACAATGCGCATTGCGGCCTCCCCGCATACCTGCTTGTGTCGCCGCGAAGAAAAATCGGAGGCCGAAGCCTCCGCGCTGATCAACGAAGCAGTGCAACCCTTACAGCAGGCCGGACTCCGCAAAGGAGAACGGGGCGCCCTGGCCGACGATGATGTGGTCCAGTACCCGCACATCGATGAGTGCCAGCGCAGCTTGCAGTTGCTGGGTCAGCATGCGATCCGCGCTGGACGGCTCGGAGACACCCGAGGGATGCTGGTGGGCGAAGACCACCGCGGCGGCATTCAACTCCAGCACACGCTGCACGACGACACGCGGATAGACCGAAGTCGAGTTGATCGTGCCCCTGAACAACGGCTCGTAGGCCAGCACCTGGTGCATGCTGTCCAGGAACACAGCGGCGAATATCTCATTGGGCTCAGCGACCAGTTTCAGGCGCAGGTACTCCCGCACGGCGGCCGGTCGGCTGAGGCACGGTCCAGCTTTGAAGATCCGTCTCTCCAGCAGCACGATGGCGTGCTGGATGATCCAGTCCTCGTGTTGGGCAGCGATGGCGGAAAGCGAATCCAGGCAGGAGTCATTGACGACGAAAGACATGGCGAACCTCCAGACGGTGAGATCGGAGGGCGCGCGCCCTGGGAGGGCAAGCCCTCCTGGGGAACGAAAAAACTGCATCCATCACCGCGGCAGCGGTGATCGTTCGCGACCAGGATGCGAGGCGAACGGGGTGCGGTCAGCGCAGCGGACTGCGCCGTAGCCTTGAAGACCGGGGCTACCTGGGCATGTCGCCGACGACGTCGGCAGGCATTTCCGATGTGGGTGTGGCGGCGGGATCGCCGGCCGCGAGCATGTCCATGGCCGACAGCAAGGCATCGCCCTCGATCGGACCCTGCAGCAGAATCGCCTTGCCGGTTTCGCGATCGTGCAGCCGCAGCGACGGCGTGGCGGTCACGCCGCTGTTCGTGGCTTCCGCAGTTTGGGTGCGAATCGCCGCGTCGGGCCGCTCGCTCGCGATGCACTGCTCGATGGCTGGCGTAAGGTCGGGGTAGCGCAGGTCCTCGGGCACGCCCTGGCCGTCGCTGCGTGTATGGGCATAGACCCACTCGACGACCTGCCAGAAGGCGGCATGGCCGTTGGCTTCGCCCGCGCATTCCGCCAGGCGCGCTTCCGCGGACGCGGCCGGCTCATGCGCGGCCAACGGCAGGTGATGCCATTGCAAGGCCACGTCCGCATTGCCGGCCACCCAACGCTTGATTACTGGGAGATAGGACCGGCAGAACGGGCATTCGAGGTCCGCGTAGAGCGTCAGCGTGAAACGGCCTGCCGGGTTGCCCATCTGCCACGGAGGCCCAGCCACCTGCGTCTCGCTGGCCGGCGCTGAAGTCTGAGGCGTGGACTCGCCAGGCAAGCGGGACACGATCCAGATCAGCATCAGCGAAAGCAGCGCGGCGGCCAACGCCCAGGGCCAGCGGGGCCGCCAGCGCCGACGGCGGAACGCCTGGACCTGCATCGGAATGGAAGGACGTTTCTGTTCCATGGCGTTCTCCGGCTTACGAAAGTTCCAAGGCGGGCGACTCGATGCCGCGTGCCTGGTCGATCTTCTCGGCCACCTTGAAGGCGGCTTCCAGCTCGGTGCAACCGTATTGCTGCATGAGCTGGTAGCGCTCGGCCTTCTCCTCGGGCTCGGTCTGCGCGAGCGCGAGGTAAAGGCTCGGCGGCACGGCGCGGAACAACACCTCCATGCTTTTGGAGAGGATGACACCCTCGGTGAACTTGCCTGCCTCTTTGCGCGCCGAGAGCATCAATGCCTTCTGCGCGGGCGAGAGTTCGCGGAACCGAGCGATCTTTTCCACTTCGTCCGGCGGCATCGACAGGCACAACCACCACTCAATCATGTTGAGCATGGGCTCCGCGGCGCGCGGCAGGTCGTCGATATTTTGTGTAGCCAACCAGTACCAGGCCCCTAGCTTGCGCCACATTTTTGTGATTTTTACTACGTAGGGTGCAAGCAGCGGGTTCTTGGTGATGATGTGACCTTCGTCGGTCACGTTGATGATCGGACGGCCCAGGTACTGGTCGCGCTCGGCGATGTTGTTCACCGTGCTGATCAGGCTGATGTAGGCGATGGAGAGCTGCGCGTTGTAGCCTTCGCGCGCATAGGTCGCGAGATCCACCAGGGTGATGTCGGCCTCGGGCCACGGCGTGCCGTCGCGGTCGAACATCTCGCCGTCCGTGCCTTGGCAGAACATGTCCATCGCGTCCGCCATCTCCAGCAGCCGCACGCGCCGCATCTCGGGCAGCGTCGGGGCCTGGCCGCGCGTGCGTAGCGCGTTGCGCACGTCGCGCGTGAGCACGGTGCGCTTCTCGCTACCACCTCCACCGTGGCAGTGCTCGGCGGCGTCGAGAATGCACTGGCGGATCAGCGAGCGATCGGCCCGCGTCATCCGCGCTTCTTCCTTGTCCTCACCGCCCGTGATCATCAGGCGCGCCGTGATCTCCAGTTCGCCCAAGACGTCGCGCTGCTCGTCCGCCTCCATGGCCGAGGCATCCGGTGGCAAGTCTTCGTCCAGCGCGTCGGCATCGAGTGTCTGCACGTCGCTGGGCGTCTCGATCAGCCGGCGTGCGTCAGCGAATGGCGCCAGGGTCACGCCCGAGCCCGGGGCCAGCTTGACCCGGTTCACGGTCAGGCCCAGGCGCCTGGCGAAGTCGCTGAACAAGCCGAAGCTGTTGCCGGCTTCCACGATAAAGAGGCGCGGCCGATAAATGGCCGTGACCTGGTTCAGCAGGTTGTTGAGCGTGGCGCTCTTGCCCGAGCCCGTCGGGCCGAACAGGAACAGGTGGGCATTCATCTGCCTGTCCAACCTGTTGAGCGGATCGAAGGTGATCGGTCCGCCGCCACGGTTGAACATCGTGATGCCGGGATGCCCCGTACCCTGGGCACGGCCCCATACCGGCGACAGGTTCGCCGCGTGCTGGGCGAACATCAGTTGCGTGTACCACCGGCGCCGATCCTTGCCGGGGTTGTAGCAGCACGGCAGCCAGCGCAGGTAGCTGTTGAGCGGCGCCACCTCGTCGTCCTCTCGCACTGGTTGCAAGCCGGCGTTGAGCATCACGTTCGTGAGGTCCAGGCCGCGCCGGTCCAGTTCCGCCTCGTCGCGCCCGCGCAGGTAGAACGCCAGCGTGCCCCGGTAGAGCTTGTGCGCGCTGCCGATCAGGGAGCGGGCCTCGTTCACGTCCTTGAGCGTCTGCTCCGACGCCAGCGTCTCGCCCACGGCCTTCTTCGCCAGGTGGTTCAGATCCGATTCAAGGACGTCCTGGGGCGTGGCGACCATCGTGAGACAAAGCAAGGTGTCTTCCGGCATCTGGTCGAACAGCGTGTTGATCGCATCGCCCTTGCGGGTCTCGCCGGTCAGGTGTCCCGTGCCGGGCGGCATGCGCAGCCGGTCGGTGATCAGCACACGGTGCGGCATGCCGTCGAAGTACCAGGTGCCGTGCTCCACGTCAGAGCGTGGCTGGCCGAAGAACAGCCGCTGGCTGAAATCCTGCCCACTCGCCAACTCGATCTCGCCGGCCTCGGTCTCGTCGGGGTAGCGCGCCAGTGCGTAGAAGCGCTCCCGGTCCTCTGTACTGGGCCCGAGCATCGCGGGGCGCGGATTGAACCACCGCAGCAGCCAGTCGTGAACGTCCGCCGCGACCATGCGCCGTGCCTGGATGCCGGCGTTCGCCAGCCCGCCGCACAGGCGGTCGCAGACGATGTTCAGCATCTGTTCGGGCGTCTGGCCGCGGCGGCTTGCCTGCCCGGTGGCACGGCGATAGACCACCATGCGCACGCGCCGCGTCTGCCCGCGCCAGCGCAGACGGGTAACCACCGTGTCCTCGAACAGGCCGCCCGGCTTGGCTACCGCGCGCAGGTGGTGACGGAAGAAGCGCAGGTAGAACTCGGTGAATGCCGTGCCGCGGGCGCGTGGCTGCACGTAGTCGCACAGGGTCTGCATGTATTGGTCAAAGCTCGGTTCGTCCTGTGCGTATAGCTGGAGCACCCAGGGGTTCTCGTCCAGTTCATCGAAGCTGTCCTGGAGCGCGTTTTCCAGGGCGTCGCGGGCATGCGCGAGCCAGCCAGGCTCCCGGCCCTCGGTGCCCAGCGGCACCAGCTCGAAGAAGGCGGCTACGGATTGACCGTCCTCCAACAGCATGGCCTTCGACTCGGGCAAGAATTCCACCCAGGGCAGCAGTTCCACGAAGGACGGGGCGACGCCGTACAGCGCCTGCTCCTCGGCCACGGTCGCCGGCCTGCGGCCCTGCACCGGGGCGCCGGGTTCGGGGATGCCGGCCTGCTGCAAGGCTTCGACGTGGCGCTGCCAGCCGTCCGGCTGCTCATCGCCGGCCGGGCCGCTGATGCCGGCGCCCGCCAGCTTCGGCCAGGGAAGTTTCCACCGCATCAGTAGGCCTCCACGCGCTCGCCTGGCATGGCGTACTGGATGCGCTGGTACAGGGGGAAGACCGTGGTGTAGCCCGGAACCGGCACCGGGTCCGTGCCCGCCAGGTGCGGATACACGTACATGACGAGATCGGGATTGGGCAGGCGCTGGAACTGGTGATGGACCTCGTTGCGCGCGGTGCGCGTATAGCGCATCTGCTCGGCAGGCGCGGCCTGCATGTCGGCGTCGGTCAGCGGCCGACGCAGGCTCTGGCGCGCATCGAGCAGTTGGCGGCCGGCATTCCGTCCGGCTGCGCCACCGCCGTCGCCGGCCTCCTGCTGCCAGATGTCCATCATCGTGCGGTCACCGTGGGTCAGCAGCTTTTCCTTGCTGGTGGCGCAGCCGCCGAGCGCCGCGACGGCGAGGACCAGCGCCAGGCCACGGGCCAAGCTATTCAAGTTCGAGTGCATGGCTTTCTCCTGCGCGGTGATCGACCTTGCGGCCTTCGGGATCGAAGTCGATGGCGAGCGGCTTTTCGAGGTGAACGGCGACCTTCGCGCCGGGCTGGACATAGACGGCGGCGAACGCTTGGCCGTAGAGCTTGTTGACCCAAGCCGACATGTCCCGCACGCCGCCCGCGAGAATTTGGCCGACCGCTTCCTGGCCGCTGATACCCACGGTGCCGATGGAGCCGTCCGAGCCGACATAGGACATGCGCCCGCTGTCGCTCTCGATGAGCGAGGCCACGCCGGCACCGGCCGCGGTGATCAGGGCTTGCGAGCCGAGGTATTGCTGGGCGTTGCTGCGCCGCTCGCCGCTGACGCAGGGAATGCCGTAGGGATCGCTGATCCAGCCCAAGCCATCGCGCTGCTGGTTGTTCTGCTGGTTTCCTTCGCGGTCTTCGGGAATCGTGCGGATCGTGCCGTCGTTGAAGACGAACGTGATGCTGCGCACCTGGCCGCGCACGCACGAAAGCGTCCAGTCGCCCGATGCGGTGCCGCTGAACACGGCGCCGGCCACGTCGGGAACCTCGATGCCATTGGCGGTCAGGTTGTCCGGCCCGACCAGCACTTTGAACGGATACGGATCGTTGACCGTGCCGTCGATCGGCACACGCCCGATCAGCGCGGTCATCGCGACCGAGCCCATGAGCGTGGAGTTCGTGGGGACGGTATAGACGGGCTTCGCGGCTTTGACCCCGGCGGCGCGCGCGTCCGCGTTCGCCACGATCTCAGCCGTGGTTTCCAGCGTGCGTTGCGCGGGGCCGAAGCTCGTCGGGAAGCTCATGCCGCCAGCCGTGCCGCGGCCCCCGTTGCGTCCCTCGGCAGGCTTCGCGTCATCCGGTTCAACCCAGCGCATGCCGCCTTCCATCCCGACCTCGTCCCCCCCCTGCAGCCCCAGGCCCACGGGCAGATCGGCATGGCTGCCGCCACGCCCGCCAATGCTGTCCAGGCGCCGCTGCAGATCGGCGAGCAGCCCCTCGGTCTGCTGGCGCTCGCTGGCCGCCTGCTGCTGGTCGCGCCGCAGGTTGGAGCGTTCGGACTCCAGCGCAGAGTTGATGCGCTGGTCGATCGAGTTCTCGCGCTGACGCAGCCGCTGGTTCTCCTCACGCTGGGACTTGTTGTCCGAGAGCGCCGTCTGAAGCTCGGTGCGCAACTGCTTCACCTGCGCCACCAGGGTCGCCACGGTGTCGCGCGGGGTATCGCCCTCGATGCCCAGTGCTTTCATTTCTTCGGGCGTGAGCCGGGCGCTGGCATCGCCAGCGGGTGGCGCCGACGTGCTGCCGCCCGAGAACAGCCGGATGCCGACGAACAGCACCAGCAGCGCGACCGGGATCATCAGCCACTTGAGCAGGCCGTTACTGCGCATGGTCGGCCTCCTTGCTTTCGGTGGCTTCGGCTTCTGGTTGCGGCAGATGCACGGCTGGATCGAAACGATGAATGGCCGGCAGCAGCGACTGCGCCAGGCCGCGCCCGCGCGTCACCAGGTACAGGACGGTCGTGTCCTCGGGCGTTCCGCGCGGACCCAGCGCCTCGTGCTGGAAGGTCGCGGTGAGGAAGTCGCCTTGCAGCACACGCGGATCAAGGTTGACCCAGCCGGAGCTGGTGTTGGTGAGGCGCACGGCCGTCACCCATTGGTCTTCCAGACGCCACGACGCGAGCGCCACCGCGCGAGCGGGCAATGTCGGCATCAACGTGCCGAGGTCCATGTCGCGCCGCAGATTGACGCGCATGACGCCCGGCAGTGGCTCCACGGTGCGCAGCGGCGCGTAAAGGTTCTGCGCGGCGAAGCGTGTCAGGACAACCGGAACCGGGGTTTCGCGCCGCACCGGCCGCACACCCGGCTGGTCTTGGCCACGCGCGGGAGGCTCCGCACCGTCAAGCTGCTCGCCATAGCGCGGGGGGGTACTGTTGCCCTCGACGATGCGCACTGGCTCCAGTTCGGCTTCCCCGTCCTTGGGCGACTCGGCCGCGATGTCCAGCAAAATCAGCGCGCCGGTGTCGGCGTCCTGCAATTGCAGCCGCGTGGGCTCAATCGGCTCGTTGGCGCGCAGGTACACCGCGCCGCCCGCACTCTGTACGCGCAGGCGTTCGCCGAGGCCCGCGGGCACGCCCACACGCACGTTCCGGTCGATGAACACGATGCGCTCCTGGCCGACCTTCAGCGGCACCGCCAGCGGCATGCGTTCCCAGCGCAGGATTTCCACCGCCTGGGCAACGGGTGCCGCGGCCACGGCCAGCAGCCCCAGCAGCGCGAGTACAGGGTGCTTCATGGGGTGGTTCCTCCTTGAGGAGCTTGCGGAGACAGGCCACTTGGCGCCGAGCGCGTCGGTTCCGGGGCGTTGATGCGCTGGGGCGTGCCGTCGTAGCAGTCGAGTGCCAGGCCGAAGGGGTTGCGCGCGGGGTCGATGTCCACCTTGGTGACTTTCACGGGGTAGCGCACCAGGGCGCGCTTGACTTGTTCCGCGCCGTAGTACTCGTCCGCGGTGATGTCCAGCGTCACCACCCAGTCGCGATCGGAGATCGTGCGCACGCGCGCCGTAGGGTCGTCGCCGTAGCCGCGGCCAGGGATTTCGTAGATGCCGCGCACGCGCTGGCGCAGCTCGCCCGTGCTGCGGCGGTAGTCGTAGTCCGCGCGCAGGAAGGCCTGGCAGGACGGGGTGAGGTACGGCGAGAGCGTGTGAAGGTTGCGCGGGTAGTCCTCTTCGCCATTGGTCGGCCATCGGTTGAGGGTCTGGAACACGTAGAACGTGAACGCATAGACCGATTCGGGCGGCACCTCCCACCACTTGCGGGTGCTGCCCGAGCGCAGGTCAGGCGGGACGTGGATGGTCAGGTCGCGCGGCGCGCTCCACCAGCCGCCACCCATGACCAGGGCGACGATGACCAGGGCACCGGCACCCAGGCGAAGCGTCCTGATGTGCGCCTGCAGGTGGGTGATCTCGTTCTTGAAGCGGCTCATCGTGCGCTCCTTGAAGCAGACCGCCGGGTGGTCCAGAAGCCGGAGCGCGAGATCAGCACATGGCCACCGACCCAGCCCGCCATCAGCGGATGGCGCGTGGCGATGCGCCATTGCAATTGCCGATACAGCCAGGTGTCGGGGCGCCCGCGCTTGAGGCGGCGCAGGATGCCGCCGCCGATGAACACGCCCAGCGCCACGCCCAGGACGACGAACGTCGGTGCCAGCGCGATCGTGCGGAACACCCAGGACAGCGGCGTGCCGACCAGCAGGCCGGCGGCACCGGACAGGCCGCAGCAGATCCACAGTTCGTCGGCGGTGAGGCCCCGCACAACCACGGGATGGCGATTGAGCCGGTTCGGAAGGAACGTGACCGTCCCGTCCGCGCGGACGTGCTGCTGCTCGGACATAGCGGCCTCGCTTACAGGATGCCGGTGGCTTCGGTGAGCAGCCAGATGCCGATCACGAGCAGGACGGCGCCGATGGCGACCGTGAGGCCGAACTGGCCCCACGTCTTGCGGCCAGTGTGGATTTCCGCGTAAGTGCCGTAGGCGTGGTAGCAGACGCCGATGAACATCGATGCCACCACCAGCAGGGCCACGAGCATGATGATGTCGTAGCCGTAGTTGCGGATGGTCTCCATGATGCCGTTGCCGGTGCCGCGCGTCGGGTTCTCCAACTGCGGCAGACCTTGTGCGAACGACAGCGCCGGCAGAGCGGCGGCGCCCAGGGCCACGGCGGCGCGCTGAGCAAAGCGGGAGGTGAGGATGCGGTTGTGCATGGTCGGGCCTTTCAGGTCAGGACAGGAGGAAGAAACTCAGGACGAGGTACATCGCGACGAAGCGGATGCAGACGCCGAGGAACTGGCGCTGGTTGAGGCGGCTCTCGGACCACCCCACGTAGGCCGTTCGGATGGCCCAGACGCCCCACACGAGCAGGACCGCGAACACGGCGCCGACCAGGACGGTCGCCATCGCCGAAGGCGCGATGCCGCTGTTGGCTTGAAATGCCGAGACCTGGGCGCCGTTCATTGCTCGCCCTCCGCAGTCGTCTTCGGCGATGGCGAAGCGGCCCGCTCGGTGCGGTAGTCGCCGGCCAGTTCGGAGGGGTCGCGCGGCTGAGCGCGTGATGGCGTCAGGTGGAACTGGATGCCGGCGCGCACGCGCGCCAAGTCAGCCAGCAGCCGCGGGTAGTCGAAGTGGTAGCGCTCGCCCGGCGTGATGGGGGTATGCGCGGCGCTGTCCGCGACGGTGCGTTCCAGCGCGTCGAGCTGGCGCAGCGCGGCGACCAACTCCTGGCGCTGCGCCGGGGACTCGGCCAAGGCCATCGGGGACCGGCCCAGCACGAGGGCCGTCACGAGAAAAGTGGGCACGCCGCGATGCGCGGCGCGCAGCCAGATCGAAGCCAACATCGCGCCATTCCTGTGTGATCAGCAATGGGTTGATCGTGGAGATCAGGGCTGTTTCAGGCCGCAAACAATAGGAACCCGGAAGCGACCGGATTGATGGCCTAGAGGTACTTTTTGAAGCTGCCCGCGGTCAGGCTCACGGCCAGTCCCAGCAAGGCTGCGCTGGGCAGCAGGATCAGCAGCGGATGCACCGAGATCGGCAGCGCGAGGTAGGTGATCCAGGGCAGCACGGCCAGCGGCATCAGGCTCGCTTTCGCGCGGTGGTAGATGAAGCCGGATTCCCGGCCCGCGCCGAACCGCCGCACGTCCCGCCGCACCAGGCCGTCGATCAGGCCGACGAATGCCGCAGTGAGGATCAGCGGCAGCGTGAGCACCAGGACCAGCAGGCGCACGAGGAACGTGAGCGTCGTGAAGGCCGCGGCGATCAGGTAGCTCTCGGCCCAGACATAGGCCTGGCTGATGTAATAGCGGAAGTTGCGCGTCGGCTCGCGGCTGGGCGCACGGGCGCGCTCGGCGGTCTGGCTCATGCGCTCCAGCAACCCCGAGCGCACGAACACCCACCCGTACCCGGTATCCACCAGCTCGTGCGCCGTGCGCCCGGGCTCCTGCACCACCACGCTGCGCGTGAAGTGGTTCGACAGGTGCCCGAGTTCGTACTGCAGCATCTGCTGGGAGTGGCGCCAGCCCTGGTCCTTCCAGAACAGGTGCATGCCGACGCACTCCACCACGATCGAGAACAGCAGCGAACCGATCAGCACCCCGAGCAGCCTGAACGGCAAGGTGATGGTGCCGACGATCAGCCCCTGGCGCTGGTTCTGCTCCCGCTGCGCGGTCGAGGCGGCATCCTTCATGGTGCGGCCTCGCCGGTGCTGTCGTCGGCGCCGGTGGCCACCGCGTCAGGCTCGGCCGGAGCGGCGTCATCCAGCAGGTCGTCGGGCAAGGCAGCCTCCTGCAAGGCTGGGGAACTGGTGAACTCCCACCATTGCGTGGCCTCGCTGTAGCTCTGACGCATGTACCCAGCCAGTTGCTGCAAGTCCGCCGGCATCACTTCATCGGGGTCAGGCGCTGGCAGTGGCATCCGGACCTTCCAGAGCTGACCACCCTGCAGCAGCGCGAAGCATTGGCCTTTGGGCAGGCCGACGACGTGGGATGGCTCGATCATCGGCACGCTCGACATGCTGATGCGGTCTTGCGTGTTGCTGGTGAAGTCCGTCGTCCCGCGGATGTCCGAGGCATCGGTCGCGCCGGAGACGATGGTGGTGGTATAGACCTCCACCTTGGGCAATTGACGGGTCAACAATTCCGCGGTGGCGGTTTCCCGAACCCGCAGCATGAACAGGTTGTTGAAGTTGCCGATCACCTGGCCGGCCTTCGCGCGGTTGCCGATGCGGGCCTCGATGTCCGAGAGCGTCTGCGTATACGCGGTCACCTGCAGCCCGGCACCGCCGCCCTTGTTGATAAGGGGGATGAACTCGTCGCCCATCAGTTCGTTGAACTCGTCGGCATGGACGTTGATGGGAATGCGCGTGCCAGCCGAGGCACCCGGCAGGCCGTCGTCGATCCCGTGCTTGTAGATGTGCCCGGCTACCGACACCAGGTCGGAGAACATGGAGTTGCCGACCGCCGCGGCGACTTCAGCATCCGACAGCGCATCCAGGCCGACATAGACCACGGCGCGCTTCCTGATGACTTGCATCCAGTCGAAGATCGGGCGCGCGTCAGACAGGTCGGAGTAATTCGGCGCCAGGAGTTGGGCGATCTTGCCGCTGGTGAGCTTTTCCAGCAGCGGCAGCAGCGATGCAACGATCTTGTCGAAGTAGGTCTTGTCGTAGCGCACCGCCGAGCGCAGGCCATCGAGCACAGGGTCGTAGTTGCGCGCCTGGGAGAGGTATTGCTCCAGCGCCACCACACGCTTCTCGCGCCCGATCATGTTCCTTGGGATGTTCTTCTCGTTGAGCTTGGCCTCGATCTGGACGATCACCTCCCAGGTCTTGGGCTCGGTCTTGGCGAAGTAGTGTTGGGCGTACTCCATGAACAGCGCGTCGATGTTGATTACGTGCCGCTGGATCAGCATGTAGTCCGGGCGCTGCCCCAGTTCCACCAATGCGCGCGCAATGATGTTGACGAAGCGCCATGCGAACTCGCGGAACGCTGCACTGTTGCCCTCGCCGGAGAGTTGCCCGGCAATGCGCGTGGCGACTTCACTGATGCGTCCGAAGCGCCCCACCGCGTTGTAGCGTGCAGAGAACTCGGGCCAGCCGAGGTGAAAGACGTAGAACTCGCCCTCGCGACCCGCTCGCTTGGCTTCGACGTACATGCGTTTCAAGAGATCCGCGTCGCCCTTGGGGTCGATGACGATCACGACCTCATGCTCACCGTCTGCATTCGTGCGACGGATGTCCTGGGTGACGAACAACTCGGCCAGCCGCGTCTTCCCCACGCGCGTGGTGCCCAGCACCAGCGAATGGCCGACGCGCTCACCCAGTGGCAGGCTGACGTCGACCTCGTCGGGTTCGATGCCGTGCAATCGCGGCAGGCCGCCTACCGGTGGCAGTGGCCGCACGGGGTTGAATGACACATCCCAGCCCGTGAGCCGTACGAGGCGAGACAGTGGAAACGGTGCGAACTCCAGCCGCTCCTCCAGGCGTCGCGCCAGCCGGTATGCCGGTGTTGGCTCGACGTAGCGGCGAAATTCCGGCCGGTACGTCTGCATCAGCCTGTGGGTGTGCTTCTGTTCCCACAGGAAACCGCGCCCCACGAACAGGCGCTGCTGGCTGACCGGCACGTCCCTGCTCGTCATCACGTAGCGCGGCAGGCGCCGGATGTTGCGGCGGTAGCGCAGGATCACCCGCGCATCGCGGTAGCGGATCGCGCCATAGGCGCCGAACGCCAGTGCGGCACCGACGCCCATGGCTGGGCTCAGCGCGAGCGACCACGGGGCCACCAGGGACAGAAACGCGGCGCCCGCACATGCCGCGACGGTGTATAGCTCCACCGCTGGGCGCAACAGGACTTCGACGGGCTGTTTCCCCGACATGGCCTCATTGCTCGATGCCGGTCGCCGTGATCAGCGCCGGGTAGTGCCGCAGGCCCAGGCGTTCGGCCAGATCATCGCCGGCCACGGGGGCCATCGGCACGCCAGGCGCCAGTGCGCGCAACCGCGCCAAAGCCTGCGCGGTCTCGACATTGACCACCAGGCCGACCGCGCCGCGGTCGTGCAGCGACGCCGCGTGACGGCGCAGCCAGGCTTGCGAGGTCTCATCGTCGCCGATGACCACGAAAGGCCGCAGGCCCGGTGCCTCGATCACGCGCCGCGCGACGAAGCCGGGCATCAGCTTCGCGCTGCGTACCGGCAGCATCGCTGCCTCGTCAGCGGGGGTGGCGGGAATCTGCGGCGTCGGAATGGGAGGCCGCAACGCGCTGTTGGCGCGTGGCTGCAGGTTAAGCGCTTCGTAGTACGGCAGCGCCGACGCGCCGCCGCGGTCCTCGACCACGATCAGCGGTTCGGCGGCATGCGCGACCAACGGCAGCGCCGCCAGCAGCGCGAGCAGGCCCCGCAGGGTCCAGAGCGGTTTCGTCATGGGGTCGACTCCTGACGCACGGCTCGCGCCGTGGCGATTGAGTGCGTGCCCTGCACGCGGGCGAGGTGTCGGGATACGCTGCGTCGATAGCGGGCGGCAGGCTCACCGCCCGCGGGCCGGTGGTAGCGGCCCATGGCCAGCAGCCAGTCTTCACCGGGGGTGTACTGCTCCTTGAGGATCTCGGCGGCGCTGGCGAGATTGCGGTACGGGTCCAACAAGTCGCAGGCATGGGTGTAGCGGTGCGGGTGGTAGCCCAGGTTGATCTGGCCCAGGCCCGCGTCGATGCGCGTGGGTGGCGTAGATCGCATCGCCTGCTGCAAACCGGCGCAGGCATCGGCACGGGTGGCGAAGCGCCGCGACTGGCCGGCGACATTCAGGGTCCACGGCCATGGGACGATGCGTCCATTGCGTCGCATGCCGCTCTCCTGCAAGGCCACGGCGTAGAGCACCGTCGAGGGAATGCCCGCGCGCTGTGCGGCAAGCTGGTAGGCCGGTGGCGGAACCTCCTGGGCATGGGCGGCGCAGGCGAACAGGCCCGCAGTGAGCGCCAGTGCGCGCAGCAGCGCCGTTACGGCTGGCGTTGCCATTGGCCGTTCACTTCGCGCACAACCGCAGGCAAATCGCCGGGCAGGCTCAGCGACAGCCAGCGGCCGCCGTCGTGGTTGAGCGTGATGCCGCCGCTGCGCACCCGGGCCGGGTCGATCTGGGCGCGCTTGGCCCAGTCGCGGATGCGCGCATCGTCCTGGCGGCTGCCGACCATGTAAAGGTCGAACTCGGCACCCGAGGATTGCAGGCGTTGGACGAGTTGCCCGCAAGCCGCGCAGCCGTCCTTGATGAACACTGCCGTGCGACCGCTGCCCCGCGCAGCGGCGGCGCCTGGCCTCTCGTCAGACAGGTTCACCCGCTGCATGCCGGGGTTCAGGCGCTGCCAGGCCTCGTCGTAGGCGCGCTGGTACGCGAGCAGCTTCTCCACGCGGCGCGCTTCGACTTGCACCTGCAGCTCTGCGTAGCGCCGCCGTTCTTCGTCGGTGCGCGCCTCGATGCCCAGGGCGGACAGCGGGTCCAGATTTGGCGAGTAGATGCCCAGCGGCCCATCCATCAAGTCGCGATAGCGCGCCCATTCCTGCGGTTGCAGGCCCCATTCGCCTGCCACCCGGTCGTCCAGGATGCGGGCGGCCAGCGGGCGCTCCTGGCTCTGCGCATTGCGGGCGGGGGTCGTGGCGGGCTGCTGCGCCCAGGCGGGCAACTGCATGGAGCCCAGCAGGAACGCGTACAGGATGATCGACGGCTTCATGTGGTGGGCTCCGGTCAAGGAATCGCCACGCGACGGGTCTGGTCGCCGGCCTGGAACACCGCGGCATTGCCCTCGATCGCCTGCAGGCGCCACGGACCCAGCGCATCACCCGGCAGCAGCACCTGGAGCTGATCGGGCGTGAAATCTCCGGCACTCGGGGCGACGGACACGCTGCGCTGACCCGCGCGCAGCTCAGCGCCGACGACACGAAATGGCAGCGGCGGCGGTTCGGACTTGGCGGTGGCCGGTTGGCTCGGGGTGCGCCGCTGGGTAGGCGCCGCTGCACGCGCAGTCGCTTGGCGCACCTTGATCTGCTCGACTTCGGTACGCAGCGCCTGAACGTCCTCGGCGGTGGCATAGCCACCCAGCGCCTGTTCGGCTTGAACGATGCGCGCCTCCATTGCCTGCCGAGCGTCTTGCAGGCCTGCGGCGGTGGCGGCTGCGGGCTGCTGCTGCAAGGCCCGCGTGGTCTCGGCCAGCCCGGTCACCTGGGCTTCGAGGCGCTGCAACCGGACATCGAGCTGCTGCTGGTCGGCCTGATCGGTCATCGTCTGGTGGCCCAGGATCGCGAAGACACTGAGACCCAGCAGCCAAAGCCAGAGCAGGCTTTGCAACACCACGGCGGCGGTCGGGCGCCGGAGCGGCTGTGCCGCGTTCATGGCTGGCCTCCCGCAAAGGGGAACGTCTGCACGGCCTCGGCAGCAGGCGGCTCGGACACCGGCTCGGCACCGGTGTCGCGACCAGGCCGCTCGAAGCAGACCTGCCGCGTCCGGTCATCGGCGTGCAGTTCCCAAGCCGGACCGGCCAGGGTGAGCAGTGCATCGCGCAAGGTCATGGGGCCGAGATGCAAGTGCGCCGCCGGCAGCGGCAGCGCGTACAGCTCGATCACCGCATGCGGGGTCTCGCAAAGCTGGTAGCCGCTGCGTTTGAGCACATGCCGCAGCCCGTCGCCGACCGTGGCGCGGACCTCCTCGGGCATGGACACGTCGATGGTCTGCACCAGCAGATCGCGCTGCGCCGCCATCGGCGCCAGCTCCACCAGGGTGTAGCGGCCATAGCGCACGACGGGAATGAACTCGGGCGGTGCAGCCTCGGGCGCGGGTGGGACGTCCTCGACGGTGCTGGCGGCCAGCGGCGGTGGCGTGGTCGCGCAGCCGCTGGCCAAGGCTGCGGCCAGGAGGCTGGTACCGACCAGACACCGGGATACATGGATTGCAGGCATGGCATCGGCTCTTCTGTTGCGATGCCGATACCTTGGCTGCGCGCGGCTGCGCGGTCAGTCAGAAATGCGAACTGGGGGGTGCCCGCTTTTGCAGTCCAACACATAGCGCAACCCGCAAATCCAACTGTGGTTTGCACATTAATTCTATAAATGTTGTATTATCGAATCATGAAAGAGGATCAAGCCATTTCCGCCTTAAACGCCCTGGCTCACACCCAGCGCCTGCGCGTGTTCCGCGCCTTGGTCGTTGCTGGCCCGGGCGGACTGACGCCAAGCACGCTAGCCGACCAGCTCGACGTGGCCCGCAACACCTTGTCCTTCCACTTGAAGGAGCTGGCCCATGCCGGCCTCGTCACCATCGAGCAGCAGGGTCGCAACCTGATCTATCGGGCCGAGTACGGCCACATGAACGGCCTCATCGGCTACCTGACCGAGCATTGCTGCCAAGGTGGCGTATGCGAGGTTTCTCCATCCAAGACCTGCTGCTGACCATGACCGATACCACTTACAACGCCTTGTTCATCTGTACGGGCAATTCGGCCCGCTCCATCCTCGCCGAAGGCATCCTCAACGACATGGGCCAGGGGCGGTTTCACGCCTGGTCGGCAGGTAGCCATCCGAAAGGCGAAGTTCACCCGCTGGCGCTCGCCACGCTGGAGCGGCTGCACCTTCCGACAACGGGCTACCGCAGCAAGAGCTGGGACGAGTTCGTGAAGCCCGATGCGCCGGTGTTCGATTTCATCTTCACCGTCTGCGACAACGCAGCCGGCGAGGCTTGTCCTCTATGGCCGGGCAAGCCGGTGTCGGCGCATTGGGGCGTGCCTGACCCGGCTGCCGTGGAAGGCTCCTTGGAACGACAAAGCAAGGCGTTCTTCGATACCGCCATGACGCTGCGCCGACGCATCGAGTTGTTCCTGTCGCTGCCGATCAAGAGTCTAGATGCCATGTCGTTGCAGCGCGAACTGCGCGACATCGGCCGCCAGTGAGGCCTGAACCGATGAGCGCAACCGATACCGCCGGCCCCGCGCCAGCAAACTCCGCCATGAGCGGCTTTGAGCGTTACCTGACGCTATGGGTGGCGGTGTGCATCATCGCGGGTATCGCTCTGGGCCAGTTCGCGCCCGCCGCATTCCAGGCCATCGGCCGCATGGAGATCGCTCAAGTCAACCTGCCGGTGGGCTTGCTGATCTGGGTGATGATCATCCCTATGCTGCTGAAGGTGGACTTCGCCGCGCTCGGCCAGGTGCGCCAGCATTGGCGAGGCATGGGGATCACGCTGTTCATCAATTGGGCCGTCAAGCCGTTCTCAATGGCACTTCTGGCGTGGATCTTCATCCGCCACGCTTTTGCTGATTGGCTGCCCGCCGACCAACTCGACAGCTACATCGCCGGCCTGATCCTGCTGGCTGCCGCACCGTGCACCGCAATGGTTTTCGTTTGGAGCCGACTGACTGGCGGCGATCCGGCATTTACGCTGTCGCAAGTGGCCTTGAACGACACCATCATGGTGCTCGCCTTCGCACCCATCGTCGGCCTGCTGCTGGGCCTGTCCTCGATCACGGTGCCTTGGGACACCTTGCTGGTGTCGGTGGGTTTGTACATCGTCATTCCGGTCATCCTGGCCCAGCTTTGGCGCCGGGCGCTGCTGCGCAAGGGACAGGCCGCGTTCGACAGGGCACTGGAACGCATCGGCCCGTTGTCCATCGCCGCGCTGTTGCTGACGCTGGTGCTGCTGTTCGCCTTCCAAGGCGAGGCCATCATCCGGCAGCCGCTGGTGATCGCCATGCTCGCGGTGCCGATCCTGATCCAGGTGTTCTTCAATTCCGGGCTGGCGTACTGGCTCAACCGCCAGGCGGGCGAAAAGCACTGCGTCGCTGGGCCATCCGCGTTGATTGGTGCCAGCAACTTCTTCGAGCTGGCCGTGGCCGCCGCCATCAGCCTATTCGGCTTCCATTCCGGTGCGGCACTCGCAACAGTGGTCGGCGTGCTCATCGAGGTGCCGGTCATGCTGCTGGTGGTGCGGGTGGTCAACCGCTCACGCGGCTGGTACGAACGCCGCGCGACCACTTCGTAATCTCCAAGAGGCATCCATGAGCACCATCACGATCTACCACAACCCAGCCTGCGGCACATCGCGCAACGTGCTGGGCCTGATCCGCAACAGCGGCGAGGAACCGACCATCATCGAGTACCTGAAGACGCCGCCCGGCCGCGACACGCTCCAGGCGCTGATCGCGGCGATGGGCGTGCCGGTGCGGGACATACTGCGCGAGAAAGGTACGCCCTATGCCGAACTCGACCTGGGCAACCCGAAGTGGAGCGACGACGACCTGATCGGTTTCATGCTCCAGCATCCCATTCTCATCAACCGGCCGATCGTGGTCACGCCGCTGGGTGTGCGCCTGTGCCGGCCATCGGAAGCCGTGCTCGACCTTCTGCCGCAACCGCAGCGCGGCGCGTTCAACAAGGAAGACGGCGAGCCGCTGGTTGATGAGAAAGGCCGTCGTGTCTGAAGCCCGCCTCGACCTGCCAAACATCGACGCGGCGCTGTTCCAGCAACCAGACGCCGAACACCTGTTCGCGCCGGCACGGACCACCCACGCGCCGCGCTTCCTGCTGCTCTACGGCTCGCTGCGCGAACGCTCGTTCAGCCGCCTCGCAGCCGAAGAAGCCGCCCGCATCCTGCGGGCGCTGGGCGGTGAAACCCGATTGTTCAATCCGTCCGGCCTGCCGCTGGTGGACGATGCACCCGCTGATCACCCCAAGGTCAAGGAACTGCACGAACTGGTGCAATGGGCCGAAGGCATGGTGTGGAGTTCGCCGGAGCGCCACGGCGCGATGACCGGCCTGATGAAGACGCAGATCGACTGGATTCCGCTGTCGGTCGGCGCGGTGCGCCCGACCCAGGGCAAGACGCTGGCGGTGATGCAGGTGTCGGGCGGCTCGCAGTCCTTCAACGCGGTCAACCAGATGCGCGTGCTCGGCCGCTGGATGCGGATGCTGACCATCCCGAACCAGTCCTCGGTCGCCAAGGCATACCAGGAGTTCGACGAGGTCGGGCGCATGAAGCCCTCGGCCTATTACGACCGCATCGTGGACGTGATGGAAGAACTGATGAAGTTCACGCTGCTCACGCGCGACGTGGCGCCGTATCTGGTGGATCGTTACAGCGAGCGCAAGGAAAGCGCTGAATCACTGTCCAGGCGTGTACGGCAAGGTGCAATTTGACGCTGCGAGGCGCTGAAAAAAGAGCCGACGACCTCTCGGTCGTCGGCATTGTGTGAAGTTCAGGCGGCGACCAATTGCCGGGCCAGTGCGACCTCGACGGAATCACCATCCTGGTTCAGAACATCGAGCCCGGATTCAGGCACGTCGCCCGAGGTGGACTGCGAGACCATGATCTTCTTGGCCATCAGCTCCAGGCAGGTCATCTGCGAAGAACCGGCATAGCCAAGGTAGATCACGCGCACGGGCTGCTTTTGCCCGATGCGCCAGGAGCGGCGTGCCGCCTGCTGGAGCGAGTACACGTTGTAGCCCGACTGCATGAACACGATCGTCGGGAACTCCAACAGGTCCAGCCCCGTCTTGACCAGCTCGGGGTTAGTGATGAGCACGTCGATGCCACGGTCCAGTTGCTCGGCGATCCAGTCTTCGCGGCGGCTGGCGTCCACGCTCGCGCGCAGCACCGCCACTTTGAAGCCCTCCTGCTCCAGCAGCACCTTCAGGCGCGACGTGGTGTCGCGCGTGCCGGTATAGACCGTGTAGGCCAGGACCTTGCGACCCTGTGCCTTCTCCTCTTTGCAGATGTCGATCAGCTCGCGCTCTTTCGGTGTCACCTCGAACTCGTTGAACTGAGCCGGGACGAACGCCAAGGTGTTGCGCGTGCGCGGATGCACCACGGTCTCCGACCGGAAGCAGCAATCCGGCCAGGCCAGCAGCACGTTGAGAACCACGCCCAGCAAGGTCGTATCGCGTCGCGCCAGAGCCTGTTTCAGCTCGGCGGTCAGCCGACCCGCCAGATCGCGGTAGGCCGCGGCTTGTGCCGTGTCCATCGCGACTTCACGGAACTCCTCGTCATAAGGCGGCAGGACGTTGCCGCCGATGTCCTTGAGCTTGAGGAAGATCGTGAACGGCAGGATGCAGCGCAAGACGCCCTTGGGGCCGAAGCCCGGGGCCTTGACCGTGCGCACCGATACCTTGGTGCCCTTGGCCGTCTTGTGCGCCGTGCCGGTGCTCTCGGAGTAGATGTCCTTCAAGACCCCGTGATCGCGCATGAACGCCATCGCAGCCGAGGTCATGCTGCCGCTCGTGGTCGGGCGGTAGCCGTCTTCGATCATCCGCCCAGGCAGGGCTCGGAACAGCAGATAGAACAGGTCGTCCCCATAGCCGCCCATCAGCGTGCCAGTCAGCAGCAAGGTCTTGCGAGCCTTCGCCGCCAGCACGCCCATGGCCTGACCTTGGGCACTGCCACCGTTCTTGTACTCATGCGCTTCATCAGCGATGAGCAGATCGAACGTGCCTTGCGGCAAGTACCGCTTGATGAACTCGGACGGCTGATAGCCGCCCTCGCCAAAGCCGAACTCCATGTTGGCCATCGCACGTTCCATGCGCGTGGCCTGACGGTCAGAAAACACCAGCTCGCCGTTGCCGTCCATCAAGTTGATGAACTCGTGGATGTTGTCGCCGAGCATCGATGCCAGGAACCCGTCCCCAAACTTCTGCATCAGCTTCTGCGCGGTGACTTCCCCGATCGTCGGAATGCGCTTCAAGGCTTTGAGCACGGCCGAGGATTGATCGCTGCCGGACAGGCTGCGCGGGCGGATCAGTGTCCACAGGGGCGCGGCGCAGTGGCCGCACTTCCTGCGGGACTCCTCGGCTTGGAGCGCGACCGGGTTGACCGGCTCGCCGTCGAGGTCGGTAATGACCGTGCCGCAGTCCGGGCAAGCCGCCACGTCGCCGTGGCGGGTGCGTCGCTGGGTGAAGACCGGCTTCCAGTTAAAGCCCATCCGCATCCGCACGCGCCCCAGGACGAAGAACTCCTGGCCCGTGGGCTGCACGCCCAACTGCTCACGCAGCTTGATGAGTTTGACGAGCGTATCCGGCCCATTGAGCACCCATACCTTGGCGCCGGCCACCGTCTCCTGGATCTCCCGCCGCCACTTGTAAACCAGGTGCGGTGGCGACAGGACCAGAGTGCGGCGGTAGCCTTCGGCGTTGAGCACGGCGGCCGCGGCGATGCCGACGGTCGTCTTACCGCAGCCCATCTCGCCATTGACGATCGCGGCGCGTTCGCCACGGTCGATCAGCAGCTCGGCGGCGGCGTGGACGACTTCGGCCTGTGCTGGGAACAGCTTGCGCTTGAGGCTGGCGACGACGAGTTGCCGGTGCGCCTGCGGTTGGCCGGTATAGACCGGCGGGTTGGCGCTGTTGAGGGCGTCGAGCAGTTCGTCGCCGAACTCGCCGACGAAATCCTGAAGGCTCAGGGTCAGAGGGTTGGATTCCGCGTCCAGCAGTTCGCCCTGCACGGGCGTGGCTTCAGCGGCAGTGGTTTCGAGATCGAGGGACATGGTGATGCTCCAAAGAAAAATGGGGCATGCACCACCCCCAGCGGGGCAATGGCATGCCCCGTGGTGGGAGGAGAATCGGCGCGTGGCCGAAGGTGGTTGAAGATGCTGGCCTGGGTGGCCCGCGGGTGAACCGTGCTCAGTCCTCGGACGGCAGCACGATGGCGGTGATGCTGCGCCCCGTATCGGTGATGATGCGAATGGCGAGTCCCGGGTGGATCACGTAGTGCGATTCCAGCGGCGCGCCTGATTGAAGCGCAGAGCTGTTGGCCTCCCATTGCTGGGCGGTGACGTCGCCCCAGTCGCCGCGGGCGTGCCGTCTGAAGTACGGAATCGGGTCCAGGCGACCCGCGTTGAACAGGCGGTTGATACCTCTGCTGAAGATGAGCGCCCCAATGGGGAACGTCAGCCTGTGGCAGTAGGTTTCGATACGATGCGATGCCATGGGCTCCTCCTTGATGGTTCATTGGGCCACGACACCCCTGCCGGAGTGAAGTGGCTCCGTCAGGTGGATGAAGATGACGATGTGGGGCCTCAGATCAGGTCCCGCTCTTCGGGAAGCTGGACCACCGTGGTCTGGTGGTCTTCGCTGGTCTTGACGATCAGCGCCAGGTCCGGCGTGATCCTGAACTGCGAAATCATCAGGTTGTCCTGTTGGATCGCCACGTCGTTGGCTTGGCGGGTGGCCTCATCGATCTCGCCCCAGTCCCCGCGCACATGGCGCTGGACATAGGCCAAGGGGTCAATCAGGCCTCGCCGGGCCAGCCAATGCACCTTCTCGCTCAACTTCAACGTACTCGGTGTGAACAACGGTTGCTTGTGCGGCGCAGGCCGCTTGAACGGATTGGGGATCATGGTGTTTCTCCTTCGAGTTGGTACAGCAGGACGGCAGCGCGTCCGGTGGATCAGCGAATGGTCAACACCTCGCCCCGTGTCGGGGAGCCAGGCGTCATGTCCCACGCGCGGATGACAGGCACGAACTTGTCGGTGAGGATGCGTGTCTCGGCGATGGAGCCGTCTTCGCGTTCGGTGAATTCCCGCTGGAGCGTCTTGTCCTTGTGGGTGTCACCTTTGACGACGAGCACGCGCCCCGTCTGGGAGCGCACGACGCCGGAGATCGCGCCCGCGGCCAGAGCCAGGGCGAGATGCCAGTGGGACAAGGCCCGCGCCGGTGGACGCAGCGACTGCTGCGCGGTCCCCAAGTGCGTGTCCAGCGACGGCCAAAGGCCTTGCAGCCGGCCAACCTCGTCGGCGAACTGTTCGGGCTCCATCGTCACGCGGAAGAAATGCTCCGGCTCGGCCGGACTGGCGGGGACGATGTACGGCAGGAACGGCCATTCGCTCGGCAGTTCCTCGGCTTCGACTTCGCCAAGCCCAACCTGCAGCAGCAGATTGCGCACGGCCTTGACGCCATCGGGTGCCAGCTCCCGCTGACGGACCCGGCGGCCGAAGATCACCACCTGCTTGAACTGCGTTTCCACCGCTCGGTAGATACGCAGATCGGTGTAGTGGCGCGTCAACCAGCCGACCAGCTCCGCGTCGAGCACGTAGCCGGGGACGATGAAGACCAGCACGCCGCCGTATTGCAACAGCGACAGCGAACGCTGATAGAACAGCTTTTCGAGGCGGGCACGGCCCTGGCCCTGATAGCCGATGTTGCCGTTGACGTCCTTGGACAGGTCGCCATACGGTGGATTCAGCCACAGTAGTCCGAAGGACTGCTTGGAGATCATCGTGTCCATCAGGTCCGCGTGCAGGCAGTGATCGACCAGGCCGCGGGCATGGCGCGCCCGCTCGGCGTCGAATTCGACGGCGAACGCCTTGGCCTGTTCGCGCCCGAGGGCATGAGAGGCTTCGGCGATTGCCACGCCTTCACCGGCGCAGGGATCGAGGATGCACATCGGCCCGTCGCTGGGCATCAGTGCGTTGAGGGCTCTTTCGAGCGTGGGTTCGTCGGTCGGGTAGTACCCATTTTTGGCGAAATTGCGGGCGAGCCGCGGGAACATGAGAGCCATGGAAGTCTCCTGGTTGGCGGGGATGAATGACGGAAGCACGCCAAGGCGTGCCTCCGAGGGTGGGTCAAGCCGCTACCGCTTCCGGCGTCCAAATCTTGGCCGGATAGGGATAGGCGGTGAGCGCGTCACTGCGGATCAGGGAGCCCAGCGCCAAGCTCAGCGCCGGCACGTCGATGGCGAGCCGATGGCCTTCCAGCGGCCCGAGGGCGAACGGAAGGCGGGCCAGCATCTCGCGGCTTTGCAGCAGTTCCAGCACGGTCTCGCGCCAGTGGTCGAGCAGCGGCAACGGGCAGGTGTCCCGCACCAGCATCCACAGGCGGTCAAGCCGGTGGGCGCTGTCACGTGGCAGCAGTGCCAATGCGCTGGCGTTGGCCTTGTCGGGCTTGACGCAGCGCCGGTCGAACAGCCACACGTTGGACAGCGAACCGAACAGCGTTCGCCGGTAGGCGCGCGTGATGCGCTTTTCCAGGCGATCGACGTTGCCGATGAATACCGGGACGCTGCCGCCCTGGTCGGTGATGACGTGGAACTGGTCCAGTCCCTGCTCGTCGCGCCCGAGGGTCAGGCGTGCAAGGAACTGCTGGACGGCGGTGTCCCGCGCCCAGATGGACAGGAAGATCAGGTTGCCCTGGTCATCGCCGACGCAGGCGTCGGCCATCACGTCCGGGCATTCGTCGATGCGGTACAGCGTGGAAGAAGTGTTTGCGGGCATGGTGGTGTCCTCGGATGAACGGGAACAGCACCGCCCGCTGGGGCAAGTACTGCCCCAGGGGGTGGAAGAAAACCGCTCAGTCCGGCTCGAACTGCCGGGTGTGCGGGTTGAAGTGAAGCGGCTCGTCCGCCGAAGTGATCGGCGTGAAGCCTTCCAGGTAGATGTTGTTGAGGTACTGGTCGCGGTAGGTCAGCGCCTGCCGTGCCTGCTCCTCGGTGAGGCCGTTGTCGATGAAGTACCCCAGCATTTCCTCGTCGGAGGAAACTTCGTCGTTGGACAAACTGCCTTCAACGAGCTTCAACAGCGAGAGCGGGAGTGCAGCCAGGATCGGGTCCATGTCGGTTCCTCCTGGCTCAGGCCAACAGCGCCGCGGCGGGTGCCGTGACAGCCGTGGGTGTGCGCCGCCGTGCGTGGTAGGCGCGAACGCCTGCACGCCAGTCGGCGGACTGCTCCGGTGCGAGGTCCAGATAGGACAGCGGGCACGAGTAATAGTACGGATGCATGGACTCTTCCAGCGGCTTGTAGCCCCACTGGTTGCCGCTGCGTTCCAGCAGATCGCAGCGGATGTAGCGCAGGGACTGGCCCGGCGCGAGATCACGATGCACACCTTCGACCTTGGCGGTCAGTTCGACCACGGACCACAGCACGTTGCCGCGCAATGCGTGAGCGATAACCTTCGCGCTGACGCGCTCGGTCTGCTGTGGTGCGATCAGTTCCGCGATCAGTTCAGACCGCGATTGGGGAGAGAAATACCAGCCCATGAGAGGCCTCCTCGAAAAGTTGAGCTGGAGGCCTCCCCGTGGGGAAGAACCCCCAGTGGGTGATGGAATGCCGCAGGTGCAGCGAAGGAAAACCTATGCCTTGCCCTTAGTCCCAGTCGTCATCGTCGCGATCACAACCAGCCGGGCAGCTGCCGAACTCGATCCCATGCGAGCAATAGCCGTGCTCCGCATTCCAGTCCTGGGTTTCCTGCCGTTCGGCCGGTGTTGCGTAGTCCCATTCCTGTGCGATCTTCAGCGCCTGTGCGCGCTGTTCTTCGGGCAATCGACCGAGTTGCGCGTCGATCGCCGAACTGAAGCGTTCGACGTAGTAGTCGTGAGACAGTCCGCAACCCTTGGTGGCTTGTGCGGCTGCCGTCTCGCAGAGAGCCCGCCACGCGGGTTCATCCAGCGCGGAGCGGGGGATATCGCAAGCGATGGTGGACATGATGAAGACCTCCAGAAGATGGCCAGGGCCTCCCCCGCATGGGGAAGGGACCCCGGCGGGTGGATGAAGAACACCGCGCATGCGGCGTCTGCGATCACGCAGGTTGCAGTTCGGCCTGGCGGCTCCACTCCTGCGTCTTGAAGTCCAGCGCGTAGCCCAGCTCGCCCAGGCGGGCGATCTGTGCACGCAAAGCGCGGCGGTCGATGGTCGAATCCAGTTTCACGGACTCGCCCAGCGGCCACAGCAGGCCGAAGAGCGCGGGGTCACCGTCTTGGGTGCTGCCGGGGGCAGCAGCCTCAGCAGGTGGCGGCGCATCCACGCCAAAGGGCGTGGTATCGACCATCGGGTCCGCGGACGCCTGCACGGGTGCGGGCTTGGCGGGCCTGGACGCCTTGGTGGGCTTGGCCGGCGTTGCCGCAGGCTGCGCCCCTTGCTCTTCATCGAGCGGATCGACGTCCTGGGTGGCGAAGCTGCGGGCTTCGTCGCGGCTGAGTTTGTCGATGCCGTTGAGCGTCATGCCGTCGAGGCTGGCACGGATCTCGAACCGCATGCCGCCGCCGACCGGATAGGACTTCGGGAAGATGTACCTGATTATGAATTCCCCGTCGTACTTGCCTTCGGGGTACTGCTCCAGCTCCGGGTCTTTGACCTCGAACGTACCGAGGTGCGTGGCGAGGCGGCCAACCGTGAACGGGCCGTTCTTGCCGCGGATGGTACGCAGCGTGAGCTGGCCGGGGACGACGATGGGCGCAACCGATTTCTCGGGTGCCGATGGGGTTGCCATGATGGTTCTCCTGATGATGAATGACGGGCCGCCGACGGCACCCGGTGGATGAGAGGAAATGGCCTCGCCCGAGGTGGGCGAGGTCCGCGTGGCATCACGCCTTGAGCTGGCGCATGCCTTCGGCCAGCAGCCACAACGCCCGGTTCAGGCGCAGGTTCTGGTCGATGCCTTGCACCGGACGGGTGCGCTGATTGCGGCCGTTGGCCGTGCGTCCGTTCAGGCCCCCTTTGACGAGGTTCTCCTGGACGCGGTTGAAGACGGCCCACAGGTCGTTCTTGCGGTCGTCCCATCGCCGGGGTGCCAGCAGTTGGCTCTCCGTGACAGGCGTGGACTTGGCTGGATCGTCGTACTTGAGTGCGAGCGCGGAGTTTGCAAAGAGCTCCGCTTCGCCCTCATCGAGGGTGATGGTGCGCATCGCATCGCGCGCGTTCTGCACGCGCTCGAAGCCGTCGAGGACTCCGTAGGCACCTTCGATCACCTGGCTGGCCACGTCGCCCTTGTGGGGAACGCGGATGTCGGCGGTGGTGTCACCGCAAACCAGGCCGTTGTGGCAGACGAGCCGGAACATGCCGGCGAGCATCTGATAGCTGCTCGTGCCGTCGTGGCTGTTGAGCAGGATGATCTCGTTCGCCTCGTCGCCGTTGATCTGGCTTGCATGGCGAAGTCGGATGAGGTGCTTCGTGTACTCGCGCCGGTCTTCGTTGCGCACGCGTGTCTGGCACACCATGAAGGGCTCGAAGCCCTCCTGGCGCAACTTGGTCAGCACGGTCGAGGTCGGTATGTAGGCATACCGATCGGACCGGCTCCCATGCGGAGCGTCGGCGAAGATCGACGGAACGACGGCGCGAATGCGGTCGTCCGAGAGTGGACGATCGGAGCGCAGGATCGGGGATTGCGGAGCAAAACGGGATGCCAGAGACATGGCTGATCTCCTTTGAGAAATGCGACAACCGCGCGGCCGTGAGATCACGCGGAACTCGGGGGATGAAATGCGCAAGCGCGCGTCCTAGGGACGCGGCGGATGCGGGAAGAGAAGCGACAAGGCCCCGTGAGGGGCCATGCCGTATCAGAACGAAGCAGCCAATGCCGGCTCCTGCTCCTCGACTTGCGCCTCGGGCTCGCGCTCGGCGGGCTCGGTGGCCGTGTCGATGGCGTCGTCGGCTTCGGACGCGGATGCGTCTTCGGCCAGCGGCGCCTCGGGTTGCGCCTGGCTCGTCGGATAGACCTGGGTGCCGTCGATCTTGATCAGACCGATGTGGACCAGCGTCGATTCCAGGCTTGCGGCCGGTTCCCCGGCGTGCTCGCCCTTGGTGCGGATGTACGGATCGATCTTCATGTCGTTCAGACGGAAGGCGATCAGCACCTTGCGGTCACCCTCGATGGCCTGGACGCACCGGCGAACCAGATGCTCGGCTTCCGGGGTGGCGACGATGGTGTCGAAGTACCGATACTCCGGTTCATCGACAGGCCCGGCCAGTGCTGCGACGGTGCAAGAGAGGAACGAGTCGCCAGCCTTTGGGGTGACGTCCTTCACACGATTGAGATAGCCGATGCCACGGGTGATCAGCTCGTGCTGCTCGATCGAAGCCAGTTCGGCCCGGTCGATCAGTTCGGCCTTGAGCAGTCGCGCCTTGAGGGACGCGGCGGCCTGACCTTTCTGCTCGCCCTTGTCGCGGATGTACGCATCGCCCCACAGGTCGCCGAGGCGGAAGCGCACCAGCGGGCGCTGCTTGGGATCGTCAACGCCGATGTAGCGCTGAACGAGCTTCTTGGCCTCGGCACCCGAGACTTTGACGTCGAAGTAGCGGTAGCTGGGGTCCCGGGCGGGGCCGACCAGCGCGGCGATGGTGCATGCCAGGAAAGGCTGCGCACGGCGGCCGCCCCGGACGGGCACTTCACGGACACGCTGGATGTAGCCGATGCCCGAGGTGTGGAGGTCGAAATACGATTTCTCGTTGGACGTGGTGTTCATGGTGAATCTCCATTGGGATGAAGCGGAGACACACCGGCCCACGCATGCGGGGAAGGTGCGTAACCCCGCGGTGGGTTGATAAGGCGAAAGCATCCGCCACCAGGACTGGTGGCCGCTCGCGGATGGATGCGGTGCGAGCTGGTTCGGTCACGCAGTGGGAACTGCGACGCAACCTCGAAGACCGATGGTTGCCTGGCATGTCGCTGACAACGTCAGCAGGCATGGGGCCAGCATGGCGGGGCCTCGCGCGCGCGGCAGCAATCAATCGGCACCCGGGCGCTTCCCTTTGTCCGCGCCACCCGGCGCCTGTCACAGGCACTTGGCGCCGCGCAGGTGCTCGG